>JBIOEJ010000039.1:0-42854 GCA_044445965.1 Hyphomicrobiales bacterium
GGGCGATCTCGCGATGCGGCGGCAGCTTGTCGCCCTCGACCAGCTCGCCGCTTGCGATGCGCCTGCCGATCGCCTCGGCCAGACGCTGGTAAACGGGGCGATCATTGTCCGGCAATTCCAGATTATCGAGCATGCTTTGCGCGCCTCGGGCATCCAGGCCCCTTAACATAGGCCGGAGGGCCGGACAATCCGATTTGTGTGTACATCATATGATCAAAGACCCAAGTTGTATCCCGACAAGGGGCAAAAAAAGCCACGAAAGAGCATTGACGACACCCATTCCTGACTTGTAATGTCACCCAACTTCGCATTGTGTGACCATACAATGTGATGAAAGGAGAGCTTGCTGAGGTGGGCAATGGGTTTAGCCAGGCAGAGTTCGGCGATTGGCAGCGGGCTGGCGTCGGACGCGTCCCGTGTCCTCGGTTCGCGGGCTTCGGCAGCCGCGAATAGGCGGGGCTCGGATGCGGCGATGAACGGAACAACGCGTCTACCAATAGGGGGCGAACATCGCGACGCCAAATTCGTCGAGTTCGCCGATGTGGAGAAAATGTACGGGTCTTTCCACGCCGTAAGAAGGCTGAATTTGAGCATCGGGCGTGGCGAGTTCCTCACCTTTCTCGGACCGTCGGGCTCCGGCAAGACCACGACATTGAACATGTTGGCGGGCTTCGAGCGGCCGAGCCGGGGCGTGATCACGCTCGACGGTAAGTCGGTCGACCGCCTCCCTCCCTACGAACGCAATATCGGGATGGTGTTCCAGAATTATGCGCTCTTTCCGCACATGAGCGTGGAACAGAACGTCGCGTTCCCCCTATCGGTGAGAAAGGCGCCCAAGGCCGAGATCGGGCCGCGTGTCCGGCGCGCGCTCGAGATGGTCCGGTTGGAGCAATTCGGGGCACGCAAGCCGGCGCAGCTCTCTGGCGGTCAGCAACAGCGTGTCGCACTGGCGCGCGCGCTCGTCTTTGAGCCGAGTCTCGTGCTGATGGACGAGCCTCTCGGCGCGCTCGACAAGAAGCTGCGCGAGCATATGCAAATCGAGCTGAAGCAGATCCACGAGATGCTGGGCGTCACCATCGTCTATGTGACGCATGACCAGGGCGAAGCTTTGACGATGTCGGATCGCGTGGCCGTATTCGACAGCGGTGCCGTAGTGCAGATCGGGACACCCGACGGTCTCTACAACGAGCCGGCGACGGCATTTGTCGCCAGCTTCATCGGCGAGAACAACTTGCTCGATGGCGTCGTAGAGCGTGTCGGGTCGGGGCACTGCCTGGTGGCGCTGCCGAGCGGCCTAAAGGCGAGCACCTGTGCCATCGGCGATCTCAAGCCCGGGGACCCCGTCCATCTCTCGATCCGGCCCGAACGGATCAGCCTGGCCGATGCCGATGGCCAGGCCGACAATCGCTTCCCGGCGACGGTCGACGGCAGGATCTATCTCGGCGATCACCAACGCCTCCTCGCGCGGTTGGCGAACGGGCAAAGCCTGACCCTGAAGATCGGGCCGGAAGGAGCCCAACCGACGGGCGAAACCATCCATCTCTGCTGGTCCTCGGCGGATAGCCGAGCCTTCTCGGCAAACACCGTCCAGAACGTCGATCCACCAAGCACAGGGAGACTTTGACGATGCGAGTACGTGCAACGACTCTGCTTGCGTTAGCAAGCGCCGCGATGCTGTCCCAGCTGCAGCCCGCCTTCGCGGAAGAGCTCACCATCATGGCGACCGGGGGCGCCTGGCAGGCAGCGCTCCGTCAGGCCTGGTTCGAGCCTTTCGCCAAGAAGATGGGCATCAAGTTCAACGAGCAGGAATATCTCGGCGATCTCGGCAAGATCAAAGCCATGGTCGAGACCGGCAGCGTGCCGATCGACCTCGTCACGGTCGAGACCTCGACCGTCCTGCAAGGCTGCGATGCCGGCGTCCTGATACGCCTCGATTATTCCAAGATCGCCGATCGCAAGCGGTTCCTGCCCGGTACGGCCTTGGATTGCGGCGTCGGCATCGACGTCTATGGAGATGTGCTCGCCTATGACACGACAGTGCTGAAAGAGCCGCCGACCTCGGTCCTCGACATCTTCGACACCAAGAAATTCCCGGGCAAGCGGGCCATGCGCAAAGCACCGGCGCAGAATCTCGAATGGGCGCTCATGGCTGACGGCGTGCCGATTGCCGATGTCTACAAGGTGCTCGCGACCCAAGCCGGCGTCGAGCGTGCCTTCAAGAAGCTCGACACCATCAAGAAGGATATCGTCTGGTGGGACGCGGGCGCGCAACCGCCGCAACTCCTGGCCTCCAAGGAAGTGGTCATGACCACCGCCTGGAACGGACGCATTCAAAACGCGATCGACCAGGATAAGCGCCCCTTCGCGATCGTGTGGAACGATCAGATCGTCGAATACGACATGATCGCCATTCCGAAGGGCGCGAAGAACCTGGAGCTTGCCTACAAATACCTGGCCTATGCGGCGCAGCCCGAGGTCAGCGCGCAGCTCGGCCGCTACATCCCTTATGGACCGGTTCTTTCGGACGCGACGCCCTTCGTGCCCAAGGATGTCCTTCCCAAGCTGCCGACGGCGCCGGAGCATATGAAGAGCTATCTCGTCGGCGATGTCGAATTCTGGGGCGATCAGGGCGAGGACCTGGTCAAGCGGTTCAACGCCTGGCTCGCCCAATAGGTTTGCACCAGCAAGGCTGAGGAAGGGGCAGCCATCCCTTCCTCGGTCGCCACGCAAGGATCGCGTCATGTCGTCGATCGCAATGCCGATGGTCATAACGAAGGACTATCGCGGTAGCTTGCGTCCGCTGGCCTTGGCGACGCCATTGCTCCTGCTTTTGCTGTTCAGCTTCGCCACGCCGATCGTGGCCTTGCTGTCGCGGGCGATCTATGAGCCGACCATCGCCAACACGCTCATGCGCACCGGAGCGGCCCTGCGGCAAGCCGGCGATGCGGCTGTGCCGGAGGAGGCGGTTTTTCTTGCGCTCGCCGCCGATCTGAAGGCGGCGCAAGCGGCCGGAACCGTCTATGAATTCGCAAAAAGCCTCAACACCAGGCTGCCCGGCGCACGTAGTCAGGTGCTGCGCCTGGCGCGCAATGCCGCGGCCGACCAATCGGCGGGCAAGGACGCAATGATAGCGGCCGCGCCGCTTCTCGGTGAGGAGCGCGGCTGGGCCGCGATCCGGGCCGGCATGAACCGCTTCACTTCCTTCTTCCTGTTGAGCGCCTTCGATCTGCGTTGGACCGAGCAGGGCTCGATCGGCTCGGTGCCTCCCGAACAGGCGGTCTTCACTCGCGTCATGGGCCGAACCTTTCTGATCGCCACCATCGTCACCTTGGCGACATTGGCCCTGGCTTTTCCGCTCGCCTATCTGATCACGAATCTCCGACCCGCGATCGCCGGCCTCGTCCTCGTCTTGGTGCTGCTGCCGTTCTGGACCTCGATCCTGGTGCGTACAGCCGCATGGACGGTGATCCTGCAGAAATTCGGCCTGCTGAACGATGCGATGCTCTGGCTCGGCCTGACGAGCGAGCGGCTCGAATTGATGTACAGCCGCACCGGGCTCATCATCGCGATGACCCATATCCAATTGCCCTTCACGCTCTTGCCGATCTATAGCGTGATGCGCTCCGTGCAGCCATCGCAGCTCAGAGCCGCCCAGTCGTTGGGCGCGCGGCCTTTCACGACCTTTTGGCGCGTCTATCTGCCCCAGGTGATGCCCGGCGTACTCGCCGGCTGCCTGCTCACCTTCATCTTGTGCCTTGGCTACTACATCACGCCCGTCCTCATAGGCGGAGGCAGCGACCAGCTGATCAGCAATTTCATCGCCAACTACGTCAATGTCGAGCTCAACTGGGAGATGGCGGCGGCGCTGAGCTTCGTCCTGCTCGCCTTCACGCTCGGGCTCTACGTGACGATGACGCGCTATCTCGGCCTCGATCTTTTCAAGATGGGGTGAAGCCTGATGTTGTTGTCCCCATACCCCGCGACCGGCGAGCGGATCAGGATCGGAGCCCTCTGGTTCTGGTGCGTCCTGGTGCTGGTCTTCCTGATCGTGCCGATCTTCGTGCCGGTGCCCCTGTCCTTCAACAGCGGTTCGTTCTTCACCTTTCCGCTGGCCGGCCTCTCGACGCGCTGGTACGAGGTCGTGCTCGGGACCGACCGCTGGCGCAGCGCCATCGGCAATAGCCTGCTTATCGGATCGGGCACCACTATCCTGGCGACCGTCCTCGGAACCCTGACGGCGATCGGCTTGTCGGATCCGAAATTTCCCGCTCGTCGGTTCGTTGTGCCTCTGTTGATTTCGCCGCTGATCGTGCCGGTCGTCGTGACCGCGGTCGGGACCTATCTCTTCTATGCCCGCATCGGGCTCGCCAGCACCCATGCCGGCATCATCCTGGCCCATACCGTGTTGGCGAGCCCCTTCGTGGTCGTCACCGTCGGCGCCAGTCTCACGGGCTTCGACCGCAACCTCATGCGAGCCACCGCCATTCTCGGCGCCAAGCCGTTGACGGGGTTCTTCAAGGTGATGCTGCCGCTGATCCTGCCCGGCGTGCTGTCAGGCGCCGCCTTCGCCTTCGTCACCTCGTTCGACGAGGTGGTCGTGGCCCAGTTCCTAGCCGGCGCGGCCCAGCGTACGCTACCGCTCGAAATGTTCACCGGCCTGCGCGAGCAACTGAGCCCGGCGATTACGGCTGCGGCCACATTGATGATGCTGCTGTCGATTCTGCTGCTGATCGTCGCCAATCTGCTGGCGCGCCGCTCTCGGCGAAACGCCGCTTCCCTAGCGGGATAGATCATAAGACGACGACGTGAACAAAGGGGCGAAGCAGTCCGCGTCCCGACCCTTACGAGCATCGTAGCATGCCCTACCAGACCACCGTCGACGGCACGCGTTGGAACTTTGGCGATCTCAAGACGCTGCTCGCCAAGGCCTCGCCCGCCCGCTCGGGGGATGCGCTGGCCGGCATCGCCGCACAGAGCGCGATCGAGCGCGTGGCGGCCCAGATGGCGTTGGCCGATCTTCCGCTCAAGACATTCCTGAACGTCGATCTCGTGCCCTATGAGGAGGACGAGGTCTCGCGCTTGATCCTGGACGACCACGACCCGTCGGCCTTCGCCACGATCGCCCATCTCACCGTCGGCGAATTCCGTGAATGGCTGCTCGACACGGGGATGACGGATGCCCGTCTCGCGGCCTTGTCGCCCGGCTTGATCCCCGAGATGGTCGCTGCTGTATCGAAGATCATGCGCCTGCAGGATCTCGTCGTCGTTGCGGCAAGATGCAGCGTCGTCACCGCCTTCCGCAATACGATAGGGCTTCCTGGACGGATGTCGACCCGGTTGCAGCCGAACCATCCGACCGATGATTCACGCGGCATCGCGGCCGCCGTGCTCGACGGGCTGCTGTTCGGCGCCGGCGATGCGCTTATCGGCGTCAATCCGGCCACCGACACGGTGCAGGACTATATGCGGGTCGTAAGCTTGCTCGGCGACATCAGGGAGCGCCTCGAAATCCCGACGCAGACCTGTTGTCTCGGTCACGTGACGACCGCGATCGAAGCCATCCGGCGCGGAGCTCCAGTCGATCTGGTCTTTCAATCGATCGCGGGTTCGGAAAAGGCCAATCGCGGGTTTGGGATCAACTTGTCCATATTGGCCGAAGCACAGGACGCCGCTTTGTCGCTGAAGCGCGGCACGGTCGGCCGCAACGTCATGTACTTCGAGACGGGACAGGGAAGCGCGCTGTCCGCCGACGCACATTTCGGGGTCGACCAGCAGACCATGGAAGCGCGAGCCTATGCGGTCGCCCGCCGATTTGATCCGCTGCTCGTCAATACGGTGGTCGGCTTCATCGGCCCGGAATATCTCTACGACGGTAAGGAGATCATTCGCGCCGGCCTCGAAGACCATTTCTGCGCCAAGCTGCTGGGCCTGCCGATGGGATGCGACGTGTGCTACACCAACCATGCCGAAGCCGATCAAGATGACATGGACGCGCTGCTGACGATGTTGAGCGTCGCAGGTGTCACCTTCGTCATCGCCGTGCCGGGCGCCGACGATGTGATGTTGAACTATCAGAGCCTGGCTTTCCACGACATCCTCTATGTGCGACAGGTCCTCGGCCGCCGGTCCGCCCCGGAATTCGAAGCTTGGCTGCGCCGGCTCGGCCTCGTCGACGCGAACGGCCATCTCGTCGAAAAACCGCCCCAGAGCGCGATCGCTCCGGCGACGAGGCTGATCGAGTTGATGGAGCTGCATTGATGGCGAGCGACGCCCCGCATGGAAGCGCCGGGCTTGCCGTCGCCGGTGCTTGCTGGGATTGCGGCGCTTCACGCCGGCCCGGATCGCGCTCGGACGGAGCGGAACGGGGCAGCCGACGGTTGCGAGCTTGCGCTTTATGATGGACCATGCGCGGGCTCGCGACGCCGTCCACACTGCGCTCGACTTCGATGCAATGGCGCGATCTCTCCGGTCCCTTGACTGGAGGGTCGTTCAGGTCCGTAGCGCAGCGAAGGATCGCGCCGAATATCTGCGACGACCCGATCTGGGGCGGCGCCTTTCGGCGGGCAACAGCCGCAATCTCGACGGTATCGCGCGGGGCGCCGATGTCGCGGTCGTGGCCGCCGACGGCCTCTCCGCTTCGGCGATCGCAAGCAACCTTCTGCCCGTGCTGGATCGCCTCCGGTCGGCGATGCTCGCCCGGGGGCGCATGATCGCTACGCTGGTTCTCGTCGAGCAGGGGCGGGTCGCAATCGGCGACGAGATTGGCGAGCTGTTGGATGCCAAGCTGGTGGTCGTTCTGATCGGCGAGCGCCCAGGCCTGTCTGCCGACAATTCGCTGAGCGCCTATATCACCTGGCTGCCGCGGGTCGGAACGATGGATTCGAGCAGGAACTGCATATCCAATATCCGGCCCGCCGGACTTTCGCCGGAAGATGCGGCGGTGCGGATTGCCGATGTGATCGACGCGGCATTTGCGAATTCCGTGACAGGCATAAGGACGAATACCTTTGCTGTGTCGCGCCCGTCGCTGCGCTCGTAACGCAGCTTCGACAGAGATGCTCGGCCGCTCGAGGTTCCCATCCGCGCTCCTGCATGCTAACCGCCCCTCCATGACGGCTCGCCTCTCCGCTCGTTTCGCCCATTGCCGCGCGCAAGGGCGCGCCGCGCTCGTGACCTTCGTCACGGCGGGCGACCCTGATCACGACACCTCGCTTGCGATCGTGAAGGCGCTGCCGCGAGCGGGCGCCGACATCATCGAGCTCGGCATGCCCTTCACCGATCCGATGGCCGACGGCCCGGCCGTCCAGGCCGCCGGCTTGCGCGCCCTGAAGAGCGGCGAGACCTTGACGAAGACGCTCCAGCTCGCTCGCGCCTTCCGCGAGAGCGACAGCGAGACGCCGATCATCCTGATGGGCTATTACAACCCGATCTATATCCACGGCGTCGAACGCTTCCTCGCCGACGCCAAGAGGGCCGGCGTCGATGGCCTCATCGTCGTCGATCTGCCGCCGGAGGAGGATGAGGAGCTCTGCCTGCCGGCCTTGCAAGCGGGCCTTGCCTTCATCCGGCTCGCCACCCCGACGACCGACGACAAGCGCCTGCCGAAGGTGCTGCGCAATACCACGGGCTTCATCTACTATGTCTCGATCGCCGGCATTACCGGCGCCGCGACGCCGGACTTCGCCGCGGTCGCCGCGGCGGTTTCGCGCATCAAGCGCCATACCGCTCTTCCCGTGGCGGTCGGTTTCGGCGTGAAGACGCCCGATCATGCCGCCGCTATCGCGCAGAGCGCCGATGCCGTCGTGGTCGGCTCGTCGATCGTCGAAGCGGTGCGCCATTCGCTCGACCGGCAAGGTCGGGCGACCGCGCAAACGGTCGAGGCGGTCGCCGGCCTGGTGCGCGCGCTCGCCATGGGAGTTGCGCGGGTGCGCAAGGCCGCCTGAGCGGCGATTGAATGACATCCCTCACGCCCATCTAACGTCGCTCCCGATGAAGCCTTGGCGCGAAGTGCTCGGGCGGCGATTTGTAGAGATCGAGCATCGGCACGCCTCGAGACGTGAAATGTCTCGTATTCCGCGTCACCACAATCAGCCCGCTTACTTGTGCCGTCGCCGCAAGGCCGGCATCATCGGCGTGTTTCTCGCTTTGCGCCAGCGCTTCTCCCCATGTGGTCGCAGCCGCGCGATCGATGGGCAGGATGCGGCCCTCGAAGGCGTCGAAGGCCTCATCCACGCGAGCCTAGATCTGAGCCGCCACGGCTGGCTTGAAAAGCGCGAGCTTTGCGATCCCCTTCGTCACCTCACGGACCGTAAGCGCGCTGATCGCAAGATCAGAGTCGTCGACACTCGTTAGCCAGGCGCTTACATTCTTGTGCGGGCCGGTCTTCCCGATTTCCCTGAAGACGTTCGTATCGAGCAGATACTTCATGCAGGGTCGTCGCCATCGCCGAGCACCTCATCGAGGGCCTCCAGTCCGGCACCTTGCAGGGCGCGTTTCGCCGTGGTGCGGGGATAGGGGCGGCCGGGCTTGGGATAGGCATCCGCATAGGCCTTTGCCATTTCGACGGCGCCGCGCATCAGTGACGGATAGCCGGCCATGACCTCGTCGACGGACAGGCCTCCCTCGATCAACGCGGCGATGCGATACACCTCGATATTCGTGTGCTTGATCAGCGCCTCGCCGTCGGCCCGGAACGAGACCTTGCCGGCTAGCTTACTGAGCTCGGTCGTGCGGCTTGCCATTTCGCGCACCAAGTCCCGCACGGCGATCCGAAAGCGACCAAACCGTACCTCGCCTTCGCGCTCGACGGCCGTTTGCTGCAGGGCCTCGTAAAACTCCGTGCGTGCCTTAGGCGTCAGCTCCTCTCGAAGAGATTTGACGGCATAGAGATAGAAGAGGTCCGGCCAGCCGATGGCGCGAACGGGCCCGCCGGCCTTGCGTATCAGCATAGGCCGCACCGGACCGGTGTCCAGCGCCTTCTTCACCGTACGCACGGGCTCCCGCAAGACAAAGGCCGCCTCTGCGGCCGTGAACTGCGCTGTCTGCGTCATGGTGACATCCTAATTCGACCTATAAAATAGGGTCGAATTACTGCGGGATCAAGGGATCGCGAGTGGCGGTGAGGAGCGCGAGCGCGACATCCACTATCGGTGGTATCGTCCCGGCGCGCCGGGTTGCATGACATTTGGCTCGCGGCCATCTAAAATCGTCCCTACATAAGGGGGGTCCGTTTGCTCTGATGGAAACGCCGATGAACTGGATCACCACGGTGGTGCGCCCGAAGATCCGCAGCCTCCTGCGGCGGGAAACCACCGAGAATCTGTGGATCAAATGCCCGGAGACGGGCCAACTCGTCTTCCACAAGGATGTCGAGGCCAATCTCTGGGTCATCCCGGGCTCGAACCATCACATGCGCATCACCGCGCCGCAGCGTTTGTCCATCACGCTCGATCCGGGCTCCCAGGAGGACGTGCCGCTGCCCGAGGTGCCGCTCGATCCGCTGCGCTTCCGCGACGAGAAGCGCTATACCGACCGTCTCAGGGAGGCCAGGCTCAAGACCGGCCTGCAGGACGCCGTCAAGGTGGTCTACGGCACGCTCGAGAGCCTGCCCGTCGCGGTCGCCGTGCAGGATTTCCATTTCATGGGCGGCTCTCTCGGTATGGCGGCGGGCGAGGCGATCATCACGGCCGTGGAGGCCGCGATCTCGCGGCAGACGCCCTTGATCCTGTTCGCGAGCGCGGGCGGTGCGCGCATGCATGAGGGCATCCTCTCGCTCATGCAATTGCCGCGCACCACGGTCGCGGTCCGCAAGCTCAGGGAAGCGAAGCTGCCCTACATCGTGGTGCTGACCGATCCGACGACCGGCGGCGTCACCGCCTCCTACGCCATGCTCGGCGATGTGCATGTCGCCGAGCCCGGCGCCCTGATCGGCTTTGCCGGGCCGCGCGTCATCGAGCAGACCATCCGCGAGAAGCTGCCGGACGGCTTCCAGAAGGCCGAATATCTCAAGGCGCACGGCATGGTCGACATGGTCGTGCCGCGCGCCGAGATGCGGGCGACCTTGGCGCGGCTGTGCCGGTTGCTGATGCGCGCGCCGAAGCACGCGGTCGTGCCCGTCATGGAAGAGCAGGTCCTGGCGGCGGTCGCCGAATAACGCTTCCAGCCTGGCCGTCATGAAGCAATCCTCCGATGCCCTGCTGCAACGCCTGCTTTCGCTGCATGCGCGCAAGATGGATTTGTCGCTCGGACGCCTCGAGCGCCTGCTCGCCGAGCTCGGCGATCCGCATCTGCATCTGCCGCCGGTTATCCATGTCGGAGGCACGAACGGCAAAGGCTCGACGGTCGCCTTCATGCGCGCGACGCTCGAAGCGGCGGGTCTTTCCGTGCATGTGCACACCTCCCCGCATCTGGTGCGCTTCCATGAGCGGATCAGGCTCGGACGCGAGGGCGTGCCCGGAGAGCTCGTGGGCGAGGAAGAGCTGGTCGAGGCGCTCGAACGCTGCGAGCGCGTCAATGCCGGCGGCGAGATCAGCTTTTTCGAGATCACCATGGCGGCGACCTTCCTGCTCTTCGCCCGCCATCCCGCGGATTTCGCGTTGCTGGAGGTCGGGCTCGGCGGACGCGGCGACGCCACCAATGTCGTGCGCGCGCCTGCCGCGACCGTGATCACGCCCATCGGTCTCGATCATCAGGAATGGCTCGGTACGACGCTTGCCGAGATCGCGCGCGAGAAGGCGGGCATCTTCAAGCGCGGCACGCCGGCCATCGTCGCTCCGCAGGATTATCCGGAGGCCGAGGCGGTGCTGCGCCGGGAAGCCGAAAGGAGCGCCTCGAGGCTCGTTCTCGGCCGCGAGGATTTCCACGTGCGCGAGGAAAACGGCCGGCTGGTCTTCGAGGATGAGGACGGCCTGCTCGACCTGCCGCTGCCGTGCTTGCCGGGCCGCCACCAGCACATCAACGCGGCGACGGCGATCGCGACGCTGCGGACGGTGAAACCCGCTGCGCTCGACCTGCGCGCTTTCGAGCATGGGCTCCTGCGCGCCGAGTGGCCGGCGCGCCTGCAGCGGCTGAAGCGCGGCAAGCTCGTGGCGCTCGCCCCGCCCGGCGCCGAGCTATGGCTCGATGGCGGCCATAACCCCGATGGCGGGCGGGTGCTCGCGGCCGCGATGGGCGATCTCGAGCATCAATCGCCGCGTCCTCTCGTCATGATCGCCGCCATGTTGTCGACCAAGGACACGGCCGGTTTCCTGCGGCCCTTCCAGGGGCTCGTCTCCGAGCTCCTGGCGGTCTCGATGGTGGCGAGCACCTCCGGCCGTCCGGCCCGCGAGGTCGTGGAATTCGCGCGTGGAGCGGGGCTCAAGGCGGAGGAAGCGCCGAGCATCGCGGCCGCGCTCGAGAGGCTCGCGGCGCGCAGCTGGGACATGCCGCCGCGTATCCTGCTCGCCGGCTCGCTCTATTTCGCCGGCGAGGTGCTCGACGCCAACGGCACGCGCCTCGACTAGAGCTTTTCCCGGTCCGATTTCTGCGGCGAACCGGAGGCCGCTTCGCCGGAAAATGCTCTCAAGAAAAAAACCGGCGGACCCTGCGGCCCGCCGGTTTTTTTCAAGCTGTCAAATTCGCCGGCTTACCAGAACTTGTAGTTCAAGCCGACACGGACGATGCTGCCGTCTTGATTATTGTGGCGTGTAGTGCCGAAGAACGGGGCGAAGGCGGTGTTGTTCTTGCCGTTGCCGAGATTGTAGTAGAGATACTCGGCCTTCACCGACCAGTTCTGCCACACCGCATATTCGACGCCGCCGCCGATCGTCCAGCCCGCGCGGCTGCTCGAACCATTGGTGCCTAAGGGTGTGCTCGTCGTCGCACCGACCACGGCGCCCGTGAACGGATTGACGAAACCGGCTTGGGTCACGGCAAACCCATTGCCGCCGCGACGACCGATATCGCCATAGGCAAGACCGCCTGTGCCGTAGACCAGGAACCGATCGAAGGCATAGCCGAGACGGGCGCGCACCGTGCCGAGATAGCCGCCGCCATTGCCGCCGCCGGTGTTCGGGAAGAAGGTCGTCCCAGGGGTCGTGGCAAAGGTATAGGGCACGCCGCTGTTCCGGTTGCGCCCGATATCGGCGTAGTCGAGGTCGGCTTCGGCACCGATGACCACGCCCTGGCCGACGCCGAACTGGTAGTTGTAGCCGAGCTGGCCGCCGCCGACGAAGCCGCCATTATTATTGCCGCCGCCCGTCGGGAAGAACCCGCCGACCGGGATGGCGCCGAGCGGCAAGCTGTCATTCCTGTTGTTGTTCCCCCAGCCGTAGCCGGCATTCACGCCGACGTAGAAGCCCGTCCAGGTGAAGGCCGGCGGAACATAGACCGGAGCCATCGGGGGGCCTTTGCGCGTCGGCAGATCGGCCGCCGAGGCCGCGCCGATGCCGGACAACATCGCCAGCGCCGTCGTGGCCAAAAACATCTTTCTCATGTAGCTCTCCTCGTCAATCAATCCTGCTCCGATCGCATCAATGCCCGATCCGGAGCTTGGTTCGGCCCGACGGCGGATGTTCCGGCCGACCCGAATGCTGATGTTCCTCTAACGCAATCCGCCGCCCCTGGCTGTGCTTGCCGTGCAACAATTGCCCGCGCCTTTATGGCAGGATTGTGTTGCGTCTGGGGCGTAGCTTGGTCGTTAGCTATGCATATTCATCATGGCTTAACCATAAGCCTTCGGCTAATTTCGGCGCCCGACCTCGGCAAACTCGCCAAATATCTGACTTTACATTGGATTTTAATCTTTCCGCGGCGTCGACCCGGATCGCGGGGAGCCGGATCGGTACCGCCGCGCCGTTTACCGGCCGCTAACCGCGGTTGCAGAACGTTTGGCGGCACAAGCGGCGTTGACGCAAGCCGGCGGCCCGTTCGGGGGGCCCCGAGCCGTGCCGGTCGTGCCGAGGCGCCGCTTGCCGGCAAGGATCGAACATGCCAATTGCGCTGCGCTGAGGCGCAATTGCGGTGTCATGCTCCCCCTTTCCGTGTTCGTCATCACCTATAACGAGGCCGATCGGTTGCCCCTCGTGCTCGAGGCATTGGGCGATCTCGCCGCCGAGGTGGTGGTGGTCGATTCAGGCTCCGATGACGGGACGCAGGACGCGGCGCGCCGCTTCGGCGCGCGCGTCATCGAGCATCCCTTTCCGGGTTATGGCCCGCAAAAGCGTTTCGCCGAGGCCGAGTGCCGGCAGCCATGGCTGCTCAACCTCGATGCCGACGAGGTGATCTCGCCTGCCCTGCGGGCCGAGATCGCCGCGCTGTTCGCCGCCGGCGAGCCGCGGGCCGACGCTTATGAGATCGCCATCCACGAGGTGTTTCCCGGAGAGGAGGAGCCTCACCCCTTCGGCTATGCGCTCGCGCCCGTGCGGCTCTACCGGCGCGACAAGGGCCGCTACAATCCTTCTCCGGTGCATGACCGTGTCGATCTCGCGCCCGGCGCCAAGGTGGCGCGGCTCAAGGGCCGCATCCGCCATATCTCGGTGCGCTCGCTCGGCCACCAGCTCGAGAAGCTCAACAGCTATACCGACGCTCAAGTTCGCGACCTCGAGGCGCGCGGGGTCAAGGTGACGACCTTGCGCGTTTTCCTCGAATTCCCCGGAGCCTTTCTCAAGGCCTATTTCGGCCGCCGCCATTGCCTGCGCGGCATCTATGGCTTCATGACCGCCATGAACTTCGCCTTCTACCGCTATCTGCGGGTCGCCAAGGCGTTGGAGCGCCGCCGGCTGCGGGAGAAGGGCATCGAGCCGCAATGAGCGCCGCCATCGAAGGCTCGCCGAAGGCCGCCCTGGTCACCGGCGGGGCGCGCCGCATCGGGCGCGCCATCGTCGAAGCCTTGGCGGCGCAGGGCTACGCGGTCGCCATCCATTGCCGTCGCTCGCGCGCCGAGGCCGAGGCGCTCGCATCGGGCATTTCGGCCAAAGGCGGCAGGGCGCAGCTGATCACTGGCGATCTCGCAGATACGCTCGAGATTGCCCGTCTCGTGCCGGAAGCAGCGGCGGCGGTCGGTCCGCTGACGCTTCTCGTCAACAACGCCTCGGTCTTCGAGGAGGACGCGGTCGCGGCGCTGGAGGCAGAACGATTCGACCGCCATGTGGCGGTCAATCTGCGGGCGCCGCTGTTGCTGGCGCGCGATTTCGCGCGTCAGGCCGAGGCGGCCTCGCGCCCGGCCATCGTCAATATCGTCGATCAGCGGGTGCTGAGGCCAGATCCCCGCTGCTTCTCCTATGCGCTGACGAAGTCGGCGCTGTGGTCGGCGACGCGCACCATGGCGCAGGCCTTCGCGCCGGCGATCAGGGTCAATGCGGTGGCGCCCGGACCGACATTCCCCAATCCGCGCGACGGCGACGAGGGGGTCGCTCGCGAGGCGGCGGCGACCCTGCTCGGCGAGAGGGTGCGTCCGGAGGCGATCGCGGCGGCCGTGCTCTACCTCGCCTCGGCCTGGCATGTGACCGGGCAGATCCTCGCGGTCGATTCGGGCCAGCATCTCGGTTGGTTGACACCGGACGTAGCGGCGACGATGCGATAGGATCACGGCGATCACAAGAGCGGAGACAGCGATGACGGTCCCTAGCGTTCGCGCCGACGGCGCCTCGATACCGAGCCTCGGTTTCGGCACCTGGGCGGCGCGCGGTTCGGAATGCGCGCAGGCGGTCGCCTGGGCGCTCGAAAGCGGCTATCGGCACATCGATACGGCGGCCGTCTACGCCAATGAGGAAGCGGTCGGGGAGGGGATGCGGGCCTCGCCCGTGCCGCGCGCCGACATCTTCCTTACCACCAAGGTCGGCACGGACGATGTCGACGAGGGCAAGCTGCAGCGTTCGGCCGAGGCGAGCCTGAAGCGGCTTCGCGTCGACCAGGTCGACCTCCTGCTCATCCACTGGCCGAACCCCAGGATACCGCTCAAACGCTCGATCGGCGCGCTGTGCGATGCCAAGCGCCGCGGCCTCGCCAGGCATATCGGCGTCTCGAACTTCCCCGTGGCGCTGCTCACCGACGCGGTTGGGCTCGCGAGCGAGCCCATCGTCGCGAACCAGTGCGAATACCATCCAAGGCTCGATCAATCGCGGCTGATCGAGGCTTGCCGCGAGAACGATGTCGCCTTCACCTCCTATTGCCCGCTCGGACGCGGAGGCGACATCTTCGCCGAACCGAAGGTCGCGGCGATCGCCGGGCGGCACGGCAAGACGCCGGCGCAGGTGCTGTTGCGCTGGCAGGTGCAGCAGCCGGGCGTCGTCGCCATCCCGAAATCGGCGAACCGGCGGCGCATCGCCGAGAATATCGCGATCTTCGACTTTGCTCTCACCGACGCGGAGATGCGGACGCTCGCGGCCCTCGCGGTGCCCAATGGCCGCCTCGTCTCGCCGAGCTGGGCGCCCCGTTGGGACCAGTGATGAAATGACGACTGCGGAAGCTGCGTCGGCCGCGACCCGCTGGCCGGGCGATGCGCGCCTCGTCGCCTGCGTCACCGTCCATGTCGACGGCCCGGCGGTCGAGGCCGGCAAGGGTCTGCGGCCGCTCGGCATCGACAGCCGCGGCCGCTACGCCATGCGCCGCGGCGTGGCGCGCTATCTCGATATGCTCGCCCGGCACGGCGTGAAGGCCACCTTCTTCTGCTGCGGCCATGACGTCGAGCATTATCCGGAAATCTATCGCGACATCGACGCGCAAGGCCACGAGATCGCCGCGCATGGCTACCGGCATGAAGGCTGGGATCTCGGCGAGGATGAGCCAGCGCTTCTCGAGAAGACGCATCGCCTGATCATCGAATCGCGTCCGCAACCAAACGCGCGACCCCGTCGATATCCTCGTAGCGGTCGTGCGCCATGCCGAGCCGCACCACCACCAGCCGCGCGGAGGGAACGATCACGATGTATTGCCCCTGGCTGCCGCGCGCCATGAAGGAGTCGGGCGGCATGCCGAGCCCGATGCGCTTGGCAGCCCCGCCGGTCGTGCCGCGATTGGTCCAGAAGCCGGCGCCATAGCCGTAGGTTTCGCTGCCGGGCGTGAGCCGCGCCGAATAGTCGACCCAGGCCTCCGGCAGGATGCGCTCGCCCTCCATCACGCCGTCGTCGAGATAGAGCTGGCCGAAGCGCGCCCAGTCGCGCGCCGACGCCCACATATGGCTCGATCCGATCGGCGTGCCGGCGCCGTCGAATTCGAGCGTGACATGCTCCATGCCGAGCTTGTCGAACAGCTCACGATAGGCGAAGCGCAAGACCGAGGCGGCGTCGCCGCCGGCCTGGTCGCGGATCATGCGCGCGAGCAGCATCGTGTTGCCGTTGGTATAGTTCCAGCGCGTCCCCGGTGCCGCGCCGAGTTCGGCCGTCTCGGCGAAGGCCGCCTGGTCGGCCATATCGAACTCCATCTGCGCCGACGGATCGAAGGCGCTGTGCCAATCGGAATAGAGCGACTGGCCGAACTCGATGCCGCTGTTCATGCGCAGCAGATTGTCGACGGTGATGGTGTGGCGCGGATTCCTGGAATCGCGCCAGGCCGCGACCGGCGCCGGTGCGTCGACCGCGAGCTTTTTCTGCCGCACCAGGATGCCGATCAGCGCGTTCGTGACCGATTTTGTCACCGACCAGCCGATCTGCGGCGTCTCGGGGCCATAGCCCGGCGCGTAGCGCTCGGCGACGATATGGCCGTCGTGGAGGATCACCACCGACTTGGTCCAGCGGTGCGGACCGCTCTCGGGCTCGGCGAACTCGCGATCGAGCGCGGCCTCGAGGGCGGGGTTGACGGGATCGACGGGCAGCGGCTTGGCGGCGTGCTTCACCCCCGCCGGCGGGTCGTCGTGCATCGCGGCCGGCGCAGCGCCCTCGTGCGCGACCCGGCAGCCCTCGGCGCCAAGGAACACCGAGCGGCTGGTGATCAGGCCGGCGAGGTTGGCCGTGACCTCCTTTTTGTCGCGGTCGATACGGTAATCCATTAGCAGCCCAGCCGGCGCGATCGCCGGCCGAACCCCTTCGCGATAGAACATGTCCGGATCGAGCCCGCCGACAAACACCGCCGAGCACATCTGGTGGCCGACATAGTGGGTGGGAACGTCGGCGGCGCGCTCGAGGGCGCTGCAGCCCGCCAGGCTCGCGGTGGCGATGACGGCACAGCTCGGCAGGAAACGGATCGGGGACGGCATCTCGGCCTCGCTCGCTGGTGCGGAGGCCGGCAAGCTATCGGGTAAGGCCTTGATCCCTCATGCCGGATTTGAAATCCGGCTAGCCGGTTCCGGGGATTTTCGCAGCGCTGTTGCGGCCCGCAGGCGCAGCTGGCGGAATTCGCTGGGGGTCATGCCCGTTTCGCCTTTGAAGGCGCGATTGAAGGGGCCGAGCGAGTTGAAGCCGGCATCGAGCGCGATGGTCAGGATCGGCACGTCGGCCTGGGCGAGATCGGCCAGCGCTTCCTTGGCTTCGGCGATGCGATAAAAGTTCAGGAAGCCGGCGAAGTTCCGATAGCCCAGCCCCCGGTTGATCAGCTGGCGCAGCCGGTATTCCGGCAGGCCGAGACGCAGGGCGAGCTGGCCGATCGACAGCCCCTCCTGGCGATAGGCGCGGTCGACGGTCATCGCCCGTTCGAGGGCTGCGACCAGCGCGGGGTGGGGCGGTGCCGCGGCGCGTTCGGCGAAGTCGCGCGGAGGCGCGGCCGGGGAAGGCTCGGGAAACAGTCCCGCCTTGTCCGACACGCGCAGCAGCGCCGCCGCCACCGCCACCAGGATCGCCGCGAGGACCGCGATCCGCACTAGGCTCCCGGCGTCCGAGCCCGGACCGACGCGCAGGAAACCGGTGCCGGCGTCGACAACGATATAGACGGCGGTCGCGCCGACGACGAACAGACGCAGCCGCCGGCGCGGCTCCACCAGGTCGCCGCGCCAGGTGGCGACGGCCTGGATCGCGCCCAGGATCGCGAACAGCACCGCCTGCGCTGTCAACATGATCCGCAGCGGAGCGGCAGCCGGCGATGACGCCGGTTCCAGCATCAGCACCTCGATCACCGCGGCCGCGACGATCGCCAGCCACAAGACGCCATGCCACGGGCGCGGCCGGAATCCGTCATCGAACAGCGCGCGGGCGAACAGCAGAAGACGAGATTGTTGCCGCTGGCACCGGCCAGGATCGGCGCGGACCACCAGCCCAGCAGCTCGTGCATGCCGGGCGCCGAGCACAGGGTGAAGGCGGCGGTTCCAGCCGCGAACAGGGCACCGAGCCACCCGGCGCCGACCCGGCCATGGTCGCGCAGCACCAGCGCGGCGAGCAGCGCCAGCGCGAGGCAAGCACCGCCGCGCAACAGCAGTTCGGCCGTCCGGATCAGGGTGTCGCTCGCCATGGCCCAGTTTGGCCCGCGCGCGGCGACTCGTCCAGACACGGCGACGACCCGCGCCGTCTCATGGGACATCGCCCGCTTCTGACCCAAAGCGGCCCCTCAGGAGCCGTGCCCTGGACACGCGGTTTCACGTAGAGGATCATGAGTCCTGAGCCAATTAGGGCGTGACTATGGATCTCGGAGGTTGGCTGCGAGGCCTTGGCCTTGGTCAATATGAGGCCGCGTTCCGCGAGAGCGAAATCGACGCCGATGTGCTGCCTGAGCTGACCGAGGTCGACCTCGAGAAGCTCGGCATCCCCCTCGGTCACCGCAAACGCCTGCTCAAGGCTATCAGGAGCCTGGGGACCGCCTCCGCTGCTCCGGCGCACGTTCCGCCGCCCGTTGCGCCAAGCGAGAAGACGGCCGAGCGTCGTCAGCCCACGGTCCGGGGATGGCCGCGCCGGCATGATCGTTATTTGTCAGACCGTTTATTGAGGGGTCTTTTTGGCAAGACGCGCCTTGGCAGCGTTGCGTTGATTTGCGATGCGGCTGAGGGCGTTTTTGATCGGCAGCCCATCGATGACAGCGGGATCGTATTCGTCGAACCATTCCTTGGCATCGGCATGGTTCGGGTGGTCGGGATCGGCGATTGCATCGAGGGTTTCGTAGAAGCCGGGAATGCCGCCGCAATCCTCGGGCGGCGCGTTCCACTCGCCGCCGATATAGCGCGGATAGGAGATGCCGGGCTCGCCCTGGCGGATATCCGCGACGGTCAGCCGATGCTCCCAGGAGTCGCCAAAGTCGTAGAGGTAGTCGATGATGGTCTTGCGCGGCTTCAGAATGTCGCGGAGGCGGACCTTGGTGGCCTCGATGCGCGGCGTGGTTCCCCAATCCTCGTCCATGGGCAGTCCGTATCGCCGCTTGTCGATCGTGAACTCCCAGAGGTGGTAGTCGAACCATCCCATGACGGCTTGGACGATATCGTGGAGGACCTTGAGCGTCACCGATGTCGGAACCTCGACCTGGCGCCAGATCACAGGATCCGTGTAGCGCAACTCGATTCGGATCGTGGCGATCTGGTTGAAGCTCTCTGGTGCGGAATGTTTGGCGGTGCTGCTCATGCTGCCAGTTTGGCAGGTCCGGCTTTCCAGTTCCAGGGCAGGAGCTCGTCGATCTTGCTCGCTGGATGCTCGGCGAGGCGGGCGAGGACGTCGGCGAGCCAGGCCTGCGGATCGACATCGTTGAGCTTGGCCGTGACGATCAGGCCGTAGATGAGCGCCGTCCGCTCGCCGCCGCGATCCGACAAAGCCTGTTGGTATCTCGCCCGCTGCGGCTCGGCCTCACTGCTTGGAGCCGAAACCGGCACATGTCGGGCATTCAAGCTGCGCATCGATCGAGCCGGTCTGGGCAAAGAAGCTAATGTCGAATTGACCCTTGGCCACGCCGGGCGCTGTCACCGGAATCACATAGGTGCGGGGGGTCGCGAAGCTTGGGGTACCATTGAGTACCAGTTGCACTCGCGAGTAGTCGGCCGAACCCGCAGGACTGGCAGGACCGGCACCCCGAAATCTGAGCCGCAATCTTACGTGGTCCGCGTCGCCGCTGACACTGATGGGGAACTCCTGGACCGGCGGAGCCACTATGGGAGCGGCTTTCAGAGGCGAGGCGCGGCGGTTGATTCCGCTGCCGCTGGCGCTACCCGCCGCGTTGACGACGACCCGGAAGTCAGCCTTCCAGGTGTCGGAACATGTGTTTGGTTTGACGCACAGGAAGATTGACGCGATTTTCAGCGTCCCTTTCCAGCACTGCGGCAAAAATCCAGCCTTGTTGAGAATGTCGACGAGGCGGTCAGCGAGGTTCTGATCGATCTCGCCTTTATCATCGCACATCAGCGTGCCGCCCCTGCCGGGGAGACAAGAAAAACGCCGGTGAAACAATGAGCCCTGTTCGCGATAATCATCTCCGAGCCCCATAAAATGGCCGATCTCGTGAGCCCAGGTTCCTGCGGTCATGCCGTTGGCGTAAAACATACCGGTCAAGACCCGCGTGTAGGTGGTGCCGTCATCCTCATTTTGCAGAGCGTCCCGACCCTTAGCAGCCCATGACCGGTCGTCCTCTGACGTCCCTGGCTTGTCGAAATCTATCTTGACTTGGTGATACCCGGGGTCCTTGGGATCGGCCTCGTTCAATAGGCGCGCATCGAACACGACCTTCACATCGAAGCAGCCGTGCGCCGGCAATTTAGCCAGCGCCTTGTTCCACATATCCTGCGCCGCTCTGACTTCGTTCATGACATGTGCCGCTAATGTCGTTCCCACATCATCAAAGCAGCAGATATCGATATGGACGGTGATCGTCACCGTCGTGCCGTCCACCGTCACGGTCGCGCCGCCGCCTAAACTCAATTCCGGCGCCGCACCTGCGGGCGCCGCCGCGACGAGCGCCAGCAAACCCAACGCCGCGAGCCACGCCCTCATTCGACGAACTTCCGTTCCCGCCGATCGTAATGCAGTGAAACGCCGGCGGACCGCCACCATTGCTCCCAGGCCGGCTTTGTTGCCGCGATCCCTTCGGGCGTCTGCGCCACCTTGAGACCGAAGTCCTGATTGGTAAACCAGAGCAATTGGCGCTGGGCGAAGTCGTAAGCGCGTTGCGGCGGCGCCCGATAGGATAGCTCGTCTTGTTGATCCAGCGCCGCGATCAACACCGGCAATGCCCGCTTGTCGCCGAGCCCGGCCAAGGCGCCGGCCGACAGCAACCGCTCGTCCACATTCGCCGAAGTCAGCATGCCGGCAAGTTCGGCGGCGCCGTTATCGGCATCCGCCGTCATCACCAGCGCATAGAGCGCCGCGTAATGCGTATCGGGATCATCTTTGTCGGCGAGGTGCGCCAAGGCTGCCTTGCGCAGCGCTGCGGTATCGTTGGCCGCAGCCTGGTTCAAATCATAGAAGGCCGCATGGATGTTCGGCGCCTTGGCAAAGCCGGTAATGAGCTGCTCAGGCGATGCAGAGGCGTCCGCCGCGCGACAATCGCCCGCAGCGGCGGCGAAACAGACTATCATCGCGCCGGCAAGAAAGATCGCGCGGAACCGGCTTCCTCGCCGATCGAAATACACGTAAGGCCGGGCTCGCGTCGCGGGTTGGCGCCGGCAGGCGCCGATGAACTTCACGAGCAACGCGATCATCGACAGCTTCCTGGCCACCACCGGCCGCGCACAATGAACCGCAAACGTCGAAACTATGGCACGAACGTGTCACCAGTCCAAGAGCGAGGGTGATCATGTCGTAAGCTTACGAGTTGTCCGGGTTAGGTAGCACACGAGTTGTCCGGTTTTGTATCCCGCAAGAGGAGCGGGGCGATGAAGCGGGCAGCGTGGCTACAGGATCGCAGGATGCAGAAGTTTCGGGATGTTTTGAGCCGTTGGGAGCGAGGGTGATCAGAGCGAGGGTGATCTGCTGGCAGGCTATCATGGAAGAAGCTAGTGTTCGCGCCAGCCTGGAACCGTGCAACAAGGGTAAGCTGGTTGGCCACAAGGCTCCGTTCGAGCTGAAAGAGATCCGGGCGATCCGCATCAGGCTCCGCCTGTCTCGCCTGGCACGAGATCTCGCGTCGCCGGTTTACTTGACATGCTGCTGCGTTCTTGCTTCTCGCAGTTCACGCAGGCGGCCGATCTTTGCAGCAACCTCGTCGCGGCGCTCTTGTTCCTCGGCCAGCCACCGCTCCGGCCGCAAGAGGCGACTTTGCTGCGCCGAAACATTCCGAGACACTGCCTTGGACACCTGCGGTTTCGAGTTCGCGACGCCGACCATATCCCCAAGCGCCCGATTTGCGGCACCTGGCAGCTCCACGGGTTTCTCCTCCTCTTCGTCGGAGGAAGAGGGAACAGGCGATGCCGCCTCGACCATCGCGAGGGCAGGTGCAGGCGGGCCGTAATTCGTCGGGCAATCGAGCGAGGCATCGTTCAACGCCCAAATGGCGGCCTGCATGCGGCTCCGCACTCCGATCTTGCGGAGGACGCTTTTGACGTGGGCTTTTACGGTAGCCTCGGCGATATCGAGTTTCCTCGCGATTTCCTTGTTGGAATGACCTTCGACCAAGCTGCGCAGGATGCGGTCTTCCCGAGGCGTCAAGGTCGCGGTGCAACGGCCTGCGATCGGCTCCGGGCGCGCTTCTTCACGGTGAGGAATGGAAGCCAATAGAGTCGAGGGCAGCAGAGTTTCACCCAGCATCACCAATTCGAGAGACTTGACAAAAGTAAGGGGCGTGGCCCCGCCTGGAAAACAGGCGTTCGCGCCCGCCTGGAGCAGCAAGACAATGTCGGCCGTCCGATCAGTCCTGGTCAGAACGGCGACACGGGAAGCCGGATGGTGCTCTTTGAATAACTCCATTTGCCGAATTGCGATCCGCGGATTATCGCCGGCATCCACGATGAGCAACAGAGCTTGCTGCTTGAGCGATGGGCTCAAGACAAGCTCGTCGACAGTTGATCCGGACGCGACGACATCGAAAACGGTCTTGTCGAAGATGTGTTTCAGGCCTTCCTGTAACAGGCCGCCCTGCCCGATAAGTATGGTCGCAAATCGTTGCCGCCGCTCAGTAACCATTTCGGAATCATGTGCGATATGAGTGTCCGTATTCGCGGGAGAAGCTTCGTTGACAGTTGCTCGCCGACGATCTAGCGCCGGCCAAGCAATACGCGCTTCTGGGTCATTTTGGGCCAAGACTTTAACCTCCGCGTTTCATAGTTGAACGATGTTAGAGCCTTGCAAATGAGTCCGCAGAACCCATGCCGGCAGCCAGGTTCGACGGACGGTTGCTTGCTTTTCCCGGTCGGTAGAGCGCGGGCGGCTGAAGAGAAGCTTGGCCTCGCGCAAGCTTTGCCACGGCCGCGCCACGGAGTTCGACGACATTTCCGATTCGCAAGCCCTCAGCCCGCTCCGGGAAGCATCGGAGCTCCGGCGTGAGCGAGCTGCCCGCGTCGCCGAGGACATGCGCCCGGCAGCCCGACGGATAGGTGATCGAGGCCACCTTGTCGGCGGCATCATAAGTGTAGGCGACCGTGTAGCTGTTGCCCGAGATGACGCGCGTCTCGGAGAGGACATTGCCGCGCGCGTCATAGACGAAGGCGGCCGTGCTGGACGCATCGCTCATGCCGGTGAGCCGGCCCGCGCCCATGTTGCCGCCGGTGGTCGAATCCCAGCTATAGGTGACGTTCTCGCCTCAAGCCGAAGAACGATCTGTTCCTTTAGTTCCGTCGAAAATACACGCGGTCGTTGTTCCGACATGGTTCCTCCTCGGAGGCCATGCCCCCCTTTTTGACGTGTGTCACTTTAGGGGTCCACTCCTGTAAGCTGTCACCGGATTCCCGGGACCGTATCGTTGGCAAGAGTCGTCATCCGGCCGGGCGGCATGGAGTGAAGACGAAGTTAGAAGTCCATAAAACTTATTTTAGATCGAGAACCTTAGAGCAACCCTTCTCCTCGATATCAATCAATCGCATTTGTGAACGCTTCAGGATCTCGGAAGGTATAAGAAATGCGTACTTTGCCCCATCCCTTACGTGGACAGCTTCATCTGGTATCTGACTGGCTTTGTACATACCGAGCTCCAAGCCAGCTCCTTGATTTTTCCATTCAGCATTTCTGTCGGAGCGCCATTTTCGACCCTCACACCAAACGAAAGCAACAACTCCAGCTGCAGATGAAGATGGATTTTGGAACTCTTTAGAAAATTCGCTGGCGAAAGCCCATGCCTCCGGCGACACAAAAATATCATCTAGAGACACACAACTACTCAGCGGTACTACGTCATCAACCGGATAACTCATCTTCGTCTCCCATAGCGCTAGTGTTATACGTCCGTATACTACTGTCTGATGATTCCAGGGAGCGATTTGGGCTTTCTAAATATCTCTCTGATCGATCATGACACAAATAGTACCTATCGGGAAACAGGGGGTATGTTCCGCTTGCGTTCTCTTCGGACCTTGGCTAGGAAGGAGGGAATTGCGTGCAGCCGAGGCGATCTCGCTTTGGCCTTTCGGTTCTTTGACAGGTGAAGAAGGAACCAAGCCCCGGCGGGTGGGCCGCCATCGTGGTGCCGCAGCGGGTTCGTGGCGGCGTCGACGCCGTGTCGAAGGTGAGGGGCAATCCATTGTCGGTGATTCCGCCGGGCGTCGGTTGCTGTACTTTTGCTGTTGTTTGCAGCTGCGCTGCACCGCAACATGGATCGGAGCGCTCGGCCCCCGAAATAGCCCGCTCCAACTGTATTTCATCTGTTATTAACAGATGTTGCGCCGCAACATGACGGGGCTGGTCGGCGGCCGGCGCGCCCGCGTCATCGGCTGGGCGTCGGGGCTTTCGTCATGGCCGGCCAGATCCTCGAAACGAGTCCGAGGACGCCCATGACGGCTGGGTCGGTGCCTTGCCGCGCTGCTGGGGCTTGCCTCGGCCGCTCTTGCTGTATTTTTCGCTGTATTTACAGCGAAGCCGGTTTGAATAGGGCCTCCCAAATCAAACGGCCCGACGTGCCGGGCGGCACACCACCTTTGGCGGCACGCAGCCCTTGCGGCTTCGCTGCGCGGATCGCGGCCGCTATTTGAGGAGCTCCACATTCCAGAAGGCGCGATCAATTCAGGATGAAAGCCGGCGCTCGTCGGTCTCCCGTGTGAACCGCCAGGCGCCCGCCATGCCGACGACGAGGACCGGGATGAACCCGGCGAAAACCCAAAAGCTCGCCGCCTGCGCGCCGGCGACGGACATGCCGTCGGCAAGGCCGGACGCATTGGCCGCTATGCCGGCCGCCGCGGCTCCGACACCATATCCGATCCTTTGAACGGTGCCGGGTGCCGCCGCCGCAAGGGCGCCCTCGCCGCGGCCGGAAAGGCGCACCGTGCGATGCACGATCGACGGCCAGCAAACGCCGAAGCCAAGGCCTTGCATGAGCACGCAGACGACCATTCCGGCAAGCGACCCCGAGGGCACGGCGACGGCAAGGCCCGCGGCGCCGACGGCGACGAGCCCCGCGCCTGTGCGAATCAACATCCTGCCGGCCGAGAGAGGGGTGCTGGAAACCGCCATGGTGGCCGCGCTCCACGCAAGGGCTTCTCCGGCGAGGATGTATCCGGAGACCAGCGGGGAGGTGCCGAACATGATCTTCAGGATCAGCGGACCGTAAGCCCAGAAGCCCGTCGTTGCGGCAGACAGCGCAAAGACCATCAAGAGCCCGGCGCCCACGGGCTGATGCAAATCGAGCGTCAGTGCCGGCAGCAGCCGAGACCGGGACCGCCGGTCGAGCCTCGCGGCAGCGTATAGCAGACCCATGCCCGCCGAGCACCCGAGGATGGACGCGGCGATCCCTTCGGCTACGCCGGCTTCCGCGATCATGAGCGTCGCGGCCGAAAGCATCAGCAAGGGGAGCCATGGCCAGTTGCCGCCGGTCTCCTCGCCGGTCCGGTGGGCGGGCAGCAACACCGAGGCCATCGCCGCGAGCGCGCCTGCCTGCACGGCAAAGAACCAGAACGCCCAACGCCACGCGCCAAGACCGGCGAATACGCCTCCGATCAATGGTCCGAGGAGCGAGCCTGCGCCCCAGATCAACGCGACGACGCCGAACAGGCGGCCCCACAGATGTTCCGTGAACGACTGCTGGATGGCCACATAGCTCAACGAGATCAGCATGCCGCCGCCGATCCCCTGAACGAGCCGGGCGCCGACGAGGATCGCCATGTTCGGGGCGGTCGCGGCGATCGCGCAACCGAAGCCGTAGAGAAGCGCGGCGGTCACCAAGACACGCTTCACGCCGATGCGTCGGCAGAGCATCGCCGTTGCCGCCCCTGCGACGATTGCCCCGATCTGATAAAGCGAGATCGTCCAGCCCACATAGGCGACGCCGCCGATCTCATCGACCATCGCCGGCACGATGGTGGCGGTGACGAGCGAATCCGCAGCGTGCAGCCATACGCCCATGCAGAGCAGGACGAAACGGCCGAGCGGCACCGATGCCCACAGGTTCCGCCGAGCACCGCCTCGATCCGTGGCCGCCATGCGATTCCCCTCTTTGCGTGAAGTCATCACCACCGCTACAACCTCAACCACGGTTGAGGTAAAGGGGTCTTGCGTGATGGCGAAGGAGCTGACGGTCGGAGAGGTTGCCGCTCGCAGCGGCGTAGCGGTGTCGGCGCTGCACTTCTATGAACGCAAAGGGCTCATCCGAAGTCACCGCACGAGCGGCAACCAGCGTCGCTACGACCGTGACGTGCTGCGCCGCGTGGCCCTGATACAGGTCGCCCAGGAGCTCGGCATCTCCCTTGCCGAAGTCGGTTCCGCACTCGCCGATCTGCCCGATGGACGGTCGCCCACACGCAGGGACTGGGAACGCATCTCCCGAGCATGGGCTGTCGATCTCGATCGCCGGGTCGCCGCGTTGCAGAGGCTTCGCGACAGCTTGGCAAGCTGCATAGGTTGCGGCTGCCTGTCGATCGATCGCTGCGCGATTTTCAACGCCGACGATCATCTTTCCGCCGAAGGAGCCGGACCGGTGTTGCTGCTTCCGGCCGGTGCGGAGCGGGTGGCGCGAAACGTCAGGCGACTCGCGCCAAGATCAGTGAGGTCGACTCCTGCCCGCCCATCGCTATAAGGCGGCAAATGCGAGCCGAGCCGCCGACACGGGACGACCATGACCATATTTGACTACCGCGGTGGCGTGCTGCACGCCGAGGATGTCGATCTGCGCGCCGTCGCGGATCAGGTGGGCACGCCCGTCTATTGCTATGCGAGTGCCGGCTTCGAGGCGCAGTACCTCGCCTTCTCGCGGGTGTTCGCCTCGGTTCCCTCGCTCGTCTGCTACGCCATGAAGGCGAATTCCAATCAGGCCGTGATCGTAACGCTGGCGCGGCTCGGAGCCGGCATGGATGTCGTGTCGGAGGGCGAGCTGCGCCGCGCCCGCGCGGCGGGCGTGCCGGCGGAGAAGATCGTGTTCTCCGGCGTCGGCAAGACCGAGGCCGAGATGGTCTTCGCTCTCGATCAGGACATTTGGTGCTTCAATGTCGAGTCCGAGCCAGAGCTCGAACGGCTTTCGGCGCTCGCCGCCTCGCGCGGCCGGACGGCGCGCATTTCGCTGCGCGTCAATCCTGACGTCGACGCCAAGACCCATGCCAAGATTTCGACCGGCACCTATGCCAACAAGTTCGGCATCCCGATCGAAGAGGCGCCGCGCGTCTATGCGCGCGCCGCCAAGCTTCCCGGCCTTTCCGTCACCGGCGTCGATATGCATATCGGCAGCCAGATCACCGAGCTCGCGCCCTTCGATGAGGCGACGGCGCGGCTCGCCGCCCTGGCGCGGCGCCTGATGGGGGAGGGGCATCGCCTCGAGCATATCGATGTCGGCGGCGGGCTCGGCGTCGTCTATGATCCGCGCAGCAATACGCGTCCGCCGGAGCCCCGGGCCTATGCCGAGACCATCCTGCGCCATACCAGGGAGCTCGGCCTCAAGCTCGTCTTCGAGCATGGCAGGCTGATCGCGGCCAATGCCGGCCTGCTGCTGACGCGCGTCATCTATGTGAAGAAAGGCGCGGGCAAGACCTTCGTGATCGTCGACGCGGCCATGAACGACCTCGTCCGCCCGACCCTCTATGAGGCCTTTCACGATATCAGGAGCGTCGTCGAGCCGGCGCAGGACGCAGAGCGCCAGGTGGTCGATGTCGTCGGACCGGTCTGCGAGAGCGGCGACTATCTGGCGCAGGCGCGCGCCATGCCGGCGGTCCAGGCCGGCGACCTTCTCGCCGTCATGTCGGCCGGCGCCTATGGCGCGGTGCAGGCCTCGACCTACAATACGCGGCCACTGGTGCCCGAGGTCCTGGTCAAGGGCGACCGCTTCGCCGTGGTGCGTCCGCGCCAGACCTATGAGGGGCTGATCGGGCTTGACCGGCTGCCCGATTGGCTCGGCTAGAGCATTTCCGGCGAAGCATGCCCCCGCAAAAGCGGGGGTGACCTCCGATTCGCCGCGGAAAATGCAGCAAGATGATCGATTAGAGCCAAGGTCCGATTCGATCGGACCGGGAAAAGCTCTAAAACGGCTCTTGGGCGCCGGCCGATCGGCCCGCGGCACGGATAGTGCATCAAAAAAAGGGGCGCTGCTATCGGCTTCGTGAGCGGGAAAGTGCGGTTCGCGCCTCGCCAAAGCCGTATTCGGTGCTACCTTATGGGAGACATCGCAGGAGCACGCCATTGCAGGGGCTGATTCGCGAAGCCAAGCCCATGAACCCGGCGCCGACGGATGCGGCGCTCGAGCGCGACCTGTCGCGGCTGTCGGCACGCGCCGGCTTCGCGCTGTGGTGGGAGCTGCTCTGGCCTGCCCTCGTGCCGCCGCTTTGCGTTGCGGCGCTGTTCGTCGCTGCGTCCTGGATCGGCCTGATCGCGGCTCTGCCCCAATGGGGGCGGCTCATCGCGCTTATCCTGTTCGGCGCGGCCTCGCTGGCGTCGCTTGCACCCTTGGCGCGCATCGTGCCGCCGGGCTACGCCGACAGGCTGCGGCGCGTCGATCGCGATTCGGGCGCAAGGCATGGGCTCGCGAGCGCCTGGGCCGACCGGCTCGGCGCCGGCGGCGATGACGGCGCCACCCGTACCCTGTGGCAGGCCCACCGCAGCCGCGTCAGGGCGGCGCTCGCCGGCGCGCGCGTCGCCTGGCCGCGTCCCGGCATGGTCGCCCGCGACCGTTACGCCTTGCGCACGGCGCCGCTCCTGATCCTTGCCGCCGCCTTCTTCGCCGCCGGCCCGGGCCGCCTCGAGAAGGTCGTCGCGGCGCTCGACCCGCACCCCGTCGCGGCGCCCGCGGTCGAGGCGCGCATCGACGGCTGGATCGATCCGCCGGCCTATGCGCGGATGCCGCCGCTGGTGATCGATTTCACCAAGTCGGAGAGCGGCACGCTCGATCTGCGCGCACCGGTCGGTTCGACGCTGGTGCTGCGCTGGCCGGAAGGCGCGGGCGTCGCGGTGCAACCGACGGAAGGCTTCAAGGCGCAAGGACAGGCCGCGGTCTCCGCCGGCGTCAGCGAGACGCGCTGGCGGATCACGGGCGACGGCAGCGTCACCATCACCGGTGGGCCGCGGGAGCAGCGCCTGTCGATCGCCGCCATCGCCAACGAGCCGCCGACCATCCGCATCGTCGGCGACCCCAAGACCAATATCCGCGGCACCGTCACCTTGAGCTATGAAGGCACCGACGAGTACGGCATCGCCTCCGTCGAGACCCGGTTCGCCGAGCCGCGCTGGCGCGGGCGCTCGCTGACCAGCCGACATCCGCTGGTCGACCCGCCGCTCGCCAATCTGCCGCCGCCCTCGGTACGGCCGGGCGCGCCGCCGGCCAGGGATACGTTCGACCTGTCCTCGCATCCCTGGGCCGGAACGGAGGTGGCGCTGCGGCTCGCCGCCAAGGACGAGGCCGGGCTCGAGGGGGTGAGCGAGCCGGTGACGTTCACCTTGCCGGAGCACCCCTTCACCAAGCCGCTGGCGCGCGCCGTCGCCGAGCAGCGCCGCAAGCTCGCGCTCGACGCCGACAAGCGGCCGCAAGTGCTGGAAGCGCTCTATGCTCTGATGATCGCGCCTGAACGGTTCATGCCGCAGCAGACGGGCATCTATATCAGCCTCAGATCGATCACGCGCAGCCTGTCGGCGGCGATGACCGATGACGATCTGCGCGTCGTCGTCGCCGATCTGTGGGAGCTGGCGCTCGTCATCGAAGGCTCGGGGCCGACGCGGGCGCTCGACGCGCTGCGCGCCGCCGAGAAGGCCTTGAAGGACGCGCTCGCCAACGGCGCCTCCAAGGAGGAGCTCGAGCAGCGCATGGCGGAGCTGCGCCAGGCGCTCGATCGCTACATGCGCGAGCTCGCCGACCGCGCCAGGGACAACCCGAATTCCAAGCAAGCCGATCGCACGATGAAGATGCTGACGCAGCGCGATCTGCAATCCCTGCTCGACCAGCTGGGCGAGATGGCCAAGAACGGCGAGCGCGACCGCGCCGAGCGGATGCTCGATCAATTGAAGGATTTCCTCGACAACCTGCAGACCGCGGAAGGCGACCAGGACAGCGGCGACGACCAGCAGCTCAGTCAGGAGGAGCAGGCGCTCGACGAGATGAGCGAATTGCTGCGCAAGGAGCTGGAGCTGCGCGACGACACCCAATCGGCCGACCGGCAGCGCCAGGCAGGCAAGCGTCCAGGACAACAGCAGCCCGGCCAGAAGTCGCCCGGCCAGAAGGGCGGGCAGGACCAGGCGCAAGGTCAGGGCGGCGATGATGGCATGAACGGCTTGTCAGAGCGCCAGCAGCGGCTGCGCCAGCGGCTTCAGGAGCTCGGCAAGAAGCTCGGCCGCATGGGTTCCGACGAGGCGGGTAAGAGCCTGGGCGAGGCCGGGCGCGAGATGCAGGAGGCCGAGGGCGATCTCGGCCAGGGCGACGCCGCGGGCGCCACAGGCGCGGAAGGCCGCGCCATCGATGCGATGCGCAAGGGCATGAACGCCTTGAACGATCAGCTCGCCCAGCAGCAACAGCAGCAAGGCGGTCAGCAGGGTCCGGACGGGCGTGGACGCGGCCGCTCGCGCATGGTGCGCGGCGGCGTCGATCCGCTCGGGCGCGGCGTCGACCGCGCCGACGACGAATACGGCGAAGGCGATTACGATAACGGGCTCGGCTATGGCAAGCGCAACGGCCTCGAAGGCAATGTCGCCGAGCGGGCCCGTGAAATCCTGCAGGAGTTGCGCCGCCGCCTCGGCGACCCCTCACGCGCGCAAGAAGAGCTCGACTATATCGAGCGGTTGCTGAAGGCGCCGTAGGTCTACCTCTCCCGCAAGTGGGAGAGGTGGGGCAGGTGCTTCCTCAATACGGGAACGGCCAGACTCTCAGCTTCTGCTTTGCCGTCGACCATAGCCGCGCCAGTCCATGCGGCTCGAGCGCCAGGAAGAGGATGATCAGCGTGCCGGTGACGACGAAGGTGAGCTGCTCGACGGTCGCGGGCGTCACGTTGAGCCCGATCGCGGGCAGCAAGGCGCGCAAGAGGATCGGCAGGATATAGATCAGCGCCGCGCCGAGGAAGCAGCCGATCAAGCTGCCGAGCCCGCCGATGATGGCCATGAACAGGATCTGGAAGGATTGCTCGACGGAGAAGACCTCGGGCTCGGCGCTTCCCTGCCAGAAGAACACCAGCATGGCGCCGGCGACCCCGCAATAGAAGCTCGACACCGCGAAGGCGAGGAGCTTGGTCGGCAGGAGCCTGATGCCCATGAGCTCGGCGGCGATGTCCATGTCGCGCACCGCCATCCAGTTGCGTCCGACGCGCCCGTGCACGAGGTTCGAGGCGATGAGGGTGAGCAGGATGACGATGGCGAGCGTCGCGTAATAGCGGGCGAGCGGCGATGCCGTCGCCCCCGTGAGCGGGATGCCGAACAGGGTACGCAGCGGCACCTCGATGGCGCCCGACGTATTGTAGTTCACGAGCCAGGCCATGCGCGAGAACACCCATTGCAGGAAGAACTGGGCGGCGAGCGTGGCGACGATCAGGTAGAAGCCCTTGATCCTGAGCGAGGGCAGGCCGAATACGGCCCCCGCCAGCGCCGAGAACAGGCCGGAGGCCATGATGAAGATGAGGATGTCGACGCCAGGGAAGGTGCTGGTGAGCTTGTAGCAGGCGAAGGCGCCGACCCCCATGAAGGCGCCGGTGCCGAGCGACAACAACCCGGTGTAGCCGGTGAGGATGTTGAGCCCGATGGTCGCCAGCGACAAGACGAGCAGCGGCACCATGATCACGTCGAGGAAGAACGGCGAGCCGAGGAGCGGGATGCCGACCAGCGCGATGGCGAGGATGATGGCGAGCCCGATGCGATCCTGCCGGATCGGGAAGACGGCCATGTCGGCCTCGTAGCTCGTCTTGAATTGGCCGACTTCGCGATAGAACACGTTTCAACCTCAAATCCGCTCGATGATCTTTTCGCCGAACAGACCCTGCGGGCGAAACAGCAGGAAGACGAGGGCGATCACATAGGCGAACCAGCTCTCGATGCCGCCACCGAAGAGCGGCCCCCAATAGAATTCGCCGAGCTTCTCGCCGACCCCGACGATGAGTCCCCCGACGATGGCTCCAGGCACCGAGGTGAAGCCGCCGAGGATCAGCACCGGCAGGGCCTTCAGCGCGATGATCTGCAGCGCGAAGGAGACGTTGGAGCGCGCGCCCCACAAGATGCCGGCGACGAGGGCCACGATGCCGGCCGCAAACCAGACGATCACCCAGATCTGATCGAGCGAGATGCCGACCGAGAGCGCCGCTTTATGGCTATCGGCGACGGCCCGGAGCGCGCGCCCGATCCGCGTCGACTGGAAGAAGAAGGCAAGCGCCGCGATCAGGACGCCGGCGATCACGGCCGCCGCGATATCGAGCTTCTGCAAGGTCACGATGCCGCCGAGCATCTTCAGGTCGACCGCGCCTTGCGGCAGATAGAGCTCGCTGGCGATCATGTTCTTCGGGTCGCCGCCGAACACGAGCTCCCCCAAGCCGATCAGGATGTAGGTGAGCCCGAAGGTCGCCATGAACAGGATGATGTCCGGCTGGTTGACGAGCGGGTGCAGCACCAGCCGCTGCACCGCGAAGGCGAGGGCCAGCATCACCACGAGCGTCAGCGCCAGAGCCAGGAACGCCGGCACGCCCTTCTCGTAAAGGCCGACGAGCGTCAGGCCCGCGAACACCACCATGATGCCTTGGGCGAAGTTGAAGACGCCGGAGGCCTTGTAGATCAGCACGAAGCCGAGCGCGATGAGCGCGTAGAGCACGCCCGCGACCAGACCCTCCCAGATGGTCTGCGCCAACAGGTCAGGGGCGCCTGCCATCTGTACGAAGGGATCGATGAAGATGGCGTAGAGGAGATGCATGCGGGGGCTGCGCCAAGCCCGGGATGGGCTAGACAGCAAACAGAGGCGGAGGCGGCTTCGTCAAGTGCTCACGAGCCGCGCGGGTCACATCCAGATGCGATCCGCCCGAGCGGCGAGAAACGGCAGGGCCGAGCAGGCTGGCACCTCGCGGGCGAGGCCACGGAGTGTCCGCCTGTTTGAAATAGGGCTACTTATTCAAAAACGTTTTCTCGTTATTACAATGGATTACGCAAGATTCTTAACATTCGGTCCGTCCTTCCCACTTCCGCTTGAGACGCTCTGCTCGTCCCCTACGAGGGAAATAATGGAACGAGATCGATGCACAGTCCAGCGACGATTTTCCGTCACGCCCCGCATCCACCCACGCACAGTATCTTCAAGGCAAAGCCCTTTTGAGACTCACACCGCCTCGGCCTCCCTCATCCGCACCGCCCTCTTGCGGTCGTTGGGGTCGAGGATCAGCTTGCGCAGGCGCACCGATTTCGGCGTCACCTCGACGAGTTCGTCGTCCTGAATATAGGCGAGCGCCTTCTCGAGCGTCATGCGGATGGGCGGGGTGAGGCGCACCGCCTCGTCCTTCGAGGTGGTGCGGATATTGGTGAGCTTCTTGCCCTTCAGCACGTTGACCTCGAGATCGTTGTCACGGGTGTGCTCGCCGACGATCATGCCCTGATAGACCTTCCAGCCGGGCTCGATCATCATCGGCCCGCGATCCTCGAGGTTCCACAGCGCATAGGCGACGGCCTCGCCCTGCTCGTTGGCGATCAGCACGCCGTTGCGCCGGCCCGCGATATCGCCCTTGAACGGCGCATAGGCGTGGAACAACCGGTTCATCACCGCGGTGCCGCGCGTATCGGTCAAGAGCTCGCCCTGATAGCCGATGAGACCGCGCGTCGGAGCATGGAAGACGAGGCGCAGACGGTCCCCGCCGGAGGGACGCATCTCGACCATCTCGGCCTTGCGCTCCGACATCTTCTGCACGACGATGCCGGAATGCTCCTCATCCACGTCGATCGTTACCTCCTCGATCGGCTCGAGGAGATCGCCTGCGCCGTCGCGCTGCATGACGACCTTCGGCCGCGACACGGCCATTTCGAAACCCTCGCGCCGCATCTGCTCGATGAGGATGGCGAGCTGCAGCTCGCCGCGCCCGGCGACCTCCATGGCGTCCTTGCCTGGGGTCTCCTTGACGCGCAGCGCCACATTGCCTTCCCCCTCCTTCAGCAGACGGTCGCGGATGACGCGGCTCGTCACCTTGTCGCCCTCGGTGCCGGCGAGCGGAGAATCGTTGACGAGGAAGGACATGGCGACGGTCGGCGGGTCGATCGGCTGGGCGGGCAGCGGCTCCGTCACCTCGAGCGCGCAGAAGGTGTCGGCGACCGTACCCTTGGTCAGGCCGGCGATGGCGACGATGTCGCCGGCTTCCCCGAATTCGATCGGCCGGCGCTCGATGCCGCGGAAGGCGAGGATTTTCGAGACGCGGCCCTGCTCGATCAGGCTGCCGTCGCGGGCGAGCGCCTTGATCGTCTGGTTCGATCTGACGACGCCGGAGCTGATGCGCCCGGTGATGATGCGCCCGAGATAGGGATTGGCTTCGAGGATGGTGCCGAGCATGCGGAACGACCCTTCCTCGACGGGGGGCTCCGCCACATGCTTGAGCACGCAGTCGAAGAGCGGGGCCATGCCCTGATCCTTCGGTCCATCGGGGAGAGCCGCCATCCAGCCCTGCTTCGCCGAACCGTAGAGGATCGGAAAATCGAGCTGCGCGTCGGTGGCGTCGAGCGCGGCGAAAAGGTCGAAGACCTCGTTGACCACCTCGCTCGGCCGCGCCTCCTGCTTGTCGACCTTGTTGATGGCGACGATCGGCTTCAGGCCGATCTTCAAGGCCTTCGAGACCACGAATTTCGTCTGCGGCATCGGGCCTTCGGCGGCATCGACCAGCACGATCGCGCCGTCGACCATGTTGAGGATGCGCTCGACCTCGCCGCCGAAATCGGCGTGACCCGGCGTGTCGACGATGTTGATGCGCGTGCCCTTCCAGACGACCGAGGTGCATTTGGCGAGGATGGTGATGCCGCGCTCGCGCTCGAGCTCGTTCGAATCCATGACGCGCTCGGCGACCCGCTGGTTCTCGCGGAAGGCGCCCGACTGGCCGAGCAGCTTGTCGACGAGCGTCGTCTTGCCATGATCGACATGGGCGATGATGGCGATATTGCGGATATTCATCTTATGCGACCTGAAACGACAAAGGCCCCCGTCTCGCCAGCCCTCAAGGCCCAAGCGAAACGGAGGCACGGAAAACTCAAGGAGCAGCCTCTATATAGGTAGCCGCTTTCCCGCAAGCAGGGGTGCTTCGCGCCCACCTCTCCCCTTGTGGGGCCTTGTGGGAGCGGTCGACGCTGAGGCGAAGCCGGGGCGGCGGGTGGGGGGCAGCGCCAACCTCTCCTGACAGGCGAAACTTGCCCCCTCGCCCGGCTCGCTCCCCCTCACGAGTCCGACCTCTCGCACCAGGGGAGAGGTAAGGGCGCCGGCGCCCATCGACTCGGCGGCCGGCGGTCAGGCGGCTCCGCCCTCGGCCATGCGCGCCACATGATCGCCGATGGCGAGCGCGGAGGTGAGGCCTGGCGATTCGATGCCGTAGAGGTTGATCAGCCCTGCGACGCCATGGGTCGCTTGGCCTTGGATCACGAAATCGGCGGCGGCATCCGTCGCCGGCAGCTTGGGGCGGATGCCGGCATAGCCAGGCACCAGCGCCCCGTCCGGGAGGCTCGGCCAATAGGCCCTGATCGCGGCGTAGAAGCGCTCGCCGCGCGCGGCGTCCACCGTGTAGTCGGGCCGCTCGACCCATTCGACATCAGGACCGAATTTCGCCTGGCCGCCGAGATCGAGCGTCAGATGCACACCGAGGCCGCCGATCTCCGGCACCGGATAAATGAGACGCGTGAACGGCGCGCGGCCCGGCAGCGAGAAGTAGTTGCCCTTGGCATAGCGAAGCGGCGGTATCGTCTCGGGCGGCAGCCCGGCGATCGAGGCTGCGACCGACTGCGCCTCGAGCCCGGCGCAATTGACAAGGAGGCTGGGGCTGAGCCGCATCACCTCGCCGTCGGACTCGACGTCGATGCCGAGGCTGCCGCCGGCGACGCATCCGCGAGACACGCTGCTGCCATAGGCGATCGCCGCGCCATGCGCCTGCGCGTCGCCGAGCAGGGCCAGCATGAAGCCGTGGCTGTCGAGGATGCCGGTCGATGGCGACAACAGCGCGCCGGTGCAGGAAAGGGCGGGTTCGAGCGCCAGCGCCTCTTCGCGCGACAGGATCGCGATGTCGTCTACGCCATTGTCCATGGCTCCCGCCATGATGCGCTCGAGGGCGCGGCGCTGTTCCTCATTGGTCGCGACGATCAGCTTGCCGCAGCGGCGATAGGCAACGCCATGGGTATCGCAAAAGGCGTAGAGCGCCTTGCGGCCGGCGACGCACAGAAGCGCCTTCAGCGAGCCTTGCGGATAATAGATGCCGGCATGGATGACCTCGCTGTTGCGCGAGCTGGTGCCGGTGCCGATCATGGTCTCGGCTTCGAGGATGATCGTCTCGCGGCCGGCGAGCGCCAGCGCCCGCGCCACGGCGAGGCCGACTACGCCTGCCCCGATCACTACGGCATCGACCGTCTCGCCCCTGGCGCTTTGTCCCATGGGGAGCCTCTGGCCGAGGAAGTGAGGCTCTGTCAAAGCATTCCGAAGCGATAGGGCATCGCCTGATCGAGAGTGGCGTCGTTTGAAATTTCCAGGCGCGCCACTACGTATTGGTACGGAATTTGCCGTGTCGGCCTGTGGGTCTATCAGTGAAGCCCATCACTCACAGAGGCAGTGTCCCGGGGGGCGGTGGCTGAGAGACGCTTTATGTGCTCCCGTGGAGCAGAGGAGTGTCGTTATGACGCATCTATGCGGCCCGTCTGCCAAGAGATCCGCGCCGAGCATGTCGACGCATGATTTGGTACGCGAGCTGATGAAGGCCGCGGTCGAAGCCGCGGAGCATAGCCGGATTGCATGCGAAGGCTCGAGGCGGCGCCCGACGAAGCAGAGGCTGGATTTGGATTCGGAGCCGACGGGGAGAAGGATCCGGGAAAGCTTCTGAAAGGTGTCGCTGCCGCCTGATCGGCCGGCGCATTTTTATGTCGCGGCCTCTGCCTTGATGCTAAAGGCTTGGCGCAGACAGCAACCTCGCGCACGAAACCCGCATGCTAGCCGGCCTCCTCGCCCTCACCGTCGCTGCCCTGTTCACGGGAGCCGCGGTCTACATCAATTTCGCCGAGCAGCCGGCGCGCCTGCAGCTCGACGATCGGGCGCTGCTGGCGCAATGGAAGCCCGCCTATAAGCGCGGCTTCACCATGCAGGCGCCGCTTGCGGTCATCGGATGCCTCTTCGGCCTTGCGGCCTGGTGGATGACGGGAAGGCCTGCCTTCATCGCGGGCGCGCTCCTGATGATCGCCAACTGGCCCTGGACCTTGTTGGCCATCATGCCGACCAATTCGGCGCTCATGCGCACGGAGCTCGCCCAATCCGGCCCGAAGTCGCGCGCCCTGATCGTCAGATGGAACGGGCTTCACGCGGTGCGCACCGGCCTCGGCGCGCTTTCAGTCCTGGCGTTTCTCATCGCGCTGACGTGACGCGCGACGAGGAGGCCTTCGACTATGTGATCGTGGGCGCGGGCTCTGCCGGCTGCGTGCTCGCCGATCGCCTGAGCGAGGACGGCCGCCACACGGTGCTGGTGCTCGAGCATGGCGGCGCCAATCGCTCGATCTTCATCGACATGCCGTCGGCGTTGTCGATCCCGATGAACAGGGATCGCTACAACTGGCGCTATGAGAGCGAGCCCGAGCCCCATCTCGGCGGGCGGCGACTGCATTGTCCACGCGGCAAAGGCCTCGGCGGCTCGTCCGCGATCAACGGCCTCGTCTATGTGCGCGGCAACCCGCTCGACTTCGAGCGCTGGGAGAGCGAGGGCGCGGCGGGCTGGGGTTTTGCGTGCGTGCTGCCTTACTTCCGCAGGGCTGAAGCGCGGGCGGAGGGCGGCGATGCCTATCGCGGCGGCGACGGCCCGTTGAAGACGAGCTACGGCCCGATGACGAGCCCGCTCTATGGCGCCTTCATCGAGGCGGCGCGCCAGGCGGGCTATCCCGCGACCTCCGACATCAACGGCTTCCAGCAGGAGGGCTTCGGCCGCCTGGACATGACGGTCGATCGCGGCCTGCGCTGCAGCGCCGCGCGGGCCTATCTGCGGTCCGCCATTCGGCGAGCGAACCTCGCGGTGAGGACGCAGGCGCTGGCGACGCGCATCCGCTTCGAGGGGCGCCGCGCAGTCGGCGTCACGTATCTCCGCGGCGGCGCGGAAGCGACGGTGACGGCGCGCCGCGAGGTCATCCTCGCCGGCGGCCCGATCAATTCACCGCAGCTCCTGAAGCTCTCCGGCATCGGGCCGGCGGAGGAACTGCGGTCGCATGGCATCGGGGTCGTGCACCCTCTCGCCGGCGTCGGGGAGAACCTCCAGGACCATCTCGAATTCTATTTCCAGCTGGCCTCGAGGGAGAAGGTCACGCTCTATTCTTCGATGGGGCTCTTCGCCAAGAGTCTGATCGGGCTGCGCTGGCTGCTGCGCCGCGATGGGCCAGGCGCGACCAATCATTTCGAGAGCGGCGGCTTCATCCGCTCGCGGGCCGGCATCCGCTACCCCGACATCCAGTATCATTTCCTGCCGCTCGCCATCTCCTATGACGGGACCTCGCTCGCGACCGAGCACGGCTTCCAGGCCCATGTCGGGCCGATGCGCTCGAAGAGCAGGGGCTGGGTGCGGCTCGCCTCGGCGGATCCGCGCGTGAAGCCGCGCATCCTCTTCAACTATATGAGCCATGCCGACGACTGGACCGAGATGCGCGCCTGCGTGCGGCTGACGCGCGAGATCTTCGCGCAGAAGCCCTTCGACCGCTATCGCGGACGCGAGATCCAGCCTGGCGCCGGGGTCGAGGGCGACGAGGCCATCGACGCCTTCATCCGCGCCAAGGTCGAGAGCGCCTATCACCCCTCCTGCACCTGCCGGATGGGCCGCCCCGACGATCCGCTGGCGGTGGTCGACAAGGAGACGCGGGTGATCGGCGTCGATGGATTGAGGGTCGTCGATTCCTCGATCATGCCCTCGATCACCACCGGCAACCTCAACGCCCCGACCATCATGATCGGCGAGAAGGCCGCAGACCATATCCTCGGGCGCGAGCCGTTGCCGGCCTCGAACGCGCCTTTCCATGTCGCACCGAACTGGGAGACCAAGCAGAGGTGAGGGGGGCGGCATCGCCCTATTCGGAAAGGCCTGCGCTGCCCCCCTCACCCGATGCTTCGGCGCTGCGTGCCTGCGTGCGCGCCGACCTCTCCGACGAGGCCCACAAGGGTCGCCGTGTTACGATCAGCGCCCGTAAACACTACTCACTAAATACTGTGCCAATACGCGCGCCACATGCACCGCCCGCCTGCCGCTGCTATCGGCGATCTGCGAACGGCACGAGGTGCCGTCGGCGACGATGATGGTGCCCTCGTCGGCGGCGCGCACGGCGGGCAGGAGCGACAGCTCGGCCATCGCCTTGGAAACGGCCAGGGTCCGAGCCTGATAGCCGAACGAGCCGGCCATGCCGCAGCAGCTCGATTGGACCGTCTCGACATCGAGCCCCGGCACGAGCGCCAGCGCCCGCGCCACGACGCCATCGAGACCAAACGCCTTCTGGTGGCAATGCGTGTGCAGCAGCGCCTTGCGGCCCGCCCGCTCGAGATCGAGCTTCAAGCGGCCGGCCTCGGCCTCGGCGGCGAGGAACTCCTCGAAGATCACGGCCTTCGAGGCAACGGCATCGGCTTCCGCGCCAGGCAGGAGGCTCGGAATCTCGTCGCGGAAGCTCAGGAGGCAGGACGGTTCGAGGCCGATGATCGGCACATCGCGCTTGGCGTAGGGCGCGAGAGCGGCGAGCGAGCGCCGCGCCTCGACCCGTGCCTCTCCGACCTCACCGGTCGAGAGAAAAGTGCGCCCGCAGCACAGAGGCCGCTCCCCGCCGTCTCCGGCCTTGGGCAGGTGCACGCGATAGCCGGCGGCCGTGAGCACGGCGAGGGCCGCCTCGATCGTCTCGCGCTCGAAGGCCCGGTTGAAGGTGTCGGCAAACAGCACGACCTCGCGGCCGCTCGCGGGGCCGACGGGTTCCGCCGGCGCCCGGAATCTGTCGGACCGCCAGGCGGGGAGGGGGCGCTCCGCGGCGAAGCCCAGCACGGCTTGCGACAGGCGCGCCGCGCCCGGCAGTCGGTCGCGCAGATTGAGGATCGGAGCGAGGCGCGCGGCGTAGGGCGCGTAGCGGGGCAGCGCGCCGACGAGGCGCTCGAACAGGCTCAGGCCCCGGCTTTCGGCGCGCGCCGCCAGCACCTCGATCTTCATGCGCGCCATATCGACGCCGGTCGGGCATTCGCGTCTGCAGGCCTTGCAGGAGACGCAGAGCTTCAGCGCTTCCGCCATCTCGTCCGAGGCGAGCGCGTCCGCTCCGAGCTGGCCCGAGATGGCGAGGCGCAATACATTGGCGCGTCCGCGCGTCACATGCTGCTCGTCGCGCGTCACCCGGTAGGAGGGGCACATGGCCCCGCCCTCGAGCTTACGGCAGGCGCCGTTGTTGTTGCACATCTCGACGGCGCCCTGGAAACCGCCGGCGCCTCCCGGATGGGCCGACCAGTCGAGCGCCGGCCGGAACGCCTCGGCATGGTAGTCCGGCGGATAGCGAAACAACGCCCGATCGTCGAATTTCGGCGCGCGCACGATCTTGCCGGGGTTCATCAACCCCTTCGGATCGAAGGCGTCCTTCACCTCCTCGAAGGCGCGAGTGAGCCTCTCGCCGAACATCGCCTCGTGGAATTCCGACCGCAGCAGGCCGTCGCCATGCTCGCCCGAATGCGAGCCCTTATAGGCGCGCACCAGGGCGAAGGCCTCCTCGGCGATGGAGCGCATCGCCTTCACGTCCTTGTCGAGCTTGAGGTTGAGGATGGGGCGCACATGCAGGCAGCCCTCCGAGGCATGCGCGTACCAGGTGCCGCGCGTGCCGTGCTTGGCGAAGATCGCGGTGAGCTTCCCGGTATATTCGGCGAGCTTCGGCAAGGGGACGGCGCAGTCCTCGACGAAGGAGACGGGCTTCCCCTCGCTCTTCATCGACATCATGATGTTGAGGCCCGAGCTGCGCAGATCCGCGATAGCGGTCTGCAATGCCGGATCAAGGACGTCGACGACGCCCCCCCATTTGCGGCGCTCGCGATCCCATCCGAAGCCGAGATCGCCCGTGAGCGCGTGCAGCTCCTTCAGACGCCGCAAGTTCTCGGCTTCGCCGTCCGCGAACTCGACGATGAGCAGCGCCTCGGGCGCGCCGCGAACGAAGCGCGCGAGCGTCGGCCTGAACAGGGCGATCTCGTTGGCGAGCCCGATCATGGTCGCGTCCACGAGCTCGATGGCGATGGGCTTCAGCGCCACGAGATGCTGGGCCGCGTCCATCGCCTCGTGGAAGGAGCCGAAATGACAGACGCCGAGCGCGCGCTTGCCGAGCAGGGGCCAGAGCTTCAGCTCGATCGCGGTCGAATAGGCGAGCGTGCCCTCCGAGCCGACGAGAATATGGGCGAGGTTGTTCGACGCCGCATTGGGCAGGAGCGCGTCGAGATTATATCCGCCGACGCGGCGCTGCACCTTGGGGAAGCGGGCGGCGACCTCGTCGGCTTCGCGCTCGCCGATGGCGAGCAGCGCGGCGACGAGCCTTCCGTCCCGCGATGCGGCGCCCGCGCTCGACTTGCCGGCCGCCACGGGACCGAAATGCATGAGCGCACCATCCGGCAAGACGGCGTCGATCGACGAGACGTTGTCGCGCATCGTGCCGTAGCGCAGCGAGCGGCCGCCGCAGGAATTGTTGCCGGCCATGCCGCCGATGGTAGCGCGCGAGGCGGTCGAGACATCGACGGGGAACCACAATCCATGCGGCAACAGGTGCCGGTTGAGATCATCGAGCACGATGCCCGGCTCGACCACGCAGCTCCGCGCCGCGACATCGAGCGAGACGAGGTGCGTCAAATGCTTCGAGCCGTCGATCACGAGCCCCGCATTGATCGCCTGCCCGCATTGCGAGGTGCCCCCGCCACGCGGCGTCACCGCGACGCCTTCGTCGCGCGCGGCCGCCAAGGCGCGCAAGGCTTCGTCCATGCTCTTCGGCACGACCACGCCGAGCGGCATCATCTGGTAATGGGAGGCGTCGGTGGCGTAGCGGCCACGCGAGAAGCGGTCGAACAGCACCTCGCCCGAGACCTCGCGTCTCAGCCGGCGCTCCAGTCCTGGCCTCAGGCTGACGGCCATCTCACCTCACTCACTCCTCAGAACCGTGATTGCCGCCCCATGCTTTTTGTATTCATAGTCCGTCGCGAGCACGACGGCGAGGCTCGGGCCGCGTCGCGCCTGCGCTTCGCTTCCGCACGGCTTGCGCTGAAGAGCCCCCCACCCGTACCCTCCCCACCACTCGCTCCGCTCGCGGGGGGAGGGCGACGGAGACGCTCGGCGCATTCCCTCCCCC
>JBIOEJ010000040.1:0-42839 GCA_044445965.1 Hyphomicrobiales bacterium
CCCTCTCCCCCACTCCTCTCCGCACTCGCTCCCGCCCGCCCGCGCTCGTACCTGGCCTCTCCCCCCCCCGGTGCCCCCCACGCCCAGACCGGCTTCCACGCCGCCGCCTATGCGCGCGCCATCGAGGCCGTGCCGCTCTCCGCGCTGTGCCCATCCGGCGGCGCCTTCGCCCAGAACCCCTATTTCTGCATGGGGCTGGTCAATGCGGCGGAGGCCGTGCTGCAGGTTTCGCGGCGGGCCGGAGCCGTCCAGATGCCGCATGCGCATCTCGCCGCGGCGCATGGGGCGCACGGCTTCGCCCAGCAAGGCAACGCCGTGGCCATTTTCGAAGGCGCCTGAGATGAGCGCGAAGAACGTGGCGGTGGTCGGCGTCGGCGAGACCGACTTCCGCACTCACCACGCCGACAAGAACTACGTCGAGCTTGCGCAGGATGCCACCCTGCTGGCGCTCGGGCATGCCGGGCTCGGGCCCGACGATGTGGACGCCGTCGTGTTCTCGATGGCCCCGACCCAGTTCATGGGGGTGAACGATTGCGAGAAATGGGCGGTGGATCAGGTGTTCGGGGCAGGCAAGCCCTTTATGCGCATCAACACCGGCGGAGCCACCGGCGGCTCGGCCTTCCACGCGGCCTATTCCCATATCGCCTCCGGCCAGTTCCGGACGGTCCTGGTCGTCGGCGCCGACCGCGTCGCCGAGACGCCCGACGCCCAGCACATCCTGAACCTGATCTGGGACCGCTTCTACGAGCACGACTTCGCGCTCAACACCGTGACCATGACGGCGCTCGCCGCGCAGCGTTACATGCACCGCTACGGCGTCACCGAGGAACAATACGCCGCCGTCGTGGTCGGTGCGCGCGGCAACGCCGCCAGGAACCCGCACGCGCATCTCAAGGGCGAGATCAGCGTCGCCGATGTGATGGCGAGCCCGCGTATCTCCTGGCCCTTCAAGCGCTTCGACATCTGCCCGCGCTCCTCGGGCGCGGCCGCGATGGTCCTCTGCGACGAGCAAGCGGCGAAGCGCTCACGCCGCGGCCGGCCCGCCTGGGTCAAGGGCAACGCCGCCATCACCCACAGCGTCTTCATGGGCGACCGCATGGGCTTCTGGTCCGACACCGAGTTCGCCGACCATGACGGCTTCTTCCATGCCGCTCGGCGGGCCTATCGGATGGCTGGCATCGTCGATCCCGTCCGCGACATCCAGGTCGCGGAAATCTACGACCCGTTCAGCTCCTTCCTGTTCCCGCAGCTCGAATCCCTCGGCTTCTGCGCGAGAGGACAGGCCGCGTCGATCCACGCGGCGGGCGGCTTTACCCTCGGCGGCGCGGTCGTGGCGGCGAACCCATCGGGCGGCACGCTCTGCACCAACCCGATCGGCGTCACGGGCCTGGTGCGCGTCGCCGACGCGGCGCTCCAGGTCATGGGCGAGGCCGGCGGCATGCAGGTCGCGGGCGTCCGCAACGCCGTCGCGACCGCGATCGGGGGCTCGACCCAGTTCTTCACCTGCACCGTCCTTGGCGACGACCATAACTGAGGCACGCTATGAGCAAACAGGCCACCCAGACAGCGGACGTCATCCCGGGCGAATGGCATGTCCGCTACAATTATTCGGTCGGCAAGGTCGCGGGCACCTTCTTCGAGGGGCTGCGCAACGCCAAGATCCTGGCTTCGCATTGCAGCAAGTCGGGCCTCGCCTACCTCCCGCCGCGCGCCTATTGCGAGCGCTCCTTCGAGCCTTGCGACGGCTGGATCGAGGCCGGCTTGCAAGGCGTGGTCGAGGCCGCGACGATCGTCACCGCCGCCTTCGAGAACTTGCCGCCGCCGCCCTACGCCATCGCCTATGTGCGGCTCGACGATGTCAGCACCGCCATGCTCAACTTCGTGCGCGGCCTCGATCTTTCCGACGTGCCCGCGGCGGCGCGCAAACTGGTGCCGGGGACGCGGGTGAAGGTCGTCTTCGCGAAGAAGCGCGAGGGCCGGGTAACCGACTTCCATTACGTGGTCGCCGGCTGAGCCACGACGGTTCGATCCGCCGCCTCCTCCACGGCCGTGACCTCGGCCTGGAAGCGATATTGTCGCCGCGCCTCCCGCAGATGCGTCGGCACGACAACGGCTCCCCCGAACCGCTCGTGGTAAACGGCGAGAATTATAATCTTCGCCGGAAGGATTTCGACACCGGCGAGGGCTAACCCTGATCGGCATGGCTCGCAGGACCGTGGCCACGCAGACGGACGATGCTCTCGAGCCTGCGCTGTTCCGGCTCACGGGGTCTCATGGGCTCCGCTGGCTCACCAGCGTCGCCGCCGCCATCATCACCGCCGCGTGGGTGTTCGATACGACCGCCGGCGCGGCCCAGCGTCTCGCCTGGCTCATGGAAAGGGCGAGGCCGGCCTGCCTTCACGGCGGCATCACCAATGAGGAGCTCCACGACCTCGCCGCGCGCGAGCTCGAGACCAGCACCAGCAAGAAAGACGCCCTTCGCAGCGTCGTCGCGCTCTGCCAGGCGAAGCTTCGAACGGGATGAGTTTCGCCTGTCCGGTTGCGAGGAGGAGAAAAGCGCTGACGCGCTTACCCTCTCGCCTCCGCGGGAGAGGGGGCGATCTGATCGGCGCGACGCGATCGACGTAACAGCCTTCGGTGATTCCCGCCCGTCCTACCGCCCGTGCTTCTCGCGCCAGGCCTTGAAAGCCTCGAGATTCGTCTCGTCCGTCGGCGGATAGAGGCCCCGCGCGGGCTGGCCGGCCCGCACCCTTTCGGTCACGAAATCCTCGAACGCCGTCATCTCGGTCGCCTCGGCGGCGAGCTCGTCCGCCAGATGCGCCGGCAGCACGATCACGCCGTCGGCGTCGCCGACGATCACGTCGCCTGGAAAGACGGGCGCATCGCCGCAGGCGATCGGCACGTTTATGTCGATCGCCTGGTGCAAAGTCAGGTTGGTCGGGGCGCTCGGCCGGACGTGATAGGAGGCGATGTCCAACGCGGCGATCTCGACCGAATCGCGGAACCCGCCATCGGTCACGATGCCGGCCACCCCGCGCACCATCAGGCGCGTCACCAGAATGCTGCCGGCAGAGGCGGCGCGCGCATCCTTGCGGCTGTCGATCACCATCACGGCGCCGGGCGGGCATTCCTCTATCGCCTTGCGCTGCGGGTGGCCGGGGTTGCGAAAGACGCTCATATCGTTCAGGTCCTCGCGCGCCGGAATGTAGCGCAGCGTATAGGCCTCGCCGACCATCGAGTCCTTCTTTGGCGGCGAAAGCGGCCGCACATCTTGAATCATCTGGATGCGCAAGCCGCGTTTGAACAGCGCGGTCGAGAGCGTCGCGACGCTCACGCGCTTCAGCTTGTCGCGGGTCTCGGGTTTAAGGGGCATGATGTTTTCTCCAACGCTTTCCGAGGGCCGACCTCGGGAGGTCGCGGGGTCGTTGCGGTGCAGTAGACTCCTAGCGTGGCTGCCAAAATCCTCACGCTGGAGCGTGGGCCGAAGGCTGCTGCTATGACACACTCGCGGCCGTGCGTTCGCCTGATCGCCCTGCTTTGCGAGAAATACTCGGGCTTTCGGGCAGCTATAGGTACGGTCAGCCGTTTGCTTTAGTTTCGTTACCGTTGAGAAATCCGAACCCACGGGAAATCGGCAAATAGCAGGCAGCGAGTGAGGTGTGACGGCGTGAAAGGCGTCTTCGATACCAAACCGAATTCGGGGTACGACGACGAGATCGCGCATCGCTATCACTTCCCGTGGCAATATCGTGCCATCGCCGAGGCGCTCGTCGGGAATTGGATCGTGTATCGCGAGCCACAGCGGAACGGTGGTCGCCGCGCTTACATCGCCGTCGCCCGATTGCTCCGCATCGATCCAGATCCAAATCGAACCGGCCATGCCTACGCTGTCGTGGGCGACTATCTCCCATTCGACAGGCCAGTACCATTCTCGTCTAGCGGGAGATATGCGGAAGCACCTCTGAGAGCCATCAGCGACCCCAGACGGGTCGGCGCTCACCTCCAGGGCAGGTCGGTGCGCCAGCTCGACGATTTAGACTTCGCGGCCATAGTTCGAACAGGGCTCAGCGAGACGCTGGCGCCGGCGAACGCGATCCGACTGGAACTCGACCCCGAGCATACGAATCAGGAGACACTATCGTTGCTCCAAGCTCCGATCGAGGAGCAGGAGAGACGGATCGAGCAGATCCTTTTGAACAGAAAGGTTCGAGACGCGAGCTTTCGCCGACAGGTTTGTGACGCCTACGACGATCAATGTGCCGTCACGCGCCTGCGCATCATCAACGGCGGCGGCAAGGCGGAAGTGCAGGCCGCCCATATCTGGCCCGTGACCGAGGGTGGCCCTGACGTAGTTCAAAACGGCATTGCTCTATCCGGCACCGTGCACTGGTTGTTCGATCGCCACCTCATTTCGTTGACCGATGACTACCGCCTCCTGATTTCCCACAACAAAGTGCCGCCCCAGCTTCGAGAATTGTTCGGCAAACAAATGGAGCGCATCCATCTTCCCATGGATGCTCGGTTGTGGCCGCATCCGGCATACATCGCAAGGCATCGTGAGGCATTCGGTGCGGCTTAGGGTAATGCTAGGCGACGCGATCCTTTCGCACGTCGGGCGCAGCTGCGCGGGAAGACATTAGACGCTGATCAATGCCAGACACCCTTACCAAGGAGCAGCGCTCCGAGCGCATGGCGAGGATCCGGGGCAAGAACACGGCCCCGGAAATGGTTGTGCGGCGGATGGTTCATGGCATGGGTTATCGGTATCGCCTTCACCGACGCGACTTGCCAGGCCACCCCGACATGGTGCTCCCGCGTCATAAGGCCCTGATTTTTGTGCACGGATGCTATTGGCATAGGCATCCAGACCCCTCTTGCCCTCTTGCGCGCTTGCCAAAATCCAGGCTTTCATTTTGGGTGCCTAAGTTGGAAGCGAATCGCGAGCGTGACGAGCGCGCGCGGATTGCGCTGGAAAGTTCCGGCTGGCGCGTCCTTGTCGTGTGGGAATGCGAGTTGAGGGATCGCGAGCGAGTAGCCCAAAGGCTCCGCTCGTTCTTGTCCTAGGGGAGATCAGCTTGCGCGCGATTGAACTTTTCGCTGGTGCCGGAGGGCTTGCTATCGGCGTGAGCCGAGCTAGCTTCAAACCCATCCTCGTCATCGAGCGCGACCGCTGGTGCTGCGACACGCTTCGGGAAAACCTGGCGCTCAATTCGTCCCCCATGTCGAGATGGCCCGCGCCTTACGAGGGCGATCTTCGAACGGTGGACTATCGTCCCTATGAGGGCATGGTTGACATCGTAACGGGCGGCCCTCCATGCCAGCCATTCTCACTCGGTGGGCGTCATCGCGCGCATGATGATCACAGGGACATGTGGGGCGAGGCCGTCAGGGCGATCCGCGAGACGCGCCCGCGCGCCTTCATATTCGAGAACGTGAAGGGGCTAAAGCGGCAAACGTTCGCGACATATCTCGGCTATGTGCTCTTGCAACTCCAATATCCGTCCCTTGCTCGCTCCAATGACGAAGGTTGGCTTGATCATCTTCGCTGCCTGCAAAAGCAGCACACCGGGCGCGGTTCCGCTGAATACCGCGTCGTCCATGAGTTGCTGAACACGGCCGATTACGGCGTTCCGCAAAAGCGAGAGCGGCTCGTGTTCGTTGGGTTTCGCGCGGACGTGCACGCCCGCTGGTCGTTTCCCCGCGCGACGCACTCGCAAGACGCACTCCTATGGGAACAGTTTCGCTCGGGCGACTATTGGGAGCGGCATGCCGTGGCGAGACAGGGGCGCACAAAGCGTCCAAATTCCAAGCCCGAACGAAAAACGACATTCCAGGCTTTGGCGATGACGAACACCTAGACAGCTATCTGCCTAGCAAACTAGCCCTCCAACAGGCCGCCTACGGGCCGCTCGCCGCGATCGCATTGCGCAACAATCCACGCATCCAAGTTCAACAGGGCGTTTTCACCGTCTGCCACATCGAACTTTCCCCCCTAGAGGGTGACGGAAACGTACAGTATCTATGGCGCTACGTCGTACCGGCTGATGCCAAGGCCGAAATTCGAGCCGAACTGGAGATGCTGAATATCAGTAAACTCTCTCTCTTCCCCGAATTGGCCAATGTCTCCGAGCACGCGCGAGGCTTCCTACGATGACTGGATTTTCGATCTCAAACCTACAGGACGCATCGATCCTCGCATTGAATGACATGAAGGATGTGATCCAAATTGATCCTGTGTATCAGAGAGTTGGAGGCGTATAGTCCAAAACAAAAAAGAAGCTATTCATTGATTCTCTACTAAATAAATACGACGTTCCAAAATTTTACTTTCATATATTGAAAGGACCCTACAAAAATAATAAGTTTGAATACTCCATTATCGATGGACGCCAACGCCTTGAAGCAATTTGGGAGTTCATTGCGGGCGATTTCCCTCTGGCGGACGACTTTGTGTATCTGGAAGATCCAACCATCGCAGTTGCGGGGCTGACGTTCGGCGAGATGGCAAAGGAATTCCCCCGCCTAGCGACCCGCTTCAACGCTCGGTCCCTCGCAGTAATGGTCATCGCCGCCGACGATATCGATATTGTTGAGGATATGTTTTCCCGGCTCAATGAGGCGGTACCGCTCAATGCAGCTGAGAAGCGGAATGCGTTCGGTGGACCCTTACCAGCCATCATACGTGAGCTTGTTAAGCATCGATTCTTTATCGAACGATTGGCACTGTCAGACACTAGGTATCGACATTATGACATGGCCGCAAAGCTTCTCTATTTGGAGCACAACCTCCTAAGTACCGGCGAATTCGTTGATACAAAGAAAGCTACATTGGATGCGTTCTTTCTAGAGGCGCGTGAAAAGACGAAAGACGAATTTGCCAACACCGTGGCCGCAATGAAGAAGAACATTGAGAAAATGGCGAGCACTTTTGTTGCGAAGGATCAATTACTTCGGTCCGCAGGTGCAATTCCCGTCTACTACAGCCTCTTTTCAATTCTACAACAAGAAAAGAGTACGGTTACAGTACGGAGGAAGGACCTCGTCGATTTTGAAGAGAAACGACGTATGAACCGTGAAAAGTTTGAGAATGAGGAGAGGGGCGTTGAGTTCAAGCTCATAGAGTATGACGAGCTTGCTCAGTCTTCAAACGATGCTGCCTCTATTCGCTCGCGCTTTGAAACCCTGCGATCGCATCTAAACTTGTAAAGGTGGGCGCTATCAACACCGCGAGTTCCCTCTGCGTCGGCGATGAACTATGACTGCGTTGGCCGAGATCCGAGGAGGCGAGATGGCAGGGCCGCTCGTTGTGATCATCCCCCATAGCCTCGGCAAGGCAGAAGCGAGCCGACGCCTCCAATCCGGCTTGGCGAGCATTCGAACCGCTTTTGCTGGCAAATTGTCGGTTTTCGAAGAGGTATGGGCGCAGGATCATCTGAAATTTCGGATCGGACTTCTCGGGCAGGCGGCCACCGGCGCGATCGACGTCGCCGATGCGCATGTTCGCCTCTCCGTCGAGCTTCCTCGGGTTCTCGCGCTCCTTGCCGGAAAGGCGAAAGCGCTCATCCAAAAGCAAGGACAGCTCATGCTCGAGAAGAAATAGCAGCCATGGCGAGCGAAAGCGCCTAGAGCCTTGCCTCCAGCGGCGGAAAATGGAAGCTGCGGTCGCGGGCACGCCTTCTCCCGCTCGCGGGAGAAGGTGCCCTTCGCTGACGCGAAGGGCGGATGAGGGTGATATCGGCGCAGGCCCGGCAAGGCGAGTTCCTGACGAGGTCCCGATCTCCGTGGCCATGGCGGAAAAAGCCCTCATCCGTCGCCACTTCGTGGCGACACCTTCTCCCGCCAGCGGGAGAGGAAGAACGCCCGGCTGTCGGCACTCCATCCGCAACCCGGCCTCAGCCGAACGCGACGCCCATCCCGATCTCGTCACGCACCTCGCGCCCCGGCGCCTCCGCGGCGCGCCCGTCTTCGAGCAGCTCGGCCTCCCGCAAATCGGCGAGCGCCTCGCGATGATCGGCGCTGACCTTCTCGAGCTGCAGCCGCAACTGCTCCACCGAGCGGCGCAGATTGTCGCGCCGCGCCGCGGCGGCCTTGGCGTAGCTCGGATAGGCGAAATGCTTCGGATCGCCGATCCCGGCCCTCGCCTCTTCGGCCGCGATCTCCAGGTCGAGCTCGGCCGCTTCCTTCGAGAACTCGTGGATCGACCATTGGATTCGAGAGAGCTTGCGGCCCTGTTCGTCCGCAAGACGTTCGAAACGAATAAGATATCCTCGCGCTGTCATGGCGTGCCACTCCTGAACGCTTGTCGTGCCATCGCGCAACAAAGTGACGCAGACAGCAAGGTTCAGCCTGCCTTTCTGCAAGGCCGAGACCGAAGATGCGGATCTGTGCCCTGCCCTTGGCGCCCGTACATGTGCATCGGCTCGGCGCCGCGCGGCCGTTATCGTCGGCTAATGGCGGAGCAAACCATAGGCGCGCCAGCCGGCGAGAGCACCGATGAAGGCGAGCACCGCGCTCAATGGGGTCAGAGACAAGAAGTCGACGACCCTTTGCAAAACCTGCCATTGCATGACGGGCAGCTGGCGTCCCGTGGCCGTGATGAGATCGACGATCGCAAATGACGGCCAATCCCCATAGAACAGCCATTCGAGGGCTTGGTATCCGACGATAGCGGCTGCCGCCAACAACAGAACGCCGGACAGGAGACTGAGGAATTTGCTCGTCACATGCTCCTCCCGCGGCGCCCGGTCCGTTCCCATCCACTATCGGATCGCTCGACTTTCTCCGCAAGCCGCACGGCTCGAGTCGATAGGATCGATCACTGGCAGGACGATGCCTGTTCTCATGGCCAAAGCGCAGGGATCCATCCCTCCTCCGCGGCAACGGCTACGGGGCGCACACATCTCCGACGGCGGCAAAAATGGGAGCGGCAAGGGCGCGCTTACCCTCTTGCGCGAGGGGAGCTGTCGTGTTCACACATTCCCCTTGCGCAGGGCGCGCCTCCTTCTCCCGCTTGCGGGAGAAGGTGCCCCGACCCTCGGGTCGTGCCTTCGGCACGCCCAAGGATAAACTCCGTCGGGGCGGATGAGGGTGCCCGCGGTCAATCGAGAGTTTGAGCGCACATTCGCTGTGGGGGCGATCCGGCAAGCGGTTGCGGCCGTGAAATCACCCCTCATCCGCCGCTCCCCCCGGTTTCCAAGTCCTGGATCGGCCGCGGAAAATCTCAAAGCCGGGGGGACGCGAGCGGTCCACCCTCAGCGCCACCCCGTTCTTCTCGCCGGTGGCAAATCGGGGGCGTCGATGCCGATGGCTCATGCCTCGCGATACCAGTCCGCGAGCTGCCAAAAGCTGCTGTCCCAGCCGCTGAGGGGCGCCTGGACCCCGTTCCTCAGCGCTACGACCCATGGTCTGTAGACCACGGGAATCACGGCGACATCGGCGATCACGAGATCGTTCATCTTGATGAACAGGGCCGCGCGCTTCACCGGATCGAGCTCGGTCTCGGCGGCTCGGTAGGCGGCGTCATACTCGTCGCTATGCCAGCGAGGGATGTTGCGAGCTTGCCATTTGTTGGCCTTGGTCGCGGCCTCCCAAGAGACGCATTGTTGCATGAACAGAACCGGGTCCGGCTGCCACATGGCCGCCGTGTACATCTGCAGGTCGGCGTAGAAATGCGTATAGGTGTCAGGGTTGGCGACATCCGCGGATGAATATACCGCGGCCGCCACCGCCTTTATCTCGATGGATATGCCGGCCTCCTCGCAGGCTTTCTTGACGATCGCCTGGGTCTTTTGGCGCGGCGCGTTGGCAAACGTCTGGAATACATATTTCAGTTTCTTGCCGTCCTTTTCGCGAATGCCGTCGGAGCCGCGCTTCCAGCCGGCTTCGTCGAGGATCGTGTTGGCCTTGTCGACGCTGAATTCCCACTTCGTGTTCTTGGAGACGAAGCGCGCGGGATTATTCACGTAATTCGCGGTCGCCACGCCGGTGCGACCGTAAATGAACTTCTCCACGGAGCCGCGATCGACCAGGAGGTTGAGCGCGTCGCGCACGCTCTTGTCGCTCAAGGTCGGGTGCTTGGTCTTGAGGCTCGACCGCTCGCCGTCGACCTCCGTCCAAGGATCTGTGCGGTTGAGCTGGATATGCTCGACATTGGCGGTGGGTATGAAGACGATGCGGCCCTTGCCGCCCTCCTCGATCTTCTTGAGGATCTCGTCCTCCACCTGCAGGTTCCAGGCAAAATCGTATTCGCCGGTCTGCAGCACGGCGCGCGCAGCCGAGACGGCGTCGCCGCCGCCCTTCAGTTCGAGCGTGTCGAAATGCGGACGGTTCCGCACATGGTAATCGGGATTGATCTTGCCGCGCACCAAGTCGCCGGGTTTGAACTCGACGAATAGATAAGGGCCCGTGCCGACCGGGCTCAGGTTTGCGGGCGCCTCGCGCGATTTGGCGCCCTTATAGGGCTCGAATAGATGCTTGGGGACGATCATGCCGGCGAGGCTGACGAAGGCATCTGCCCAGAAGGGGGTCGGCTTCTTGAACTTCACTTTCACCGTCAGGTCGTCGATCTTCTCGACCGTGATGTCCCTATAGGTGCCGATGGTGACCGCCGCAGTCGCCGGATCGGAGGCGTATTGCCAATTGAACACGCAGTCATCGGCCGTGAATGGCGCACCGTCATGCCATTTGACGCCCTGTTTCAGTTTCCATGTGACCGACATGCCGTCCGCGGCGAGACCGCCATTCTCGAAGCTCGGAATCTCCGCGGCGAGGATCGGGCGCAGATTGCCTTCGCTGTCCCAGCCGGCAAGCGATTCGTAGAAGAGGCGAGAGGCTTCCTGATCCTTGAGGCCGACCGAGAAATGCGGATTGAGCAGCGTCGGGGCCTGCCATATGAGCAGCTGCAGCGGGCCGCCGCCGCCGGCCTTGGTCGGCTTGTAGGTGAATTCCTCCTGAGCGAACGCCACGCCCGAATGGCTCAGCATCAGCCCGGCCATCGGTGCCGTGAGACCGACGGCCATCATCTTCTGGACGAAGGCTCGGCGGGACAATTTGCCGTCTTTCACTTGCGCGATAAGGCCGCGCAACTCACGCTCCTGCATGTCTTCGCTCCGAGTTTGTCCTGTTTGGATTGTTCTTGATATTGCCCGCAGCTATTCCAACGACTGAGAATTCACTCAGCCCGTGACGCGGCACGGGGGGGTTTGTCGACGGAATCGTTACATGCCTCAACATGGGCAACACCTCGCATTGCTCCGGAAAGGCGCCCGAGCGTGCTGAGAATACGTGTACCGAACTTTAGTTTTTGGTATACCGACCGATTTGAACAGTTTAATGACGATCGCGTGCGCGCCGCAAATGGGAGCCGCGGCCCTCTCCCTCGAAGCGCCTTCCTCGAACGCAATCCTATGCTTCAGCCCGTGACGGAACGATGATGATGATGCCGCTTCGCCCCCTCTCACCGCTCAGATCGTCGGCAGCTATGCCAAGCCTCATTGGCTCGCCCGACACCAGCGCATGCGTGCTCTCGACGGCAGTTGGTGGCGGCCCGAACCGGAGGTGCTGGAAGAGGCCAAGCGGGACGCGGCGCGCCTCGCCATCTATGAGCAGGAGCGGGCCGGGCTCGGCCTCGTCACCGACGGCGAGGCGCAGCGCGTGGCCTATGACCGCGACTTCCTGGCGGCTCTTTCCGGGGTCGATCTCTCGACGCTCGAAGCCGTGAGCCGGCCGGCGGACAATGAGCACCATCGCCGCGACGAGACGGGCTGGGAGGAATACAGCGAACTCGGCCGGCTCATGCCGGTGGTCACCGGCCCCTTGCGCTTTCGGCGCTCCGTGGCGCGCCACGAAGTCCTGTTCGCCAAGAGCGTGGCGCGGCGGCCGCTGAAGACGACCGTGATCGGACCGGTGTCGCTGTCGCGCCACCTGGCGGATCATTTCTATAACGACGCCGAGGCGCTGATCCTCGACCTCGCGGCCGCTCTCAACGAGGAGATGCGCACGCTGCAGGCGGCCGGCGCCGACGTGCTGCAGATCGACGAGCCGGCATGGCATTTTTCTCTGGATCTCGCGAGGCAGGTCGGGCGGCGCGCCCTCGCGCGCATGGTTGAGGGGATCTCGATCCCGGTCGTCGTGCATGTCTGCTACGGCTACGCCCACATCTTCAAGGAAAAGTCGGCGAGCCCCGACTATGCGGAGGTCCTCGAAATCCTGAGCGGCTCTCCGATTGCCGGGATCAGCCTCGAATACGAGCAGCCCCGACACGATCCCTCGATCCTGAAGCATTGCGGCGACAAGCACGTCCTCATCGGTCTCGTCGACCTCGGCAACAAGGAGATCGAAACGCCCGCGCACCTGGCCGACCGACTGCGGGCGGCGCTCAAGGTCGTGCCGCCGGAGCGGCTGCATCCCTGCTCCGACTGCGGCATGTGGTACCTGCCGCGCGAACGCGCCTACGGCAAGATCGCGGCGCTCGCGGCGGCTACCCGAGCCATCCGGGACGACCTCGGCATCCGCGTCGATGGAGACGCGTCGTGACCCCGACCGGGCTGCGATCGACGAATTGCGCGCCCGAGCTACGGTGACGGCGCATTGAACCTCCAGCTTCAACTCCACCCAGGGAAGCGACGTGGAAGCAGCCAATCCTTCTTCGGGTTGCCATCGCCGGAGATCACAGCGTCAACCAGCCATCGCGCAGTGGCCGGCGCGGCGTGCATTCCGATCGACCCCATCCCCCCATGTACGAACAGCCCATCGATCGAGGTTCGTCCGGCGACCGGCAGACCGTCAGGCAGCATCGGCCTGTTGCCAGGATAGGCGTTTCTCACCTTCAGCGAGCCGAGACCCGAGATCATCCGGAGCGCACGGCCGGCGATACGGCTGGGCATATCCGTATTTCGGACAAGATCCCGTAGAGCAGGTTGCACGGAGGCGCCGAGTCGCGCGTCGCCGCCGCGCATCGGATTGAGGCAAATGGCTTCGACTGCCGGCTGATCGTCCCGACCCTCCGCGATATCGGCCAGGCCCTCGAGCGACATCCGCCTTCCAAGCTCCTCCTGATCAGGCCAGGTCAACTCCTCGACAATCCAGGGTAGCTCGAAGTCGAGCTTGCCCAACTGGATCAGCCAGCCCCGGCCGGCGGTGAATGGCAGGCCCGGCAGCGGTCCATCGCCGACCGTCCGGCGGAGCAGGTCCGTCATCCACAGTCCATTGGCGATGAAGACCAGGTCCGCCGAAACTATTCCCTGGTCCGTCAGAACCCCCTGAACCTTGCCATTTCGCGAGAATATCTGGGCCACCCGGACGCCCGTTTTGATCGTCGCGCCCGCCTCCCGCGCCGCATGCGCGAATGCGTGCGTTGCTCCCATCGGCTCGAGGGTCCAGGCCCGCTCGACGAAATAGCCGCCGGCAACCTTGAAACCCAACCTTGGATGCTCGCGGGCGAGATCCTTTCCCGATACTTTGTCCATCCCGACACCGGCCGCCCTGTAACGTTCGACGACGGTGGAGGCCTCATCGAAACTGGCCTCGTCCTCGGAAATCAGAAGATGGCCGATTCTGGCAAACTCGAATGGCACCGGACCTTGGGAAATTTCCGAGTATATCTTTGCGCAAGCGTCAAGAAGCTCGACGACTTCCTTTTGCGGGCCGCTGAGAAGCGTTCCGGTATTGCGCCCGGATGATTCGGACGCGATGGCGTTCTGCTCGAGTATGGCGACTCTTATATTACGTGATGCTAATTCATAGGCGAGCGTGCACCCCGCAATTCCACCACCGATGACGATCGCGTCGAACGGCCTGCCATTGGCATGAGGACCAGTTGCGCCTGAGCCGGACATGGATTCCTCCGCGCCTTCGCATTCGCCGCGCGGCTTAACGGCGAGCCTGAGGATACTCGTATACGAGAATACCTGTGTGCGGGCAAGCGCTTTTCTGGTAGGGCCATCGCATTACGATAGGGAGATCGGATGAATCGGTTAGGTGGGTTGCCTGGGGCCGCGATGCCCAAGCCGCAAACGGTGGCGGATCAAGTTGCCGACATCCTGCGCGAAGCTATCGCCGAAGGCTCCTTGAAAGCGGGCACACCGCTACGCCAGGACGAGCTTGCGGCACGTTTTGGTTTCAGCCGCATGCCGATACGCGACGCCCTGCGCCAGCTCGACGCAGAGGGGATCGTTTCGATCCACCCGACACGGGGGGCTTTCGTTGCGAAGATGGATGTCGTCGAGATCAGCGAGATCTATGCGGTCAGAGAGCTCCTCGAGGTCGAGGCTCTGCGGCTCGCGTGCCCTCACCTCTCCGCCGAGAAGCTGGACGAGGCCGCCTCGATGTTGGACCAGATCGATTCGGAGCCGGATGTCGGCCGATGGGGGACCCTGAACCGCATATTCCACCTTGCGCTCTATAGCGCGTGCGGGAACGCAAGATTGCTCGGTCTGATAGAGGCGCAGCACAACGCGGCCGATCGTTACGTTCGCATTCTGCTGTCGAACCTGGATTACCGCGCTCGCTCGCAATCCGAACATCGCAAGCTCTTGGCCGCCTGCCAGAAGCGAGACGAAGCCCAGGCCTTGAGGTCGCTGCGGAAGCACCTTCGGGAGGGCAGCAAGACCCTCGTGAAGTCCATCAAGTGACAGGGCATTCGCTCGGCAGCAACGATCGGCTAAGGCCACGGCGGTGGGCCCGAACCACGCTGACGATCGCGAAGAATGCCAGCTTGCGCTCCAATTTCGGTGGTGGCTGGGTGGTGGCCAGCGCGAAAGTGAGAGCGGCCTCTTTCGCAGCCATTGTCATAATGTACTGAACCATTTGAAGATTTTGGAGCGGGCGATGGGATTCGAACCCACGACCCCAACCTTGGCAAGGTTGTGCTCTACCCCTGAGCTACACCCGCATGGCGCATCGCGCTTGCGTGCTCCGAGGGGCCTCTATGCCTTATCTTCCCCGCCCGCGCAACACGGCGCGGAGGGCTCAAGGCTTCGCCTTCTCGCCGGCCGCGATCTCGGTCGTGCCGAGCGCCTGAGCGAGGCGGGCCTTGGCCGAGCCCGGCCGCAGCGGCTGCTGCTGGCTCGCATGGGGCGCCCAGCCGGACAGCCAGACGAGATCGAAGCTCGCGCGCAGGCGGCCGTCCGCGTCGGCGAAGCGCTCGGCATAGATCTCGCCCGCGCGAGCGAGCGTCCGGCGGTTGAGCGGCGCCCGGCCGCGCTCGACGAGAGGGTTCGTCATGCCCATGGCGCGCAGATCCCGCATCAGCGCCAAGGGGTCGGAATAGCGCACGGTCAGTTTCTCGACATCGGTCACCGGCAGGGCGAAGCCGACGCGCTGCAGCAGGGCGCCCAGCTCGCGCACATCCGCGAATGGGGCGACGCGCGGGCTGATGCCGCCCGCGAGCTCGGTCTCGGCCGAGGCGAGCGATTGGCGCAGTTCCGTCAAGGTCTCGCCGCCGAACAAGCAGGCGACGAACAGGCCGTCGGGCCGCAGCGCCCGCCTGATCTGCGCCAGCGCGCCGGGGAGATCGTTCACGCCCTGCAACGCGAGCAGCGAAACGACGAGGTCGACGCTCTCCGCGGCGAGCGGCAGCGCCTCCTCCTCGGCGACCGCGGCCGGAAAGCCGTTCCGCTGCAGTGGCGGCAAGGCCGGCAGGCGGATGACGGTCTCGACCCGGCCGCTGCGGGCGAGCGCGCGTGCGCCATGGCCGGTCGCGCCGCCGAGATCGACCGCGAGCCCGAAGCTGCGCAGGATCGGGCTCAGCCGGTCGACGAGATCGGCGGCCACATGGCTGATCAGGAACTCCGCCGCGCCCGCCCTCTCGGCGCGAGCCAGGCGGCGGCGGATCAGGGCGCGATCGAAGATCAGCGGCGGCGACATGGTTGCGTCACCCGTGGTGAAGGAAGGAGCCGCGCTTGCGCTCTTCCCTCTCGAAGAGCGCAAGCGCCCACCTCTCCCCTGGTGGGAGAGGTCGACGCGGGAGCGCGGAGCGCGGAAGCGTCGGGCGAGGGGGGTTGGTTCCAGCCGTGGGCGCTGCCCCTCTCACCTGACGCCTCCCCCACAAGGGGAGAGGTGAAGGGCGCCCTTGCCGCTCACAGGCGCACTCATCTCTGGCAGACGCGGCAGAAGAAGGTCGAGCGCCCGGCCTGCACGGAGCGCCGCACGATGCCGCGGCAGCCGTCTTGCACGCAGGCCTCCCCTTCCCTGCCATAGGCGCGGAACTCGTGCTGGAAGGCGCCGCGCCCGCCATCGGCCTTGGCGTAGTCGCGCAAGGTCGAGCCGCCCTTCTCGATCGCCTCCGCGATGACGCAGCGGATCGCTTCGGCAAGCGCCTCGCGGCGGGCGCGGGCGACGGCACCCTTGCCGGCAAGGCTCGCCGCCTTGCGCTCGGGCGAGAGCCTCGCCCGGAACAGCGCCTCGCAGACATAGATATTGCCGAGGCCGGCGATCAGCCGCTGGTCGAGCAGCGCCGATTTCAGCGGCCGTGCCTTGCCGACGAACAGGCGCGCCAGCGCCTCGGGGCCGAACTCGTTGCCCAACGGCTCGACGCCGAGCCCCTGGAACAGGGGATGCGCGTCGAGCGCGGCGCGCTCGACGAGGATCATGAAGCCGAAGCGGCGCACATCGTTGTAGACGATGCGCTTGCCGGTCGAGAGATGGAAGACGACATGGTCATGAGCCAGGAGCCGCTCGCTGTCGTCGTAGAAGCGGCCGGGCTCGAAGCGCTCGGCCTCGCCCTCCTCCACGGCGAAGCGGCCGGTCATGCCGAGATGCATGACCAGCGCCTCCCCGCTCGTCAACTCGGCCACGAGGTATTTGGCGCGCCGGCCGAGCGCCGTCACGCCGACGCCCTCGAGGCGCTTGGCGAAGCGGGGCGGAAAGGGAAATCGCAGATCGCGCCGGCGCAGCTCGACGCGCCTGAAACTCGCGCCCTCGAGCACCGGCGCGAGGCCGCGCCGGATGGTTTCGACCTCGGGAAGCTCGGGCATGGCCCCTGTTAGCGCAATGCGTGGAACGGGGAAAGGCGAGCGAGCTGGCTGAGCATTTCCGTAAAGGTCTTCTCGTGGGAGAGGTGAAGGGCGCCCCTCCTCCCGCAAGCGAGCTGGAGAAGGGAGCATCGAGCGAGCATCGAAACGCCCCTGGACCCGGAGCCGGTCTCGTGTTATTCTTTCCCTCGCTGGGGATTATCCCCGCGTCTCGATTGGAAGCAGGAAGACCGACGGAATCTTAAGAAATGTCTACAACAAATTGAAATTGAAAGGAAAAAATATTTGAATAAGCCGTCTTAAATCAAACACGGGAATGGGCGGCGGCCTTCTCCCGATCGAGCGTCCAGCGCTGCGCCCTTCCGGTCCGCGGCGCTTCGACGCGCTTGCGCGCGCCGGTGCGCCTCGCCATAATGGATAGGCTCGCAATACGATTCTGTGGGTCCTGACGGGCTGCGACTCTGCGCTGTATTTCCCCTGTATCAACAGCGGCGCCGGATTGGAGCCGGGGGTGGTGCGAGCGGGCGCGCATTCCCTACTGTCGATGCCGGTCCGACTCCATCGAAACCGGAAAGCCTGTGGCGCGATCTCGATTTTCGCGACAACGATTCCCCCGCTTCGATGCAACGACCACTTAAATCCCACGAAGGAACCGACAGTGACAGCGACGCGCGACCCTCGGCAGCCGGCTTACGGCGAGCATCACGACATCATCTACCCCTCGGTCGTGCCGTTCATCATCGTCCACCTCGTCTGCTTCGCCGCGATCTTTACCGGCGTCACCTGGAGCGCGATTGCGACCTGCGTCGCCCTTTATTGGCTGCGCATCTTCGCGATCGGGGCCGGCTACCACCGCTATTTCTCGCATCGCGCCTATTCGACGAGCCGCCTCTTCCAGTTCCTGCTCGCCTTCATGTGCCAGACGACGACGCAGAAGAGCGTGCTGTGGTGGGCCTCGAAGCACCGCCACCATCATCTGCATTCCGATACCGAACAGGATGTCCACTCGCCCCGGCAGAGCGGCTTCGTCTATGCCCATGTCGGCTGGATCTTCGCTCGCCGCCACGACAAGACCGATCTCTCCAAGATCGCGGATTTCGCGCGCTATCCGGAGCTGATGTGGCTGCACAAATACGAGCTCGCGCCAGCCGTCATGCTCGGCACGCTGGTCTTCCTGATCGGGGGCTGGACGCAGCTCGTGGTCGGCTTCTTCTGGAGCACCGTGCTCGTCTATCACGGGACCTTCTGCATCAACTCGCTCGCCCATGTGCACGGCAAGAAGCGCTATGTGACGGGCGATGATTCCCGCAACAACTGGCTGCTCGCCTTCTTCACCATGGGCGAGGGCTGGCACAACAACCACCACGCCTATCAGGCGAGCGCCCGCCAGGGCTTCCGCTGGTGGGAATACGACCCGACCTACTACCTCTTGCGGGCGCTATTGTTCCTCGGCGTCATCTGGGACATGAAGAGCCCGCCGAAGGCGGTGCTGCGCAACGAGCAGCGCCTCGGCGCAAAGGTGATCGAGCGCGCCGCCCATCAGCTGGCGCTGTCCTTCGACACGGAGCGGATCGCGGCCAAGCTCAACAACGCGTTCGCCGGCACGCCGAGCCTCGCCGAGCTGCAGGAGAAGCTGAGCCAGGCCCGCCACATGGCCGCCGACGCCTTGGCCAATATGTCGCTGCCCTCCATCCCGACCATGGAGGAAATCCGCGCCCGCGCCGCCGCGATCTTCGCGCAGACGCCGTCGCTCGACGACATCGTGCTGCGGGCGAACCGCATGATCCTCGAGAACGTCTATGCGCGGATGAACTGGCCGAGCCCGAAGGAGGCGTGAGGGCAAACGGTCTCCCTGGTCCTTTCCCGGGGCCGTGCAGCGCAGCGCAAATCCCGAAGTGGTACGGAGCCCGGGAACCAGGGCAAGAGCCCGCGAAGCACAATATCTTTCTTGAGAACGAACCGAGGAGCCGCTTCGCGGCGAGTTTTGCGCTGGTTCCCGGACAGCATTACGCTCGGATAAGGTCCTCGCTTCATGCTTCCGGGAAAGGGCGGGTTTGTCTTTTCCGCGCAGCGCCGCTATAGGATCGCGGCGCGAAAAATCCGCACCCTTGGAGGCGTTTTCGCGCGGGCTTCCCGCCAATGGACCTGAGACAGCCAACCGGAAACGGCGCGGCCGCTTTCGGGCGTTGGCGTGCCGAGCCTGTCAGAAGCATCGAAGGACGAGACGATCATGACCGCCGTGAAGCAGATCAAGGCTGAGGCGCGCGCCCAGAGCGGCAAGGGGGCCGCCAGAGCCGTGCGCCGAGCCGGCCGCACCCCCGCCGTCATCTATGGCGCGGGCGCGCCGGCCACCTCTATTTCGCTCGATTCGAAGGAGATCGGCACGCGCATCCGCGCCGGCCGCTTCCTGACCACCATCCTCGAGGTCGATGTCGGGGGGAAGTCCGAGCGCGTCATCCCGCGCGACTTCCAGCTCGATCCGGTGAAGGATTTCCCGATCCATGTCGACTTCATGCGGCTCGCGGCCGGCCAGACCATCCGCGTCGAGGTGCCGGTGCACTTCATCAACCATGAGGCATCGCCGGGCTTGAAGCGCGGCGGCACGCTCAACATCGTGCGCCACACGATCGAGCTGTTCTCGCTGCCCGAATCGATCCCGGAATATCTGACGGCCGACCTTACGGGCCTCGACATCAATGACGGCATCCATATCTCGGCGATCGCGCTGCCGGAGGGCGTTCGGCCGGCGATTCGCGAACGCGACTTCACGGTCGCGACCGTCGCCGCCCCGACCGTGCTGGTCGAGGCGGAGCCCACGGCGGCAGCTGCCGCCGAAGGCGCGACGCCGGAAGGCGCAGCGGCCGCTCCGGCCGAGGGCGCTGCGGCCGCTGCAGCGCCTGCGGCTCCCGCCGCCCCGGCCGCCAAGAAGAGCTGACCGGCGGCCTCCTCCCGAAGGCCCCCGGTTCCACTGAGAAGCGAGCCGGGACGCCACCATGCAGATCCTCGTCGGCCTGGGCAATCCGGGCGCCCGCTATGCGGGCAACCGGCACAATATCGGCTTCATGGTGCTCGATGCGATCGCCCGCGAGCACCGCGCCGCGCCGTGGCGCCGACGCTTCCAGAGCGATGCCGCCGAAGCCATGATCGGGGATGAGCGCGTGCTCCTCCTGAAGCCGCAGACCTTCATGAACGACAGCGGGCGCGCCGTCGGCGAGGCGGCGCGCTTCTTCAAGACGCCGCTCGAGGAGATCACCGTCTTCCATGACGAGCTCGATCTGCGCGAGGGGAAGCTGCGGGTGAAGACGGGCGGCGGCAGTGCCGGCCATAACGGCCTGCGCTCGATCACCGCCCATCTCGGCAACGCCTATCGCCGGGTGCGTCTGGGCATCGGACATCCAGGCGACAAGAACCTCGTCTACCCCTACGTGCTGTCCGATTTCTTCAAGGCGGAACGGCCCTGGGTGGAAGACCTGGTCGATGCCTGCTCGCAATTCGCCCCGCTCCTGGTGCACGGCCAGGAGGCGAGCTTCCAGAACAAGATCCACCTGGCCATGCAGGCGAAAGGATGGGGGGAGGAAGAAGCGGCTGGGGAGTAGCGAGTGGTGAGTAGCGTGATCGACGCCTGCTCCTACTCGCTACCTACCAACTACTCACCATTCGCCGTTTACTACTCGCGCTTCGAGGGTTTGCACCAAATGGGCTTCAAATGCGGCATCGTCGGTTTGCCGAATGTCGGAAAATCGACGCTCTTCAACGCCTTGACGCAGACGGCGGCGGCGCAGGCGGCGAATTATCCGTTCTGCACCATCGAGCCGAATGTGGGCGAGGTCGCGGTCCCGGACCAGCGCCTAGCCGAGCTCGCGGCAATCGCGAAATCGGCCGAGATTATCCCGACGCGCCTCACCTTCGTCGATATCGCGGGTCTGGTGCGCGGCGCCTCCAAGGGCGAAGGCCTCGGCAACCAGTTCCTCGCCACCATCCGCGAGGTCGACGCCATCGCCCATGTGGTGCGCTGCTTCGAGGACGGCGATGTCACCCATGTCGAGGGCCGCATCGATCCGATCGCCGATATCGAGACGATCGAGACCGAGCTGATGCTCGCCGATCTCGATTCCTTGGAGAAGCGGGTCGTCTCGCTCGAGAAGCGGGTGCGCGGGGCCGATAAGGAGGCGAAGGAAGCGCTCGATCTCGTGCAGCGCTCCCTGGTGCTGCTGCGCGAGGGCAAGCCGGCCCGGCTCGTCGAGCGCAAGGCCGAGGAGGAGAAGAGCTTTCGCATGCTCGGCCTCCTCACCTCGAAGCCGGTGCTCTATGTGTGCAACGTCGATGAAGGCGCAGCCGACAAGGGCAATGCGTTCTCCGCCCAGGTCTTCGCGCGCGCCGAGGAGGAAGGCGCCAAGGCGGTGGTGGTTTCCGCCAAGATCGAGAGCGAGATCGCCGTCTTGCCGCCCGAGGAGCAGGCCGAATATCTCGCGGCGGTCGGCCTGACGGAGCCGGGCCTCAACCGGGTGATCCGCGCCGGCTACGAGCTCCTGGGCCTCGTCACCTTCTTTACCGCCGGCCCCAAGGAGGCGCGCGCCTGGACGGTGACGGCGGGCTCGAGAGCCCCGCAGGCGGCGGGCGTCATCCACACCGATTTCGAAAAGGGCTTCATCCGCGCCGAGACCATCGCCTACGACGATTATCTCGCGCTCAAGGGGGAAGCGGGCGCGCGCGACGCGGGCAAGCTGCGCCTCGAGGGCAAGGATTATGTGGTCGCCGACGGCGACGTGCTGCATTTCAGGTTTGCGAATTGATGTCTGACGCGGCGAACGAGGCGGGCTACGGTCGTGCCATGCCCGAGCTGTTCTTCGAAGACTTCCCGGTGGGGGCGAGCGGCGAGTGCGGCCCGCGCAAGATCACGCGCGAGGAGATCATCGCCTTTGCGCGCGAGTTCGATCCGCAGCCCTTCCATCTCGACGAGGAGGCCGCGAAGGGCACCTTCGTCGGCGAGCTGATCGCCTCGGGCTGGCAAACCTGCGCGCTGATGATGCGGATCATGTTCGACGGCATCATCCACAAATCCTCCTCGATGGGCGCGCCGGGCGTCGAGGAGGTGAAATGGCTGAGGCCGGTACGCCCTGGCGATACGCTCGCCGCGCATTGGAGCGTGCTCGAGACGCGCCTGTCGCGTTCGCGCCCCGAGATGGGGTTCGCGAGGATGCGCATCCTGCTCCTCAACCAGCGCGGCGAAGCGGTCTACGAGCAGCTCTTCTCCATGATGGCGGGGCGGCGGGACGTGGCCGCATCCGCGAGCGAAGCCGTGGCCCGGCCGGGAAATTCACGAGCCGACCTCGCCGTTCGAGCTGCAAGCGATGACGCGGCGAAGACCGTCGCCAGGCCGCGATCCTCGCCAGGCGAAATCGCCTTCTTCGATGACCTCGTGGTCGGCGAGACCAACGAGATCGGCGCCTATCATTTCACGGCGGAGAACATCATCCGCTTCGCCAAGACCTATGATCCCCAGCCTTTCCATCTCGATCCGGAGGCTGCGGTGAAGAGCCATTTCGGCGCGCTCTGCGCTTCGGGATGGCATACGGGAGCGGCCTGCATGCGCAAACTCATCGATCGGCGCAATTTGATGCGCGATGCGATGCTCGCCAAGGGCCTGACACCGCCCGCCATGGGCCCATCTCCCGGTTTCAAGGATCTCGTCTGGCACAAGCCGGTCTATGTGGGCGACACGATTACCTTTGCCAGCACCCTCGTCTCGAAGCGCGCCAGCCTCTCGCGTCCCGGCTGGGGCCTGATCTTCTCGCGCAATACGGGCACGAACCAGAAGGGCGAGCTCGTCTATTCATTCATCGGATCGGTGTTCATCGAGCGGCGTCGCGCGTGACGACCCAAGACTTCGGCTTGCGGCCTTGCGCTTGACCGGCCGGGGCCGACGCGAAATGGTCGCTCCATGAGCGCTGGCGGCATCCTCCCCGGACATGAGATCGCGGCTTTGGTCGACAAAGGCGCGATCACGGCCGAGCGTCCGCTCGTCGAAGGGCAGATCCAGCCGGCGAGCCTCGATCTGCGCCTCGGATCACGCGCCTTTCGCGTACGGGCAAGCTTCCTGCCGGGACCGCATCGTACGGTGGCACAGCGCCTGTTCGCGCTCGGCTTCGACGAGATCGATCTCTACAACAAGGGCAAGGGCGCACTATTGGAGAGAAACTGCGTCTACGTCGCCGAAATCGAGGAACGGCTCAAATTGCCCGATGGGCTGAGCGCGGCCGCTAATCCGAAGAGCTCGACCGGCCGTCTAGATGTCTTCACCCGGATCATCGCGGATCACGCGGATCGCTTCGATCTCATCAAACCGGGCTATAGCGGTACGCTCTATGCGGAGGTCTCGCCCCGCACCTTCCCAATCATAGCTCATCGCGGATCACGCCTCGCACAGATGCGCTTTCGCACCGGCGAGGCGCGATTGAATGACCATGAGCTAGCAGAGCTGCATGCGCGCGAGGTGCTGGTCGCAGGAAGTGATCTGTCTCTATCGTCGGGCGTCCCCGTCAGTATCGATCTTGCCGGCGCGGGAGCCGAGCGCGCCGTCGGCTATCGCGCCAAAAGCCATACTGTCCCCATCGATGTCGACCGGGTCGGAGATTACGATGCCAAAGACTTCTGGGACGAGCTCACCGCGCACAAGGGCGGCCTCGTGCTCGATCCGGACGAATTCTATATTCTGGCATCCAAGGAGGCGGTGCACGTGCCGCCCGACTACGCAGCCGAGATGATGCCTTTCGACCCGCTGGTGGGCGAGTTCCGCGTGCATTATGCCGGCTTCTTCGACCCAGGCTTCGGTCATGCACCCGCGGGCGGCCATGGCAGCCGCGCCGTGCTAGAAGTGCGCTCGCGCGACGTGCCATTCATCCTCGAAGACGGCCAGACGGTCGCGCGCCTCGTCTATGAGCGGCTCTCGGCGCGTCCGAAGATGCTCTATGGGACCGATCTCGGCTCGCATTACCAAGCGCAGGGGCTAAAGCTGTCGAAGCATTTTCGGATCGTCGACGGCCGACCGCAGAAGCGCCGCCGGCCACCCGCAAGCAGGCTCAGCCTTCGACCGCCTCCGTCTTGACGATCTCGATGCCGAAGCCCGAGAGCCCGACATAGGTCAGTTCATGTGAGGACAGGAGCCTGATCGACGACACGCCGAGATCGCGCAGGATCTGGGCGCCGAGCCCGATCTCGCGCCATTGACGGGTGCGCTCGGCCTCCGAGCCCCGCCGCTCGCCATCCGGCAAGGTCGCGACCGGCACGCCTGAGGCGCCGTCGCGCAGATAGACGAGCACGCCCCGCCCCGCCTCCTTGAAGCGCGCCAGCGATGCATTGATGGCCTTGCCGCCGCCGAACACGTCCTGGAGGATATGGGCGCGGTGCAGCCTGGTCAGCACGTCGCGCCCATCACCGATCTCGCCATGCACGAAGGCGAAATGGTTGACGGTGTCGAAGGGCGTGACGAAAGCGTATCCCTGCAGCGCGCCTATGGCCGTCTCGACCGGGAAGCAGGCGACGCGCTCCACCAGCTTCTCGCGCGATTGGCGATAGGCGATGAGGTCGGCGACGGTGAGCAGCCTCAGCTTGTGGCGCTTGGCGAATTCGGCGACTTGGCGGCCCTTCATCACCGTGCCGTCATCGTTGACGAGCTCCGCGAGAACGCCGACCGGCGCCAGGCCCGCGAGCCGGCAGAGATCGACGCATGCTTCCGTGTGGCCCGAACGCATCAGCACGCCGCCGTCGCGGGCGATCAGCGGGAAAACGTGGCCGGGCCGCACGAAGTCGCCGGCGCCCATATTGCCGTTTGCCAGCGCCCGCACCGTGTTGGTGCGCTCCTCGGCCGAAATGCCGGTCGTGAGGCCATGGCGCACATCGACCGAAACCGTGAATGCGGTGCCGAGCGGCGCATCGTTGAGCGAGACCATCGGATCCAAACGCAGCCGGCGCGCCTCCTCGGCCGGCAAGGGCGCGCAGACGATGCCCGAGGTATGGCGCACGACGAAAGCCATCTTCTCTTGTGTCGCCAGAGAGGCCGCGATGAAGAGATCGCCCTCCCCCTCCCGATCGTCGTCATCGGCCACCACGACGATCTCGCCGGCCTTGAAGGCGCTGATCGCCGAAGACACGCTGTCAGCCACGGAATTCCCTCTCCAGTTCGCGCTGTTGCCGCCGGCGAGGCCCAAGAAGTCGTTGGGCGTCACGTCTCCGCCGGTCTCTCGAAGGATCATCGTCGCCGTCTCCCGCGATATCCAGGCGCCATGCTGATTGCAGAACTGGGTCACCGCGCCGGGCGACACGCCGATCGAGCGCGCGAAATCGACGCGCTTGACCCCCTTGGCCTTGAGCCAGTCTTCGAGCCTCATGGGCAAGGCTTATCGAAATAAGGATTTTAGCGCAACTAAATCTGCCAGCGCCGGCGAAGCTTTTGCCCGTGAGTGAATTCGGAGGCCGCCTATCATCAAATCGCAGCAAACGCGTCAGATGCGCCGCAGATTCCAGGGAAGCGGATTGTTCGCCTCGACCATGCCGGTGAGGTCGGCGCGGAAGGCGGTCAGGATCGGCCCCTGTCCCAGAGGTATGGTGCCGACGCCTCCGAGGACACGCGCATTGATCGTCGAGGCCAGTTGCCGGCGCTTCTCGTCATCGGCAGCGTAGAGCCAGTCTTGCACCAGCGCCTCGGTCTTGGCGTCTTCGAACCAACCGAACCAGCCCGTCGCGCCCTGGCCGCGCGCCCAAGGGGAGAAGATCGGGTTGCCGGTCGCAAGGCCCGGCCCCCAAGTCGTGAAGATGCTCCAGCCGCCCTTCTCCACCGGCTCGCGGCTGACCCGCCGCTGGATCACCGTCCCCCAATCGCTCGCGGCGAGCTCGACATTCATGCCGGCGCGCCGCAGAGCGTCATAGGCAACGTCGCCCAAGGGGCCGATGGTGGGGAAATCGGTGGGGTTGAGGATCACCACCTTCTGCCCGGAATAGCCGGCATCCTGCAGCGCCCTGTGTACCGCGGCCGGCTCGTGCGGCCCCTTCAGAAGCTCCGCGCCTTCTTCGGAATAATAGGGCGTGCCGCGCGGAAAGACACCGTAGCAGCTCGACCAGGCATCCTTGCCGGCGCCGAAGACGGCGGTCATGTAGTCTTCCTGGTTGATCGACATCATGACGGCACGACGCAATTCCAGCTGGTCGAAGGGTGCCTGCAGGCAGTTCAACCGCATCACCGCCATCTGCCCCAGCTGGTTCTGGGGCCGCACGACGATGCGGCGGTCCTTCGCCAGCATCGGCACGAGGTCGCTCGACGGCCGCTCCCACCAATCCACCTCGCCGGCTTGCAGCGCGGCAGCCGCGGTGCTCGTGTCCGGGATCACCACCCATTCGACGCGGTCAAAATTTGCGACCTTTCCCCCGCTCGCCCAATCGGGAGGCTGCTGCCTCGGCACGTAATCGTCGAACCTCGTGTAAACGGCACGGCTGCCGGGCACGAACTCGGCCGCCACGAACCGGTAGGGGCCGGAGCCGATCATCTCGGTCACCTGCGTTCGGGCAGGCGTGCGCGCCAGCCGCTCGGGCATGATGAAGGGGCCGACCGCATCCGCCTTGGCGAGCCCCGCGAGCAGCATCGGGAACGAGCGCTTGAGCTTGATTTCGAGCGTCCTGTCGTCGGGCGCGCTCCAGTCTTCCACCAGGGCGGCGAGCAACTGGCCGAGAACATCGACTTCCGCCCAGCGTTTCAGGCTGGCGATGCAATCGACCCCGCGGACAGGACTGCCGTCATGGAATTTGAGGCCTTCGCGCAGCCCGATGCGCCAAACGCGGCCATCCGCCGAGACCTCGTGCCCCTGCGCCATCTGCGGCTGCGGCTGCTGGCGGCCATCGAGCGCGTAGAGCGTGTCGAACACATAATAGGCGTGGTTGGTGGTGACCGTCGCCGTCGTCCAGATCGGGTCGAGCGAAGTGAGATTGGCCTGCGGCACGAAGCGCAGCGTCTGGGCGCTCGACGATTGCGCGATCGCAGGCCGAGCCAGCGCTGCTCCCGCGGTCGCTGCCGCCACGTTGCCCAAGAAGGTTCGCCGCGTGATCATGACGCCCCGATCCGGTCCCCCCAAGGAGTTTTGCCGGCACCGAGCCTAAGCTGCGCCAGGCGCCGCCTCAAGCGTTAATTGACGAGACCGATCAACGTGGAAACGGCCAGCTCGGCCGCTCCCCGAGCTGGGCGCGCTGGCGCAGATAGTGATCGGCGATGACGCAGGCGACCATCGCCTCTCCGACCGGAACGGCGCGGATGCCGACGCAAGGGTCATGGCGGCCCTTGGTCGCGATCTCGCGCTCGGCGCCGAAGCGGTCGACGGTGCGGCGCGGCGCCAGAATCGAGGAGGTGGGCTTCACGGCGAAACGCGCCACCACCGGCTGACCGGTCGAGATGCCGCCCAATATGCCGCCCGCATGGTTCGACAGGAAGGTGATGCCGTCATTGCCGGCGCGCATCTCGTCGGCGTTCTCCTCGCCCGAAAGCGTGGCGGCAGCGAAGCCTTCACCGATCTCGACCCCCTTCACCGCATTGATGCTCATCAGCGCCTGGGCGATGTCCGCATCGAGCTTGGCGTAGATTGGTGCGCCGAGCCCAGCCGGCACGCCCTCGGCCACCACTTCGATCACCGCGCCGACCGAGGAACCCCGCTTCCTCACCGCGTCGAGCTCCTCGGCGAAGCGTTCGGCGGCCTTGGCGTCAGGCGAGAAGAAGGCGTTGCGCCCGACCTCCTGCCAATTCCAATTGGCGCGGTCGATCGTGAGGGTACCCATCTGCACGAGCGCGCCGCGCACCTGCAATCCGGGCACGATCTTGCGTGCGATGGCGCCTGCGGCCACCCGCATCGCCGTCTCGCGCGCCGAGGAGCGCCCACCGCCGCGATAATCGCGCAGGCCATATTTCAAGTCATAGGCGAGATCGGCATGACCGGGGCGATAGGCGTCGCGAATGTCGTTATAGTCCTTCGAGCGCTGGTCCTCATTGTCGATGATGAGGCCGATCGGGGTACCCGTCGTCACCTGGCCGCGCGTGCGATCATCCTCGAAGATGCCGGAGATGATCTTCACACGGTCTGGTTCTTGCCTTTGCGTGGTGAAGCGTGATTGGCCCGGCCGGCGGCGGTCGAGATCGCGCTGGATGTCGGCTTCGGTCAAAGGGATGCCTGGCGGACACCCGTCGACGACGCAGCCGATCGCCACGCCATGGCTCTCGCCGAAGGTCGTGACGCGGAAGAGATGACCGAAGGTGTTATGCGACATCGAAGGCGCCTCATCTTCGGATGACGGCTTAGCGGCGCGCGCCCCGCCGCGTCAAACCGGGCCTGGCATCGCAATAGTGCCTCAATACAATAGATGCCCTGAAGGGCACTTGACCATTCGCGCCTCGGCGGGGCATCGAGCGAGGATGCGTCTGCGCAGCGATCTCTGGGTGTCCGCCTATCTGCGCCGTTGCGCGGTCGAGGGCGTCGCGGCCGTGCTGCGCCGACGCGGCGCGCCGGAAGCCGGCGCGATCTTCGTCAAGGTGGATCGGCTCGATGGCGGCGCGGCGCTCTATGGTCCCGCCCCGACCGGCGACGAGCTTCCGCGCGGTGTCGATCGCCTGTTCGCGCGGCAGCATGGGACTGAAACCTTGCCGCCGGCCGAGATCGAAGCGCGGCTCGCCCGGCAGCGCGGCTTCGACCCCGACATCTGGATCGTCGAGGTCGAGGACCGCGACGGCCGCTCCTTCCTCGATCTCGGCCAGTTCTGATTGCTCAACGGCTGCGCTCGCGTCGCTTGAACGGGCTGGCGAGCGGCAGTTCCGTGCGCAGCTGGGCCTGGGCTCGCTCCGTGCGGTCGACGTCGCGCGCCGTTCCAGTCACCGCCAAATGGCGCGTCGGCCGGGGCCGCGTTTGCGCGAATGCGGAGAGGATCATGGCGGCGCCCGTCCCGCTCGTCTCGCGCGCCAGATGGTCGAGAGCGAAGACGCGCTCGACCGAGCGCGACAGATGCACGCCGCGCCGCAACAGCAAGGCCACGATCGGCGCGGGCCGCGCTCCACAAGCTCGCAAGGCGAGCACGAGCGCCTCCCCTGTCGAGTCGGCGATGATCGCCTCGGCCTCGCTCAACGGCAGGCCGACCCAGCTCGCGAGCGCCTCGGCCAATGGCGCATTGCCTTGCCCGCCGAGATCGAGAACTGCCTCGTCGATGCCCTCCCGCGCGAACGGGCTCGGCCGCTGCCGCGTCAAATAAGCGCGGCGCGTCGCCTCCGCGGCGATCGCCGCGCGCTCGGGCGGATCGGCTTCCAGGAACAATGTGCAGCGCTCGAGGAAGGGCAGGCTGTCGAAAGCCAGCAGCGCTCGCGCGAGGTCCGGGTTGCGGCGCGCTCTCGCGACCAGAAGAGAAACGACATCGGCCGGAAGGGCTGGCTCGGATCGGCGCGCCAGCGCAAGATCGATCGCGGTTTCGTTCCGGTCGACGAGGATGCGCGCCGTCGTCTCGGCGAGGCGGTTGCGCAAGGCGATGGCCACGGCGACGGAACGCGCACCCCTCTCGGCCAAGATATCGAGGGTGCGCAGATCGAGCATCACCGCGCCGCGCAATGTCTCGTAGCTCGCCTCGTCGTCGCGCGCCAGCAAGGCCTCGATGACGGCTCGCGGGGTCTCGGCATGGACAGCGAGCCTGCGCGCCACCGCGAGGGCCGTCTGCGTGTCGACGGCGCGGATCAACGGCTCGACGAGCGCCTCGAACTGCGTGAGCTCGGCGGGCATGTGCAGCTTGCGCCCGATGAACAGATCGGTGAGGACGCGCGCCAGCACGGCGCGCGCATCGATGCCGTTGGCCTTGGCGGCAGCAATGAGCGGCGCGATTTCCGGGAAGGCGTCGGGCGTCATCTTGCGATTGCGAAGGCTTGGGAGGTGTCGTCAGCCATGCCCCGAAAATACCTCGGATGCCGTTAGCGTCGCGTTAACCAAGCCGAGCGAGCATGTGATCTGGGACGCCATGATGGCCGGGATCGAGTGGGGACACGATGGGCCACGTCATCTTGCTGTCGGAACTGGAACGGGCAAGGCCCGCGCGACTGCGCGGTCCATTGCCGAAAGGCGGCGCTACGATCAGCCTGTTTCTCGGGGTGCGCTATGAGCGCCAAGCCATGAAGCACGAGGCCGCCATTGTGGCCGACAGCTCCTATGGCGGGATGGCGCCGCCCGATGGGCCTACCGCGCCCAAACCCGGCTCACCAGGCGGAGGGCGCGGCGGCTAGAGCATTTTCCGGCGAAGCCGGTCGCCGCGGAGGCGGGGATGGCCTCCGGTTCGCCGCAGAAAATGCGGCGATAACAATAAACGAGAGCCCCGGTCCGATTCGATCGGACCGGGAAAAGCTCTAGCGGGGCATCCTCCGCCGCCTCACTCCACGCGCCGGCAGCTACCTGCGGCGACCAGAGAAGCGGCTGCTGCGCGTTGGCTCGGCAGGAGCGCCAGTGAGCGGAACACGGCGAAGCCACGCGTGCGCGACGAGACCGCGCGCACCTCGCCGCTCGGATTGTCCTCGTCATCCTCCGCAGCCCGTTCGAGCGCCTGGGCAGGCGTCAGGGCGACGACCTCGATGCGGCCGTTCTCGGCTGCCGAATTCGACAAGGCGAAGAACGCTCCCCCGCCCTCCTGATGCAGCGCAATCGAGGAGAAGCCGTCGGCGCTCACCGGCAGCGTCAGCCTGATCGGCCCGGAGGCGAGATCGAAAGCACATACGGCCGCGGCGATCTCGGGATCTTCCATGCCGTCGAGAAGCGGGTTGTGGGGATCGAGCATCGTCAGGCGAAGCTCCGGGCCGAGTTGCGACACGAGGGAAAAGGCGTCGGCGCGCGACAGGGTCGGCACGATGAGCACGGTCACGATGTGCACCGAGACCGCCATGAGCGCGAAGCAGGCGACCAGCCTTATCGCCTCCGCCAATCCGCCGATCAGACGCATGCCTGCCTCGCGATCGCCGGGACCTGCTCGGGCATGATGGAAGCGCCGGCGCCGATCGGCGTGTCGTAGAGGCGCAAGAGCAGCACGAAGCCGCCGCTAACCGGCGCCGGCAGCCAATCGCCGGGCTGGACATCCGAGGCGACCGATATGGTGAAGCCGCCCTTCGCGTCGCGGGTCAGCTCGGTCGAGCTGAAGCTCTGCCGACGCGCCGCGTTCTGCACCGGACGCCTGTCCTCGTCGAATAGCGTGATGCTCCAGAAGCGCGCAGCCGGGGTGTCGCCGGCGACCGCATAGACGCACCGCCCATCGAGCGGCCGTCCCTCGGAATCGCTGCGCGCGCTCAGCGTGAAGCCTTCGCCCGAGGCCAGCGGGATGGCGCCTGAGCGTGCCCTTTCGGCCCGTGCATAAGGATCCGCCGAGACCAGGCTCTCGGTCACCCGCATCTCCCACGGACCGGCCCGTACCAGGTCGCCCGAGATGTTGCGGTCGAGCACCAGCTTGGCGCTGTAAAGGCCGGCCGCGGCCCCACCGAACAGCACGAAGAGGATCGAGACGATACGCAGCATTTCCGCCGGCGCCCTATGCGGTCCGGTCAGCCATGGCTCGGCGTCGAAGGCGCGCGGTGCCTCATCCCGGTCGTCTCAGCGCAACGCACGCGGTTCGGACGCATTGCTCGACGTGCTCACCCTCCCATCCTCGAGCTGGAGAATGCGCACGGCGCCGGCCGGCAATTGGCGAGCCGCGACGGGTTGCGACAAGAGGCTCTCGATGCCGTTGATCACCTCGAGCGAGCGGCGCGACAATGTCTGGGAACGCGGCGCCGAGGCGGAGGTCGACTGCACCTCCTGGCCCTTGGCACGCGCCGCGGCCGTGCCGTCGAGCTTGTCGTCCCATTGCTGGTAGGGCAACGGCTTCGGGTCGAGCCCCTGATGGGCATAGGCCATGACCTCGTGCCAGGTCTTGGCCGGCAACGTACCTCCGGTCATTCCGTTCATCGGCTCGTAATCGTCATTGCCCATCCAGATGACGCCGACCAGATAAGCGCTGTAGCCGTCGAACCAGGCATCGCGGCTCTGGTTCGTCGTACCGGTCTTGCCGCCGAGCATGACGCCCGGGATGATGGCGGCGCGGCCGGTGCCCTCGGCGACCACATGGCGCATCATCCACACGATATCCGTCGCGACCTGAGTGGGAAGCACTTGCGGGTGCGGCGGACCGTCCTTGTCGAAACTATAGATGGTCTGGCCCTTGGGGTTCATGATCTCGAGCGCGGCATGAGGCGGAGCGCGGCGCCCGCCATTCGCGAACACCGCATAGACGGAGGCGATTTCGAGCGGGTTCACGCCGACCGCGCCGATCGGAAGCGATTGGGTATCGGGGATGTCCGTGGTGATGCCGAGCCGCTTCGCCATCTCGATGATCTTGGCGCGTCCCGCCTTGGGATTGCCGTCTCCGAGCGCGATCGACAAACGCACCGGCACGCTGTTCAACGAGTGCGTGATCGCCTGCGTCAGGGTCACTCGTCCCATATATTTCCCGCCGAAGTTGGCCGGGCACCAATTGCCGATGCAGATAGGCGCATCCACGATCAAGGTATCGGGATGGAATTTGCCGCTCGCGAGCGCCGTCGTGTAGACGATCGGCTTGAAGGACGAGCCGGGCTGCCTGAGCGAATCGGTGGCGCGGTTGAATTGGCTGTCGCCATAGTCGCGCCCCCCGACCATCACGCGGACGGCGCCGTCCGGCTCCATGATGACCATGGCGGCCTGCTCGACATTCCAGCGGTCGCCCTCATCGCGCAGCGAGGTCTCGATCGAGCTCTCCGCCTGCTTCTGCAGATCGGCGTCGAAGGGGGTGCGCACGATCAGCGAGCGCTCGCCGCCGAGCTTGCCGGCATCGGCGAGCTTGCGCACCTCGTCATAGGCGTAGTCGAGATAGTAATCGGGGCTGTAGTCGCGGCGGCGATCGATGGGGGTCGCCGGGTTTTGCCGCGCCGCCAGCACCTGGCCCTCGGTCATGAAGCCCGCATCGACCATGTTGGAGAGCACGTCGTTGGCGCGCGCGCGCGCAGCCGGCAGATTGACGTAGGGGCCGTATTTGGTGGGAGCCTTGAACAGGCCGGCGAGCATCGCGGCCTCGGCGAGCGACAGGTCCTTCACGGATTTGCCGAAATAATATTCGGAGGCCGCCGCGACCCCGAAGGTGCCACCTCCCATATAGGCGCGATCGAGATAGAGCTTCAGGATCTCGCTCTTGGACAGGCGCCTCTCGAGCCAGATCGACAGGAAGGCCTCCTTCACCTTGCGATCGAGCGAACGCTCGTTCGAGAGGAAGATGTTCTTGGCGAGCTGCTGGGTCAGCGTCGAGCCGCCCTGGACGACGCCCGAGGCGCGCGCATTGACCGACAAGGCGCGTATCAGGCCGACCGGATCGATGCCGAAATGATCGTAGAAGCGGCGATCCTCGGTGGCGAACACGGCCTTCAGGAGGTGATCGGGAAAATCGCTCAAGGGAACGGTCGCGTCCTGCTTGAGGCCGCGCTTGCCGATCTCGACGCCATTGCGGCCGAGAAAGGTGACGGCGAGATCCTGGCGCGACAGGAAATCGTCGCTGGTGAGCCGAAAGGCGGGTTGGGCCAGCATCAACAGCCCGACCGAACCGACCGCGCCCATCGTCGCCGCCTCGCTCAGAAGCTCGACCAGAAGCCTGCGGAAACCCGAGACATGCAGCTTGTCCACGCGCAGCGCAAAGCGCCGATAGGCATCGGTCAACCGCTCGCCCACGCCGTACAGCCCCGCATCGAGAGCCGAATCGACGCCGAGCAGCCGCCTCCTGATCCTTGCCCAGAGCGAACTAGGGTTCGTCAGCATCCGATGCTGTCCCTGAATGGCGCGCCGCTTCGCTGCCGCCGCCTCTTAACGTCCCATTTAGCAATCGAATCGTTACAAAGCCAGCAGATGCGACCTGTCTCGGATCGTTCGACGCAAGGCAAATGCCGTGGGGCCGCCTCTCGAAACACCCGTGGCCGACAGGGCTTCCTGCCACCGATTATTGGCCATAGCGCGGCGATCGCTGGTAAGAGAGGCGCTTCAGTCATCTCTGCCGAATGGTGCTCAATGACTTCGCCTACCGACCCTTTCTGGCGCCGCAAGACGCTCGAGGAGATGACCATCGAAGAATGGGAGAGCCTATGCGATGGCTGCGGCCGTTGCTGCCTGATGAAGCTCGAGGACGAGGATGACGGGAGCGTCTACACCACGGATGTCGGCTGCCGCCTCCTCGACAAGGGGACCTGCCGCTGTCGCGACTACCCCAATCGCAAGCGTGAAGTGCCCGATTGCATCCAATTGACGCCCGATCTCGCAGGCTCGCTGAAATGGCTGCCGCCGAGCTGCGCCTATCGCCTGGTGGCGCGGGGGGACGATCTGCCATGGTGGCATCCTCTCGTCTCGGGGCGGCCGGAAACAGTCGTGGAAGCCGGCATCTCGGCCGCAGGCCGCGTATCGGCGACCGAGGATGAGGTCGACGCGGATGCCTTGCTCGGCCGGATCAAGTCCTGGCCGATGCGCTGGCCGCGAAGGGCGCGTCCCTCTTCCGCCGCTCCGGATGGCGGCAAGGCGAAGGCGCCTCACCTCTCCCCTTGCGGGAGAGGTCGACGCTGAGGCGAAGCCGAGGCGTCACGCGAGGGGTGCGTTTTCTCCGCGACGCCGGATAGGACCCCACCCGGCTCGCGCCCGGCGCCGATCCGTTTTTCACCGACGGGTCAGCCCGCGCCGAGCATTTCCGCGATCTCCTCGGCCGCCGCGTCGGGCAAGAGGCGCGCGGCGGCGACCTCGGCCTCGAGCTCGACGAGCCGCGCGCGGATCGCGGGATCGGTGCGCAGCCGCGCCGTGGCGCGCTCTTCGATCAGCGCATACATCCATTTGACCTGCTGCGCCCGGCGGCGGCGGTGTCCCTCGCCCGTTGCCTCGCCGACCCGCCGATGCTCCTCTATCGCGCCCCAGAGCCGGTCGAGCCCGGCATTGGTCAGGCCGGAGACCGTCAGCACCGGCACCGTCCAGCCCGTGGAGGCCGGCGCCAGGATGTGCAGGGCTGCCTGGTATTGGGCGGCCGCCACGTTGGCCCGCGCCAGGCCTTCGCCGTCCGCCTTGTTGACGGCGACGATATCGGCGAGCTCGAGAATACCCTTCTTCAGGCCCTGGAGCTCGTCGCCGGCGCCGGCGAGCATCAGCACCACGAACACGTCGGTGAGGTCGGCGACCGCCGTCTCCGATTGTCCCACGCCGACCGTTTCGACCAGGATCACGTCGAACCCGGCCGCCTCGCAGAGCAGCATCGCTTCGCGCGTGCGCGCCGCCACGCCGCCCAGCGTGCCGCGAGCGGGAGACGGGCGGATGAAGGCGTTGGCGTCGGCCGCCAGGCGCGGCATGCGCGTCTTGTCGCCCAGGATCGAGCCGCCGCTGCGCGCCGATGAGGGATCGACGGCGAGCACGGCGACACGATGCCCTGCCACCGTGAGGTTCGAGCCGAGCTGATCGATCAAGGTCGACTTGCCGACGCCCGGCACGCCGGTAAGGCCGACCCGGATCGCCTTCCCGGTCTCGGCCATCACCTCGCAGATGAGTGCCCTCGCCTCGCTACGATGATCGGGGCGTGTCGATTCGACGAGGGTGATGGCGCGCGAGAGCGCGGCCCGATCGCCCGAACGCAAACGCGTCGCGAGTTCGAGATGGCGAGGGGCGAGCTTGGACACGCTGCGGATTAGACGGCAAGCGCCGGGATTGGCAACCATGTGGGCCATCCGTCACGCGGCGCGGGCAGCTGAAATGAGATATTGGTCATGGCGGATGGCGGAAAATCGGCGTAACCTTCGCGAAGTTGCGGCAAAGGCCAGAAGCTCCCGAACGAGATGAGCACCATCCCCGATTTTGCCAAGGTCGACTACGACGCCTCGCCGGGCACCGAGGCATCGCTGCCGCTTGCCGAAACGGCCTCGCCGCCGGACGGAGAGGCATGGCTCACGGCGGAGGGCATTGCGGTGCGAGGGCGCTATGCGGCAGCGGATCGCGAGGGCCTCGATTTCGTCGACACCTATCCGGGCCTGCCGCCTTATCTGCGCGGCCCCTACCCCACCATGTATGTGACGCAGCCCTGGACCATAAGGCAATATGCCGGCTTCTCCACGGCGGAGGATTCGAACGCCTTCTATCGGCGCAACCTCGCCGCCGGGCAGAAGGGCCTTTCGGTCGCTTTCGATCTCGCTACGCATCGCGGCTATGATTCGGATCATCCGCGCGTCGCCGGCGATGTCGGCATGGCGGGCGTCGCGATCGATTCGATCTACGACATGCGCACCTTGTTCTCCGGCATCCCGCTCGGCGAGATGAGCGTGTCGATGACGATGAACGGCGCGGTCCTGCCCGTGCTCGCGCTCTATATCGTGGCCGCCGAGGAGCAGGGCGTGAAACCCGTCTCCCTTTCCGGCACGATCCAGAACGACATCCTCAAAGAATTCATGGTGCGCAACACTTATATCTATCCGCCCGCGCCCTCGATGCGGATCATCTCCGACATCTTCGCCTATACCTCGACCAATATGCCGAAGTTCAACTCGATCTCGATCTCCGGCTATCATATGCAGGAAGCCGGCGCGACGGCCGATCTCGAACTCGCCTATACGCTCGCCGACGGCGTCGAGTATGTGCGCGCCGGGCTCGCCGCCGGCCTCGACATCGATGGTTTCGCGCCGCGGCTTTCCTTCTTCTGGGGCATCGGCACCAACTTCTTCATGGAGGTGGCGAAGCTGCGCGCGGCGCGCCTCATGTGGAGCGAGCTGATGGGCCGTTTCAATCCGAAATCCGAGAAATCGCTGGCGCTGCGCGCCCATTGCCAGACCTCCGGGTGGTCGCTCACCGCGCAGGACGTGTTCAACAATGTCGCGCGCACCATGGTCGAGGCGATGGCTGCGACCCAGGGCGGCACGCAATCGCTGCACACCAATGCGCTCGACGAGGCTCTGGCGCTACCGACCGACTTCTCGGCCCGCATCGCGCGCAATACGCAGATCCTGCTGCAGCAGGAGAGCGGCACGGCGCGGGTGATCGATCCTTGGGGCGGCAGCTTCTTCGTCGAGCGCCTCACCGCGGATCTCGCCGGCAAGGCGCGCGCCCATATCGCCGAGGTCGAGAGGCTCGGCGGCATGGCGAAGGCGATCGAGGCGGGGCTGCCGAAAATGCGCATCGAGGAGGCGGCGGCGAAGACGCAGGCGCGCATCGATTCAGGCGCGCAGAAGATCATCGGCGTCAACTGCTTCAAGCCGCTCGAGGAGCCGGTGATCGATATCCTCAAGGTCGACAACTCGGCGGTGCGCGCCCGGCAGCTCGACAAGCTCGCGCGGCTGAAGGCCGAGCGCGACCCCGACGCCGTCGCGGAGGCGCTCGCCGCGCTCACGCAGGCCGGCAAGTCCGGAACCGGCAACCTCCTCGATCTGTCGGTGCGGGCGGCGCGGGCCAAGGCGACCGTCGGCGAGATCTCCATGGCGCTCGAGCGCGCCTGGGGCCGCCATCGCGCCGAGATCAAGGCGATCTCGGGCGTCTACAAGCGGGAGGCCGGCATGGAGAACGCTGCCGTGAAGCGCGTGCTCGACCTGACGGCGGCATTCGCGGCGCAGGACGGCCGCCGGCCGCGCATACTGATCGCCAAGATGGGCCAGGACGGCCATGACCGAGGCCAGAAGGTGATCGCCTCGGCCTTCGCCGATCTCGGCTTCGATGTCGATATCGGCCCCCTCTTCGCGACGCCCGAGGAGGCGGCGCGCCAGGCGGTCGAGAACGACGTGCATATCGTGGGCGTCTCGACGCTCGCGGCCGGCCATCTGACCTTGGTGCCCGAGCTCAAGCGCGCGCTTGCCGCCAAAGGCCGCCCCGACATCATGGTCGCGGTCGGCGGCGTCGTGCCCACGCAGGATTTCGAGGCGCTTTATGCGGCCGGCGCCTCGGCCATCTTCCCGCCCGGCACCGTCATCGCCGAGGCGGCCGAGAAGCTCATCGCGGAACTGAACCAGCGCCTGGGCTATGGCGGAGCGAGGGCAGCGGCGGAGTAGGACCAGGACCCTAGCTGATTGTTGTTGCTGCATTTTCTGCGGCGAACCGGAGGCTACCTCCGCCTTCGCGGGGGCATGCTTCGCGAAGAAAATGCTTAGACCGGCGTCATCGCCCAGGCCTCCAGCACCTCGCGCGCCCGCATCCCCTCCCGCGCGCCGAGCGCCAGCGCCCTTTCATTGACGGCCGAGATCACGCCCTCGAAGGTCGAGCGCGCCTCGCCGATGCGCGCCGTCATGGCGTCGACGGTGATCGCGGCGATGCCGCGCTCGTCGAGCGGAGCGAAGCGGCCGAGGCCGGCGCGATCGATGCCGATGCCGGCATCGTTGAAGGCCGCCGCGAAGCCATCGACCCGCAGCGCCATTTTCGGATCGCCGCCCACGAGCCCGCCATGCGAGCCGGTCACCACGACCGCGCCGCGGTCTCCCGGCGGATCGACGAGCGAGGCGGAATCGATCAGCACGATCGGGCGAACCGCGCCCTCGGGCTTCAGCACCAGGCGCGCTTCCTCGGCATCCGGAATGTCGGCCACGCGATGCGGCGCGCCGGTGAGCCGCTCCGCCGCGGCCGCGCATGAGAGCCCCGGCATCACACCGTAAGCGGCCGCGACCGCATTGGCATGGCTGATGACGCCGCGGCGCATCATGTCCTCTGTGTCGCCGATCCGACAGGACAGATGCGAGGCGGCCGCCGCCGCGATGCCGCGCTCCGCCAATAGGGCGAGCGCCGCGATCCCCGCCCCCTCGAGCCCGATGCCGGCATCGTGGAAGATCGCCGCCCGCAGCCGCGCGGCGACCGCGAGACGCCCGCAATAGCGCGCGCCATGCGAGCCGGTGACCACCACGGCGCCTTCGCAATCGGAAAGCTTGGTGAGGGTCGGCGCAAGGCGGATGGGGGCCGGCATGGCAAGCTCTCGACTCCATGGCGTCGCAGGCGACGCCCTCGCCATAGCATCCCGGCCGCTCGGCCTGAACGGCGGCCAAGGCGATTCCAAGAATTTGCCACTGGCCTTCGCCGCCGCGTCGAGGTTGGGGTTTGATTTGAGAGGGGTTTATTCAAATGGCAATATCGCTATATTTCAATGAGTTGCAATCAGTATCCAAAGAAACATATGCAATCCGATCCGTTATCCGGCGATGGCTCTGGACCTGCCACGCGCCGACCCTCTCTCCCCACTTGTGGGACCTTTATTTCCGGCACGGCTGTCTTTTGGCAATTCCGTCTCCGCTCATTCCCGCGAAAGCGAATTCCGCAAAGCCGCCGATGCTGCGATGCAACACCTGTTAAGAACAGGAGATTTACAGATGACGCCCGTCGGCGCGATCAAATTATGCTGCGACGCAGCACGACGGAAACTCGGCTCGATCCGCAAGCTCACGCGAATCCGGACCGCGCCGACCGGCGCCGTTCGATTGGAGATTCACTTTTCAAACCTGGAGTGCACCCCCCGGGGTGCACTCCGCATCAGCACGATCGAGGCAGCCGCCGGCGACACGGCGAGGCGTCTCGCCGGGGCACCTCGAACATAGGCGGAACATAGCAGAACACGGAAGCCCCAACAAGGGGAAAGTTCCGCAGAAGCGCCTTCACTTCTCTCTCGGGAGAGCTTTGCGAAGCGCAGCCGGCTCGAATGCCGTCTCGCGGACACATCTCCGCTCATTCCCGCGAAACTACATCCTCGCGAAGGCGGGGATGGGAATCCAGTCTTTTTGAGGTAGATGGAAGGCCTGGATCCCCGCTTTCGGGGATGAGCGGGAATTGGTGCGCAACGAAACGACTACGCAAAACTCTCGCAAAGGGCGAGCCGAAGAGCCCTCGAGAACCGCGCCTCCCGTCTCCTTGCCCGGCATCGACCCTTGGTGTTAGAGCGCCTCGAACCCATCTTGTCGGCTTCGGCCACTCTTCGCCTCGGCGAGCAACGGATTTCCACGGACGTGAACGACATCCCGGCATCGGTCAGCCGCAGGCGGACCTTTGCCATCATCTCCCACCCCGACGCGGGCAAGACCACCTTGACCGAGAAGCTCTTGCTGTTCGGCGGCGCCATCCAGCTCGCCGGCGAGGTCAAGGCGAAGCGCAACCGCGCCAAGACCCGTTCCGACTGGATGGGCATCGAGCGCGAGCGCGGCATCTCGGTCGTGACCTCGGTGATGACCTTCGAATATGGCGGCTGCGTCTTCAACCTGCTCGATACGCCAGGCCATGAGGATTTCTCGGAGGACACCTACCGCACCCTCACCGCCGTCGATTCGGCCGTCATGGTGATCGATGCCGCAAGAGGCATCGAAGCGCGCACCCGCAAGCTGTTCGAGGTGTGCCGGCTGCGCGACATCCCGATCGTCACCTTCATCAACAAAATGGACCGGGAGAGCCGCGATCCGTTCGATCTCCTCGACGAGATCGAAAAGACCTTGGCGCTCGACGTAGCGCCGGTGAGCTGGCCGATCGGCCGCGGCAAATCCTTCTGCGGCACCTATGACCTTCGGCGAAACTCGATCAAGCGTCTCGATGTCGACGGGCCGCCTCTCCTCGTGTCGGGGCCGGCGGATCCGGCGATCGCAGCCTTGCTGCCGCGGCGCGAGCTCGCCGAGTGGCAAGAGGAGATCGGTCTCGCGCGCGGGGCGCTGAAGCCCTTCGACGCGACGGCCTTCCAGGAAGGGCACCTGACGCCGGTGTTCTTCGGCAGCGCCTTGCGCAATTTCGGGGTCAGCGACCTCATCGACGCCATGGTCGAGTTCGCCCAATCGCCGCGCGGCCAAAGCGCCGACAAGCGGCTGGTCGCGCCCTGCGAGCCGAAGATGACCGGCTTCGTGTTCAAGATCCAGGCGAATATGGACCCGAACCACCGCGACCGGATCGCCTTCATGCGGGTCTGCTCGGGGCGGCTCGAGCGCGGCATGAAGGCGAAGCTGGTGCGCACGGGACGCCCGATCAGCCTCTCGACGCCGCAATTCTTCTTCGCTCAGGACCGCGCCATCGCCGAGGAGGCCTATGCGGGCGATATCGTCGGCATCCCCAATCACGGCACCTTGCGCATCGGCGACACCTTGACCCAGGGCGAGGAGATCGCTTTTCGCGGCGTGCCGAGCTTCGCCCCCGAAATCCTGCGCCGCATCAAGCTGCAAGACGCGATGAAGGGCAAGAAGCTGCGCGAGGCCTTGCAGCAGATGGCCGAGGAAGGCGTGGTGCAGCTCTTCTTCCCCTATGACGGCTCGGGCGCCATCGTCGGCGTCGTCGGCGCCTTGCAGCTCGACGTGCTGGTCGAGCGCATGCGGGCCGAATACGGCCTGCCGATCGCCTATGAGGAGACGCGCTTCTCGCTCTGCCGCTGGATCGACGCCGATCCCGAGCTCGAGCGCTTCGCGGACGCGCACGCCTCCTCCATGGCGCGCGATCTCGACGGCGCGCCGGTCTTCCTGGCGGCCTCGAATTTCGACCTGACCTATCAGATGGACCGCTGGCCCTCGATCCGGTTCTCGGAGATCAAGGCCTATCAGGCCGCGGGCGAGGTCGTGCGGTAGCTCGACTGCTCGGCAAGACCATTCCCGCGAAGGCGGGAATCCAGGCTTATGGGCAGGAAGAAATGGTCCTGGATCCCCGCTTCGCGGGGATGAGCGGATAGGGGGCAGGCGTTGGGACCGGCCCCGGAACACAAGGGAAGCAACGCACCGTTGGTCTCGCCGCGCTTCACGAAGCTGACGAAGGAAGGCCATTGTTTCGCCCGTATCGATTGGTCGATTGCGCGCCCGCTTGTCGACGCGGCCGCGCTTGGCGAGATAAGGGCGGTGTTGGAATCGGCTTGAACGGGGGTTGTCGGCCCCGCAATTCCGTCTTAGGCAGGAGCCACGATGCCCAGCACCCCGTCGACCAGCCTGCGTCTGCGGCTATTGACCAGCGCCGCCGCGCTGTCCCTCGTTCATCCCGGAACGGCTTTTGCCGCCCCGGTGGGGACGGCTGGAGCCGCGAACACCCGCACCTCCGGGACGCCGCCTGCGGGCGGGACGCGGGTGATCGAGATCGGCACGAAGGTTGTCGAGAACGAGAAGATCGAGACCTCGCCCTCGGGCAGCGCGCAGATCCTGTTCATCGACAAGACGACGCTGAATATCGGCCCGAATTCGAGTCTGGTCATCGACAAATTCGTATTCAACCCGTCCGCGGCCTCGGGCGAAATGGCCCTTTCGCTCGGCAAAGGCACGTTGCGCATGGTCGGCGGCGGGGCGACCCATACGGGCGGCGCCACCATCAGCACGCCGGTCGCGATCGTCGGAGTTCGCGGCGGCATCGCCACGGTCAGCCAGTCGCCGGCCACCGGCACGCGCGCGACACTGGGCTATGGCGTCATGACCATCACCTCGGGCGGCATGACGCAGACCGTCAGCACTCCGGGCCTCACCGTGACCGTCTCGAGCCTCGGAACGCTGTCCGGGCCGGCCAAGGCCTCCCAGTCCCAGACCGATCAAGAGATCTCCCTCTTGACCAGCAAGGGAGGCCAGACGGGCGGTGCCAAATACCTGCCGACGGACCGGCAGGCCGCGTATAGCGGCATCGGCACGGGTCTCGGCGTGCCCGTGACCGGCGGCAACCCGTCTCGGAGCGCCTGGAGCCTCTACTGCCAGAACACGATGCAATTCATCCATTACGGGCAGGGCATTTCCGGGGTGAACTGCTTGACCCAGCAAGAAGCGCAGCAAGGTGCGCAAAACGCGGCTTCGGCGTTCACGGCGCAGCAATTGCTGGCGCAGTCGCGGCGCTCGCCTCCGCCCCCTCCCCCGAC
>JBIOEJ010000041.1:0-42575 GCA_044445965.1 Hyphomicrobiales bacterium
CACGAGGACGTCTACATCCTCATCCACGAGAAGAAGCTCTCCTCGCTCCAGCCGATGCTGCCGCTCCTCGAGGCGGTCGTTCAGGCGGGCAAGCCGCTTGTCATCATCGCCGAGGACATCGAGGGCGAGGCGCTGGCCACGCTCGTGGTCAACAAGCTGCGCGGCGGCCTCAAGGTCGCGGCGGTCAAGGCCCCTGGGTTTGGCGATCGCCGCAAGGCGATGCTCGAAGACGTTGCGGTCCTCACCGCCGGAACGATGATCGCCGAGGACCTCGGCATCAAGCTCGAGAACGTGACCCTTCAGATGCTCGGCAAGGCCAAGCGCGTGCGCATCGAGAAAGAAAACACCACGATCATCGAAGGCGCTGGCAAGAAGCAGGAGATCGAGGGGCGGATCGCGCAGATCAAGGCGCAGATCGAGGATACGAAATCCGACTATGACCGCGAGAAGCTCCAGGAGCGTCTCGCCAAGCTCACCGGCGGCGTCGCGGTGATCCGCGTCGGCGGGGCGACCGAGGTCGAGGTCAAGGAGAAGAAGGACCGTGTCGAGGACGCCATGCACGCGACGCGGGCGGCCGTCGAGGAAGGCATCGTCCCGGGCGGCGGCGTCGCGCTGCTGCGCGCCAAATCGGCCATCGGCAAGCTCACCAACGAGAACGAAGACGTGCAGGCCGGCATCAACATCGTGCTCAGGGCGCTCGAAGCTCCGGTCAGGCAGATCGCCGAGAATTCGGGCGTGGAAGGCTCGATCGTAGTCGGCAAGATCATGGGCAACAAATCCCCGAGCTTCGGCTTCGACGCCCAGACCGAGGAGTATGTCGACATGCTGAGCGCCGGCATCGTCGATCCGGCCAAGGTCGTGCGCGTGGCGCTGCAGGACGCGGCCTCGATCGCCGGCCTGATGATCACCACCGAGGCCATGGTCGCCGAAAGGCCGAAGACCGAAGCGCCGGCGATGCCGGGCGGCGGCGGCATGGGCGGCATGGACTATTGAGCGCCTGACGACACGAAGACGGGGCCGTGAGCGCGGCCCGTCCCGATGCGCCGTGCCTAATCTCAGCGAGGGAGGAATCCTTCCTCCCTCCAATCGGGAAGGAATGCCCATGAAAGCTCCTTTGATCATGCAAGGAGAATCGATGAAGCGGCTGCTGCAAGGCGTGGCCATCGGCGCCATCGCCACGATGATCGTCGGCTTCAACTGGGGCGGATGGATGCTCGGCGGCACCGCCAAGGCAATGGCCGAGAAGAGCGCCAGCAGCGCCGTCGTCGCCGCCATCGCGCCAATCTGCGTCGATCAGTTCCAACACGGCGCCGACGCCGCAGCGAAGCTCGCGGAGCTGAAGAAGATCAGCACATGGCAGCAGGCGACTTTCGTCGAGAAGGGCGGCTGGGCGGTGATGCCCGGAGCCACTGCCGCCGATAGTGGCGTGTCGCAAGCCTGCGCCACAATGCTCGACGGCTTGAAGTGAGGCGGAGCGATATCGATTCCGACCGGACCGATATCGCGCCTCATCTCTTGTCTTCACGCGTGATCGAGAACGGGAACGTGACAGCCGCACCCCTGCCGCGACGCGAGCATTATCAGAGCGAGCTCGAATGCCCGAACTGCAAGAGGGTGTGCTTGGCGACTTGGGAGGAGAATGAAAACCGGATCTATGCCCGCGCCGGCTTCCGACGCAGGCTCGTCCGCCTCTCCGAGGGTTTTCGCAAGGCGCCGAACAGCAACACGATCATCTGCGATCCCTGCGGTCTGTCGATCTCGCGCTGGCAGTGAAAGTGAGCACATCTCGGAAAATGAGCAGATTTCGGAAAGTGAGCACATCTTGGCACGGCTCGTGGAAGTGAAGAGCCTGGGGGGCGCGAATTTCGTGCGCCCCGATCGCGTCGTCGCGGTGGAAACCTCGCCGACCGGAAAAACCGTGATCATGATGGAAGGGGGGATGGTCGTGAACTCGTCCGAGCCGACGAAGGTGGTGGCGGCGCGGCTCGAGGCGGCAATGAACACCTCGACCGCGATGAATGGCGAGGCCACCGTGAACGCATCCGAGCCGAGGAAGGATGAGGCGCCGCCGCCGCAGGAGTGAGGCCTCGTATTCGGCCGGGTCATGTCGGTTGGGAAAGGCTTTACGTCTTCGCGGTAAGCTCCATCCATGGCGTCGATTCGCGCAACTCGCCTGGAGCCCTCCGCCTGGCGCGAGGAGAGGAACCGGCGATCGCTGGCGCGCCTCATGAAGGCCCTGCCGGAGATCTTCCCGGCGCCCGTGCTCCGGCGGGCGCTCGGCCGCGCGCTCATTCCGCCCATGCCGAGGCTCGCGGTCGACGCCTATTGGCGCGCCCATCCGCTGCGCGCCGACCGGCTGGCGCGCGCTCTGGCCGCTCGAAGCGGGGCGCCCAAGGGCTGGAGCTGGCGCCTCGGAACCGGCCGGAAGGGCGGCCTCCCCGAGAGCTTCCGCGTTCCTCCCGCGCCTTATCGCGAGCGCAAGTTCAAGCTTGCGCCCGGGCATTGCTGCGTCTGCGGCCAGGAGGTCTACCGCTTCGGCTGGCACGCCGATCTCTGGGCCCGCGGCCCCAACCACAATGCCGGATGGCATGCCTGCTGCGTGGTCGCCTGGAGGCTCTGGAACGCGCCCAGCGACCATGTCCGGATCTTGAAGCTCGTGCAGAAGCGGCGTTGCGCCGAGACCGGCAAGCGGCTCTGGCGATCGGCCGAGGTCGACCACAAGACCCCCTTGTTCAAGGTCTGGCGCGAGCACCGCGACGCCGCTTGGCCGGAGCTCCTCGGCTTCTGGGGCGCGTCCAATCTGCAGGTCATCAACCGGGACATCCATGTCGCCAAATGCGCCAGCGAGGCGAAGTCGCGTGTGCGGGTTGCGAGGGTCGACGAAGCCTTCTGGCCCTCGGTGAGGGAACTGATGGAGTCGCTCGCGCCCCTTACCTCTCCCCTTGTGGGAGAGGTGGGGCTAGCGGCCAGAGGCCGCGAGCCGGGCGAGGGGGGTGGCGCCACCCTCTCCGGAAAGGCGAAACCTGCCCCCCTCAGCCGACGCTTTGGCGCTGCGCGCTCAGGCGTCGACCTCTCCCACGAGGGGACAGGTGGGGCGCCGGCGGCCTACGAATGAAGGTACGGCGACGCGCGTCGCCACCTCACTTCGCCCTGCCCTTCATCGCCGCCTCGACGACCGCATTCGTCCAGAAATCGCCATCGGCCGCGCGTGGCTCGAGCTTCGCCGCGACATCGGGCGCCGTGTCCGCGGTAAAGCGCAAGAGGGCCTCGATCCCGGCGCTCGTGAGCTCGCCCTTATGGGCGACGCCGCTCTTCATGGCTTCGACCGCCGTGACCAGGGCAAGCGGAGGCTCCTTGGCGAAGAACTGGCGCTGGATTTCGCCAGCGACCTTTGCGGGGTCCTGGAGGACGGCGTCGCTCGCGGCTTGCAGCGCGCGGGCCGTCTTGACGGCGAGCGCGAGGCGTTGGCCGTCGAGCGGCTTCTTGGCGACGAGGGCGAGGTAGGGGAAATCCTTCAACCCCGGCAGTTCCGTGCCGACGCGGATGAGCACTTTCCCGGTGCCCGCCTGCTCGGTGAGATAGCCTTCGGGCGGCGACAGGGCGAAGCCGTCGATCTGCTCATGATCGAGCGCCGCATGGATGGCGACGGGCGAGCCGATGAGCGCGATCTTGATATCGCTCGCCGGATCGAGCCCGCCTTGGGCCGCGAGCCAGCGCGCCACGCGGTCCTGCGTGCCGCGCACCGCGCTGACCCCGATCGTCGCGCCCTTGAGGGCAGCGATCCGCTTCTGGAGCGGGTCCGAGGGTGTAACGCCTGTCCGCTTCAGGAAGGCGTTCGAGACGACGAGCTCCAAGGACATCTGCGACATCAGCGAATAGACGAGCTCGAAATCCTGGCCCTTGGCGATGGCGGCGAGAGGGGTGTCCGTCCCGACCGCCGCGAAATCGATGTCGCCCGCATCGAGCGCCGCGAGCACGGTCGGGTCGCCGCCTGGGATCGCAGCCCATTTGAGCGCGAGCCCTTCGGGCTTGAAGCTGTCGAGCGCGCGCCCCGCCCAGATCGGCAGAAAGCTCACCGAGGTGGTCGCCTGGCCGATGCGCACGGTCGCGGCGTCTTGCGCGCGGGCGGGCTGGGGAAGGGTGGCGAGCGCCATGAGAGCGAGGATGGAGAATGCTATGAGCTTGCAGGCAACCCCGGCCGTCATGGCCGGGCTTGGCCCGGCCAGCCACGCCTTTGCCCATCTCAAAAGGCGAACCCCCCCGACGAGATCCCGCGCTTCTCGAGCGGCGGCGTCGCGCATAAGTCGAAGGCGTGGATGGCGGGGCCAAGCCGGCCAAGCCCGGCCATGACGCTGAGGGAGACGCTCATCGGCTGTCGGTACCAGCACCATCCTCACCACTCCTCATCCCTCGGGCTGGCTCGCCGCCATCGCCGGCTGCCAGCGCAGCAGCCGCCGCTCCAACCGCGAGGCCAGCACATTGGCGCTCACCACGAAAACCAGCAACACGGCGATGCCGGCGAAGACGCCCGCCGGATCATAGGTGGAGGAGGCTTCATGGATGAACAGGCCGAGCCCCTGCACCGAGGAGGTGAACTCGCCGACGATGACGCCGATCACCGAATAGGGGATGGCCATGCGCATCCCCATGATCACGAAGGGCGCAGCCGCCGGCAGATAGACATGGCGGGTGAGCTGGCGCTCATTCGCGCCTAAGATCATGGTGAGCTTCACGAGGTCGCGGTCGACGCCGCGCACGCCCATATAGACATTGTAGAAGACGAGGAAGAACACCATGGCGGCGGCGAGCGCGACCTTCGACCACACGCCGATGCCGAACCAGATGATGAAGAGCGGCGCGAGCGCGATCTTGGGGATGCCGTAGAAGGCCATGACATAGGGTTCGAAGATCATGGCGAGGCGCGGCGATCGGCCGAGCCCGTAGCCCGCCACCACCCCGCAGGCGACGCCGATGAGATAGCCGAGCACCAGCTCCTGCGCCGTCACGGCGAGATGCGGCAGGATCTCGCCGGTCGCGAACATCTCGTAGAGCCTCGCCGCGACGTCCGTCGGGCGGCTGATATAGATCGAGCGGATCAGCCGGTCCGAGGCCCATTGCCAGAAGAGCAACAGCGCTATGCCCGGAATGAACGGCAGCGTGCGATCGACGAGGACGTTGCGGCCGGCGTTTCCGACGCGGACGGAGGCGGGATCGGGCGGGGCTTGCGCCATTCCCTAGCGCCCGGCCTCGAGAGGTTCGGCGGCGCCGATCTCGGACTTGAACACCGCCCAGAGCCGCTCGTAGACCCCGGTGAAGCCATCCGTGCGGAACGGCTCGAACATATTACGCGGGCGCGGCAGGTCGATCGCCATATCGGCCTTGAGGCGCGCCGGCCGCCGGCTCAGCACGATGATGGTGTCGGCGAGCAGGATCGCCTCGGTGAGATCGTGCGTGACGAACAGAATGGTGCTCTTCCCGGCGCTCCACAGCCGCTGCAGATCATCCTGCATGAGCATGCGGGTCTGCGCGTCGAGCGCGCCGAAGGGCTCGTCCATCAACACCAGCTCCGGCTTGTAGATCAAGGTGCGGGCGATCGAGGCGCGTTTCTGCATGCCGCCGGAGAGCTGGTGAGGATAGTGCCGCTCGAAGCCCGCAAGGCCGACGGCCGCGATGATGTCGTTCCTGCGCCGCACTCGCTCCTCCGGCGCGACATGCCGCAGGACGAGCGGCAGCTCGATATTCTCGGCGAGCGTCTTCCAAGGCAGCAACTGAGCCTGTTGCGGCACGAGGCCGATCGATCGGTTGATGCCCGTGATGGCGCGCCCGTTCTGGCGCACCGTTCCGCTCGTCGGCGGGATGAGCCCGGCCGCCATGTGCAGCAGCGTGCTCTTGCCGCAGCCGCTCGGCCCGATGATCGCCGTGAAGCGCCCTTGCTCGACGGAGAAGTCCACCTCGTCGATGACGCGCAACGCAGCCCCGCCGGCGGGGTCGGGGAAATCGCGGATGATCCGGGAGAACTCGAGCGCCGGAGCGGGGGCGTGATCGTGAGGCGAGGGGAGGGGCATGGTCGTATGCGAGAGTTACAGCAAGGCCTGTGCCTGCGCGAGTAGCGCCCCTACCTCTCCCCTTGCGTCACGGAAAACGAAGGGCACCGGCGCCCCGCCTCTCCCACAAGGGGATAGGTGAAGGGCCGCTCCTCAAGCCCGCTTGACGTTCCAGAATACCGCGAAGCCCGGCATCACGCCCGTAAGGCCCGCGCGATAGGCGGTCGGCTGAGCGATCTGGCCGAGCGGGATATAGGGCACGTCGAGAAACGCCTGGCGCTGGATATCCTGCGCGATCAGCGCCTGCGCGGCCTGGTCTTGCGCCTCGACCCATTGGGCGCTGAGCTCCTCGATGCGCCGGCTCGCCGGCCAGCCCGGCGCCGCGTTCGCTCCGGACCACAGATTGGTGTGCGTCGTCGGCGTCGTCTGGTCCATGCCGCCGGTGAAGTTGCTGTAGAGGTGCCAGCCACCCTTGTCGGCGGGATCCTTGCGGGTGCGGCGCTGCACCACGGTCCCCCAATCGGTCGCGACATAGTCCACATTGAAGCCCGAGCGCTGCATCAGGTCGGCCGTCACGTCGGCGACCGCCTTGAGGATCGGCACGTCGGTGGCGCCGAGCAGCACGATCTTCTCGCCGTTATAGCCAGCAGCCTTCACCTCGCCGCGTACCTTGGCGAGGTCGCGCGGCCCGGTCAGCACCTCGATGCCGACATCGCTCGCCATGGGAGTTCCAGGGCAGAAGAACCCCACGCGGTCCTTCCATATGGATGGATCATCGCCGCCCGCCGCCTGCATGAACTCCGCCTGGTTCACCGCGCCGAGCAGAGCCCGCCTGATCGCCGGGTTGTCGAAGGGCGGGTTGAGATGGTTCATCCGGAAAATGCCGATGAACCCGGTCGGGTCCTGAACCTCGACCTTCAGCGCCTTGTTGGCGCGCAGCATCGCGATGAGGTCCGGAGGCGGCAGCTCCCACCAGTCGAGCTCGCCGAGGCGCAGCGCCGCCGCGGCCGTCGAGGCGTCGGTCACCACATGCCATTCGACACGGTCGAAATTGACGATCTTCGGCCCGGCCGTCCAATCGGTCGTGCCATCGCCGCGCGGCACGTAGTCGGCGAAGCGCTCATAGACATATCGATCGCCGGACACGCGCTCATCCGCCTTGAAGCGGAATGGGCCGGAGCCGACGAGCTCGGGCACCTGCTGGAACGGGTCGGTCGCTGCGAGGCGGGCCGGCATGATGGCCGCCATGTTGTTGGTCGCCTTGCCCAGCGCGTCGGGGAGCTGCGGGAAAGGCCGCTTCAGGCGGAACTGAATGGTGCGGTCGTCCGGCGCCGAGAGTTCCTCAGTCGCCGCCATCAGCATGCGCCCGTAATTATCGCGCTTCGACCATCGCGCGAGGCTGGCCGTGCAGTCGCGCGCCAGCACCGGCTCCCCGTCATGGAAGCGCAGGCCCTTGCGCAGGGTCAGCCGCCAGAGCTTGCCGTCATTCTCGATCGCATGGCCTTCGACCATCTGCGGTCGAGCGCGGAAATGCTGATCCCAACCGTAGAGCGTATCGAAGACGAGATAGCCGTGGTTGCGCGTCACATAGGCGGTGGTCCAGATCGGGTCGAGGATCGCGAGATCGGCCTGCGGGATGAATTTCAGCACCCGGCTGCCGGGCGTCGCCGCGAGCGCCGGCGCCGCCAATCCGGCGGCCGCTGCGAGCGCCGAGGCGAGGAAGCTGCGTCGTTGCATGGAAGATCCTTTCCCGAATTACGCGAAGCGATAGTAGCGCGCGGCGTTGTCGTGGAACAGGTCGCGCTGCTCTTGTGGCGAGAAGTCCTGGATGATGTCCTTGAAACGCTCGCAAGTCTCCTGATAGGTCATGTTGCGGCGCCCGACCGGGTAATCGCTTCCGAACATCGCCCGCCGCGGCCCGAAGGCATCGATGCAGGTCATCACGGTCGCGCTCAGCGCCTCGAGGCCGCGATCCTGGCCATAGGCGCCGAAATTCGAGACCTTGATGGCGATATTCTCCCGCGCCCCCATGAGAGCGAGGCCTTGCTTCCAGCGCTCGAGGCCATCGGCGTCGCGGTCGACCGGCGTGCCGCAATGATTGATCACGAAGGTCTGGTCCGGAAACTCGGCGGCAAGGCGAGTAACGTCCTGCGCCTGATAGGGGTTCATCAAGAGCTCGAGCAGGAGGCCATGTTCGCGCAAGCGCGCGAAGCCGCGCCGCCAGGCGGGGTCATCCAGGATGCCGGCTTCGGTCCAACGCTTGGCCGGATCGGGATGCCAGCGCACGACCTCGCGAATGCCGACGACGCTGGCGTGGCCAGCCAAGGCATCGAGCGAAGCAGCGGCGTCCGGCGATTTCAGCGGCGCCCAGGCTATGCAGCGTGCCGCGATCTGGCCCGGCCTCTCCAGCCCCTCGAGCCAGGCCACCTCCTCGACCGGTGGCCTGGCGCGATCCCAGGCCGCCTCGACATAGACGGAGCCCACGAGGTTCTGCGACCCGATATCGGCCTTGAAGTCCCCGATCAGATAGTTGCGCTTGAGATAGGTGATGTCGCCCAGCGCCTTGATGGCGCTATCCTCAGAGGTGATCCAGGGATGGCGGCCGAGCGAGATGTCCCAGAGATGGTGATGGGCGTCGATGATCGGGCCTTGATAGCGGCTGCTCATGCCTTTCACCCGCGTGCGAATTGCGAGGCGCGTTTCCTCACCGCGGCGATGGCGGCGGCAGGTTCGATGGGCGCAGCTGCCGTCTTGAGATCGTCGCGGGAAAGCTCGCCCAGGATCGGACGCAGTCCGATCGGCGTCTCGAGCAGCGCGTTGGCGAAGGCGACGCTCGTCGCTACCGGCCAGATATCCTCATAACGCCGCCGCTCCGCGCCATGGGCGACCTCCTGACGCGCGGCCCGATCCTTGGCGGCGCGCAGCTCCCGCGTGCGTTCGCGATCGAGCCCGCCATCCGCGATTGCGACGCCATAGACGCTCTTGGCGATCTCCAGGGTCAGGAAGCCGTCGAGCCAATCGCGCAGCACGAGTGCCGGCTCGCGTTCGAAAGGGTCGCCGAAGCCGCCGCCGGAAGGCGATTCCATGACCAGGCGGTCGCCCTGGCGCAAGGTGAGCACCTTGATGCGGCCGATCTCCTCGGTCGAGCCGTCGCGCCTGATCACCATGGTGCGGCCATTGTGGCCGGGCGCGCCCCCGAACACGCCCCAGGGCTGGAAGCGGAAGCGGTCGAGCCCACGCACGGTGATCTTGACTTCGGACGCCCGGCATTCGAGCTCGATGCGCACCGCGGCCCCGCCGCGGAAGCGGCCATGGCCGAGGCGGTGCGGGATCAATTCATGGCGGCGCACGATGAGCGGCGTCTCGACCTCGACATGCTCGATCGGTGTGCTCTTGAGATAGCCGATCATCGTATCGTTGGCGTCGACGCCGTCAGCCTTCACGCGCCCGCCCGAGCCGCCCGAGAACGGCTCGACCACCGAGACGCGGTTATGACCCGAGAGCTGGTCGCGCCAGGAGGCGCTGATGATCCCGGCCTGTCCCGCGCCGCAGGCGGCGATGCCGCCTTCTATCGCCTGGTTGAGACAGCCGATCAGCGTATCGTAGGTGCGCATCGCGGCGACCCAGCGATTGCCCGAGGCCGCCGGAAACTCGGCGTTCATCACGGTGCCGGCCGGCGCATGGGCGCGGATCGGGCGCAAGATGCCGCCATTGATCGGAATCGAGGGCGCCACGGTCTGGATGTAGTTCGTGAGCCCCAGGCACAGGAAGGGATGGCTCCGGTTGCCGGTGAAGAAGTTCAAGGCGGCTTGCACTTGCGGCGCAGAGCCCGAATAGTCGATCTCGGCCTCCTCGCCCTCGATCACCAGCCGGCAATGCAGGAGCACGGCTTCGTCCTGGCCCGAGCCCTCGATGTAATCGGCGAATTCATAAGTGCCGTCCTTGAGCCCGGCGATCACCTCGCGCGCTTTGCGCTCCGTATAGGCGAGCACATCCTCGATGCCCTGGCGGAAGGCGGCGAGACCGAGCTTGGCGCAGAGCTCGTTGACCCTCCGATCGAGCAGACGCATCGCGGCCATCAAAGCCTCGAGATCCCCCCAGACGGCGTCGCCGATGCGGGAATTGTCGCGCAGGATGTCGATCAGGTCCTTGTTCGGCCGCCCCGCCCGCAAGAGTTTCATCGGGCGAATGCGCAGGCCCTCCTGGAAGACCTCGACGAGCTCCGGCGAGATGCTGCCCGGGACCGCGCCGCCGATATCGGAGGCATGCACGAAGGACCAGGCGAAGCAGACCAGCTCCCCGGCGACGAAGATCGGCCGGGCCAGATGGATATCCATGATATGGGTCACGAGGCCGGCCGTGCGAAAGGGGTCGTTGGAGATCAGCACATCGCCGGCTTCGAGCTCGGCGGGATCGAAGGCGTCGATCAGCCCCAGCACCGATTGGCCCGAGCCCGAGGTGACGCCGGTCATGGTCGGGTAGGCGAAGAACTCACCCGAGGTCTTGGCGACGGCGACCTGGAAATCCTGCGTCTGCTTGACGAAAGTCGTATGCGCCGTCCGATAGGCGACGGTCGAGGCCTCCTCGGCCATGGCGGTGAAGCGGTTCTTCATGATCTCCGTCAGGATGGGGTCCATGATCAATGTTCCTTCCGGAGCTCGATATCGCCGTAAGCGCCGATGCTCGCGCAAAAGCCGTGCGGGACGAGAAGGGTTGCGAGGTCCTGCTCGATGATAGCGGGCCCCGCGACCGCGAAACCCGGAGCAAGCTCGCCTTGCGCGAAGACGGGGCAATCGCCGGCCCAGCCACCGTTCAGTCTCAGCCCGCGCCGTTCGATCGGGGTGGGCGCTCGCCCCGCGGCGAGCGGACGAAGCGGCGGCTTCGCCTGGCGCCCCTGGCTTCGCAGGCGAAGATTGTCGATGGCCACGGGAGATGCCGGGTTGGCATGACCGAACAGCCGCTCGTGCTCGGCATGGAAGCGCGCCTGCGCGCCCGCGACGCCGGCTCCTGCGCCTGTCGGAAGCTCGACGGCGATGGAGAAGGATTGGGCCGCGTAGCGCATATCGGCCGTGAAGACGCGATCGACGCCGACAAGCTGCTCCGGATCGGCTTGGCGCTCGAGCCAGGCGTCGCCTTGCGCCGCGATGTCGTCAAGGCCGCTCGCCAGCGCGGCGTCCGAGAGCTCGATTCCATGCACGCTCTTCACGGCATCATGCACCAGATCCGAGACCAGGCAGCCGAAGGCGCAGAAGACCGATGGCGCCCTGGGCGCGACGATGCGCTCGATGCCGAGCTCGTCGGCCAGCATCGGCCCGTGCAGGCCGCCGGCGCCGCCGAAGATCATCAGCGTGCAATCCGACGGTCCGACGCCGACCCGGGCGAGATAGGGCAATATCTTGGCGAGCATATTCGAGGTCGCGACCGCGATGGCGCTTTCGGCGGCCCCGGTCACATCGGTGCCGAGAGCGGCCGCGATCGGGGCGAAGGCCCGCTCCGCGAGCGACCGGTCGAGCGCCAGCCGCCCGCCCAGCAGGCCCTTCTCGGAAAGGAGGTTGCAGATGAGATAGGCGTCGGTGAGGGTCGGGTCCTCGCCTCCCTGGCCATAGCAGGCAGGTCCCGGACGCGAGCCGGCGCTGCGCGGACCGACCTTCATGACGCCGCCATCGAGCCAGACGATCGATCCGCCTCCCGCGCCCATCGCCTCGACCGCGGTCGCGGGCATCAGGATCGGAAACTCGCCGACCTCGGCCTGCGCCGTGATCATGGGCCGGCCGCCCTCGATCAGCGAGACATCGGTCGAGGTGCCGCCCATGTCGAAGGTGAGGATGCGCTCGAGCTTCAGGAACTCGCCGAGCATGCGCGCCCCGGTCACGCCGGCGGCCGGTCCCGAGAGAAGGGTATGGACCGGCAGGGCGCGCGCCTCGGCGGCCGACATCATGCCGCCATTCGATTTCATCACGAAGAGACGCGCCCGCGGCAGGCGCGCCATGAGGAACGCGTCGATCCGCCCGAGATAGGCGTCCATCAGCGGCTTCACATAGACGTTGAGCAGAGTGAGGATGGCGCGCTCATATTCCGACTGCTGCGGCCAAACCTCATGCGAGGCCACGACCAAGAGGTCGGGAAAGCGCTGGCGCGCGATCTCGACGGCGCGCCGCTCGTGGATCGGGCTGCGATAGGAATTGAGGAAGCAGACGGCGACCGCGCCCGCGCCTTTGGCTCGCGCGGCGGTGAGCGCCGTTTCGACCGAGGCTTCGTCGAGCGGCGTGTCGACCGATCCGTCGGCGAGTATCCGCTCCTTCACCTCGAATACGCATTCGCGCGGCGTTATCGGCGTCGCCCGCCTGTTGAAGAGGTCGACCGGCTTGTCGAGGCGCAGCCGCGCGATGCCGAGCAAGTCGCGATAGCCCTGGGTCGTAAGAAGCGCGATCGGTGGCTGCGAGCGTTCGATCACCGCGTTGGTGCTGATGGTGGTGCCGTGGACGACGATGACGGGGTCGGCCTCCGTGATCCCGTAGCGGGTCACGATATCGCCGATGCCCTGGATCACGGCTTGCGCGAAGTCTGGTCTCGAGGTCGGCAATTTATGGCTCTCGATCTCGACATAGCTGTCGCCTTCGCTCCGCCAGACGGCGAAATCCGTGAAGGTCCCCCCGATATCGACACCGATCCTGATCATCCCGGCCTTGCTCCCTGCTTGACAGGAAAAGAGCGCGGCGTAGCATAGGTGTCAACACCGTTGTCACCATTGGAACGAGCAATGAATTCGCTCGAGGCCGCAATGCGGGTCCTCAAGCTCGTCGACCAGGGTCGACCCGTGCTTCGGGTCGGCGAGGTCAGCCGCGCGCTCGGCCTACAGAAGAGCACCGTCTCGCGCCTGTTGAGAGCCATGTGCGAGCATGAGCTCATCGAACGCGAGAGGGATGGGCAGGGTTACGTGGCCGGGCGCCGTGCGCTGGTGCTCGCCAATCTCTATCTTTCCGCACACAGCTTGCTCGATCTGGTCGACACCGCGGTCGACGCCCTCGTCGAGGAGTTCGAATTCGTAGGATATGCGGGGGCGTTGTCGGGTCCCGACATCGTCATTTTGCGCCTCAAGCACGGCCGCTATCCGCTGCGCCTGGTGCAGGAAGTCGGGGTGCGCGTGCCGGCCTGGCGCACCGCGATCGGGCAGGCGTTGCTGGCACGCAAGCCCGACGCTGAAGCCTTCAGCTTGATCAAAGCTCAGGAGAGCGAAAGCGATCCGGGAGCCGTGCATGCGCGGCTCGATGCGATCAGACAGACGGGGGTGATATCGCTCGTGAGCGCCATCGTGCCGGGCATCGCCGCGATGGGGGCCGCGGTCGCCGACCCCGGCCGCAACGAGGCTTTGGGGTTTGCGCTGTCCTACCCGGTCAGCGCGACGGATGAGGAGATGCGCGAGTTGATGGCGCGGCGCGTCCGAGAGGAAGCGCAACGTATCGGGACGCGGCTCGGCGACCCCTTCTGGGTTGGCTTGGACGCCAAGGCCGAGGTCATCGAGATTCGCGATCGACGACACGCCGCGCGGCGGCGCTCGAGCCAACCCCTCGAGGCGATCAGGTAGCGTGAGGAGGATCCAAGTGGGCCCATACGAACTGAGCAAGATTTCGCGCCGCGGCTTCGTCAAGGGAGGGGCGGCCATGACCGCCGGCATTGCCGGCATCGGCTTGGAGCGGGCCTCGGCAGCCCAAGAGCTGCACATCATGATGGCCGGCGGCTCGTGGAAGGACTTCGTCGATAAGACTTTCGTCGAGCCCTTCGCCAAAGCCAATAAGGTCGAGATCGTCTGGAAGCTGGGCCTGGCGATGGAGCCGATCATCATGGCCCAGCAGCGCCGGCCGCAATGGGACCTCGTCCATACCGGCCAGACGAAATCCGAGCAGCTCGGTGCCATGGGGCTCTATCGCCCCTGGACGCCCGACAAGCTGCCGAACCTCGCCAAGATCCATCCCTCCTTCCGCTACGAGCACCTCGCGGGCAAGTGCCACACGCCTTACGGGCTGTGCGTGAACACGAAGGAGATCAAGCGGCCGGTCACGTCCTGGACCGACATGTGGGACCCGGCCTTCAAGGGTAAGGTGGCTTTCCCGGCCTGGAACTGGATCGGGGACGAGGTCTTCCAGGCGATCAATATCGCCTTCGGCGGCACGTCCGACAATATCGATATCGGCGTCGCCAAGTTCAAAGCGCTGTTCAAGGACAATGACTGCCAGCTCATCAACAATGTCGAGCATACGAAGCAATTGCTGACGGCGGGCGAAGTCTGGCTGTGCCCGCATTTCGGGGCGCGCATCGAGCAGGCGGCGGCGGCCGGGGCGCCGGTCGAGTTCGTGATCCCCAAGGAGGGCGGCCTGTCCTGGGTCTGGAACACGGGGCTGGTGAACAACCGGCCGGCGGATGCGACCGAGCTCGCCTTCAAATATCTCGACACCACTCTCGACGCCGAAAAGCAGATCGCCTTCGCGCGGCTGACCGGCTACCCGCCGACCAATGTCGAGGCGATGAAGAACCTGCCGCCCGACCTCAAGAAGCTCTACTTCAGCGATGGCGATCTCGAGCTTCTCGGCAAGCTGCAGCGCCAGGTCGATTTCATGACCCAGTTCGCCTATCGCGACCAATTTGCCGATCGCTGGAACAAGGAAGTGCTGGCCGCGAAGTAGACCGTCGGGCGGAAGCGAGTCGTCAAGCCGACAAGCGGACACAATGCAAGAGGTATCTGCCGCGAATACCGAGAAGGCCTCGGTCCTGCGGCTCGAACAGATCGTCAAGCGCTATGGCGGGCACACCGCCGTCGGCCCGATCGATCTCGAGGTGCGCAAGGGCGAGCTCCTGACCCTGCTCGGACCTTCCGGGTGCGGCAAGACGACGACATTGCATGTCGTCGCCGGCCTCACCCAGCCGACGGAGGGGCGTCTGATCCTGGCCGGGCGCGAGATCACGCAGCTCGCCCCGCCCTATCGCGATATCGGGCTGGTCTTCCAAAACTATGCCCTCTTTCCGCACCGCACGACCGCCCAGAACGTCGCCTTCGGTCTGCGCATGCGCAAGGTCCCCAAGCCTGAGATCGCCGAGCGGGTCGCGCGCATGCTGCAGCTCGTCGGCCTGGCGGGCGTCGAGGAGCGCTTGCCGCATCAGCTTTCCGGCGGACAGCGACAGCGTGTGGCGCTCGCTCGCGCCCTCGTCATCGAACCCTCGATCCTGCTGCTCGACGAGCCCTTGTCCAACCTCGACGCGCTCTTGCGCAAGCGCATGCGGGTCGAATTGCGGGATATCCAGAAGCGGCTCGGCATCACCACGGTCTTCGTCACCCATGATCAGGACGAGGCGTTCGAGATGTCGGATCGCATCGCACTGATGAATGGCGGGCGCCTCGAGCAGATCGGCTCGCCGGAGGACATCTATGATCGACCGCAGACCCGCTTCGCGGCCGAGTTCATCGGCGAGGCGAGCTTGCTGGAGGGGCTCGTCGTCGAAGTCGAGGGTGATCGGGTCCTGATCGAGGTCGGGGATCTGCGCATCTCGGCACTTGCGGTGCAGCCAGGCTTCACCAACGGAGCGCGCGCCGTCTTGATGACGCGACCGGAGCGGATCGAGCTGACGGCCAGAGCCAATGGCGACGCCTCCGCGATGAGGGTCGTCAAGCGCGTTTTCCAAGGCGATCGCATCCTGTTCGAGCTTGCGACCAAGAACGGCCAGACGCTGCAATGCTCGACGCCCAGCATCGAAATCTACCGCGGCATCGAGGCGGGCGGGGAGGTCGGCGCGCGCTTGCGCGAATGCCGCGCCATCCCGGCACGGTGAGCTCGATGCGCAGCTTCGATCTCCCCGCACCCCGTTTCGCGACCGCGATGCTCGCGCCGATCGGCGCGCTCTACCTCTTCTGCCTCGTCTTGCCGATCAGCTATTTCCTCGGGGTGAGCTTCCTGCGCTATTCGCCGCAGGAGCTCTACAGTTCGACCCCGACCTTCGAGAATTATGGTCGCCTGCTGCTCGACCCCTATAACCAGAACATCATCCTGAACACCTTCCGGGTCGCCGCGATCGTCACCTTGACCACGCTGATCCTCGGCTATGCGCTCGCCTATTTCCTGTCGCGGGCAAGGCCCGCCTGGCGCGGCCTGTTGATGTTCCTGGTCATCGCCCCCCTGATGACCGGGGTAATCGTCAGGACCTATGGCTGGATCGTGCTCCTCGGGTCGGACGGGCTGGTCAACCGCCTGCTCCTGGCAGCCGGCCTCGTCAGCCGGCCGCTGCAGCTCCTCAATTCCGAGCCGACCGTCATCGTGGCGCTCGTGCACCTGATGCTGCCCTTCATGACCTTCCCGATCTTTTCGGCGCTCGTCGGGCAGGACCCGCATCTCGTGCCGGCTGCCTCGACGCTCGGCGCGCGGCCGGGGCGAGCCTTCCTCGAGGTCACGGTCCCGCTCAGCCGCTCGGGCGTGGTGATGGGCTCGGCGCTCGTCTTCACCCTGACGGCGGGCGCTGTCGTCACCCCGGCGCTGCTCGGCGGCCGCAACGTGATGATGATGGGCCAGATGATCTATCAGCTCGTGCTGTCGACCTTCAACTGGCCGCTGGGCGCGGCTTTCGCCGTGGTGCTGGTCGTCTGCCAGCTTCTGGTGATCTCGCTCTATTTCCGGAAGACGCGCCATGTCGGCTAGTCCGGATGCCATGATCGGCCTGTCTTTGGCCGCCGAGCGCCGGCATGCGGTCAGCGAACCGAAGATGGATTTCAGCGGCCTCAACAGGCTGGCTTTCGGCATTCTGATCGCCGCGGTCTACCTCTTCCTGCTGCTGCCGCTGCTGATCGTGGTCTTCGCCTCGTTCAGTCCCGATCAGCGCAACGTCTATGCGCTGTCGCAGGCTTCGCTGCGCTGGTATCGCGAGTTCGCCGAGAGCGACAACTTCACGACCGCCTTCAAGTTCAGCCTCTGGCTCGCGGCTATCGCCTCGGTGATGGCCACGAGCATCGGCTTCATCACCGCCTATGGCGTGGTGCGCTTCCTCGGACGGCGACGCGAGACCGGCCAGGCGCTCGCCATGCTGCCGATGATGGTGCCCCATATCCTGATCAGCCTGTCGCTCTTGCTGGTGCTGACCCGCTTTCCGGCCCCGGAGCTGGCTGCTCTGGTGATCGGCCATGTGCTCATCTGCCTGCCTTTCACCATTGCCGGCATCATCGCGAGCCTCGAAAGCGTCGATCCCGATCTCGAGGCGGCGGCCCATACGCTCGGCGCCTCACGGCTGCGCGTGCTCGCCGAGGTGACGTTGCCGCTCGTCGCGCCGGGTGTGCTGTCGGCGCTCATCTTCTCGTTCATCATCTCCTTCGGGGACGTCGATATCGCGCTCTTCCTTTCCGGGCCCGGCATGACGACGCTGCCGATCGAGATCTTTTCCTACATCCAATGGGAATCATCACCGGTGGTGGCCGCCATCACCACCGTCCAGATCGTGCTCATCGTGGTGTTCGGCCTCGTGGTCGAGCGGCTCGTGGGCTTGCGCGCCGCGATGCGGCTATAGGGCATTTTCAGGCGAAGCGGATGCCGGGCGGCGCAAAAAAGTTTCAGCAGGACATTGAAGACGATGACCAAGCCTCAGGGAGCGCGTAGCGATGACTAGTATCGAGTTCGGGACCATCAAGGCCGACCGCCCGGGACGGTTCGAGGGAACGCTGAGAGTCGGCGCCATGCCGGATGGGGCGCCCGTCGATCTCCCGGCCGTGGTGTTGCGCGGTCCGAAGGACGGTCCGGTGCTGTGGCTGCACGGCTGCGTGCACGGCAACGAATATTGCACCACCTTCTCGATCCACGAATTCCTGCGCTCGCTCGATCCCGCCGCGCTGCAAGGTTCGGTCGTGGCGCTGCCGATCCTGAACCTCACGGCCTTCCGCGTCCACCGGCGCTCGAGTCCTTTCGAGGGCTTCAACAACACCGATCTCAACCGCTGCTTCCCCGGCAATGAGAAGGGCGGCTTCACCGAGCGCATGGCGCATGCGGTCTATCGCGAGCTGAAGCGCTACGCGACGCATCTCATCGACTTCCACACGGCCTATACGAGCGATACGCGCTGGGCCCTGTATGCGGATAGCGGCGGGGAGGTGAGCCGTGTCGGCCGGCTGATGGCGGACGCCTTCGGTTATGAGGATACGCTGCCGACGCCGGCCGGCACGCTTACCGGTTCGGCCATGATGACGGCCGGGGGCGACGGCATTCCGAGCTATCTCGTCGAGGCCGGCGGCCTCGACGATGCCTTCTCGCGCGACACGGTCGAGGGCGTGGCCGAGCGCTTGCGCAACGTGTCGCGCGCCATCGGGCTGCTGGCCGGCCCAGTGACCAAATATCCTCCGCTCACCACCTTCTCGAACTTCCATTGGGCCACATCGCCGCATGGCGGCCTCTTCCGCCCCAAGGTGAAATGCGGACAGAAGATCGTCGAAGGCCAGGCGATCGGCACCTATTTCGACCTGTTCGGCGATGAGAGGGGCGTGGCGCGCGCGCCTGCGGCCGGCATCGTTCTCGCCATTCACCCCGGACCGATCATCCCCCAAGGCGATGTGCTCGTGCATATCGGCCTCAACCCGAAGCAGGCGTGAGAACCGACATGGCCAGGAAAACCACGCCCAAGAATTCGGCATCGAAGAATGCGGCGTCCGACAAGGCCGCATCCGACGGTGCAGCGTCGAAGAATGCGACGTCGAAGAATGCGGCCTCCAGCGAGGCAACCTCCAAGCATGCCGCATCCAAGGATATCGTCATCGGCTCCGCGCATTCGACGGCTCCCGGTGTCGCGAAGGGCGTTCTCAAGATCGGGGAGGCGCCGGACGGCTCCACGCTCGATATCCCGGTGATCATCGTTCGAGGCGAGAAGGACGGGCCGACGCTGTGGCTCAATGGATGCGTGCACGGCAACGAATACTGCGGCACCTACATCATCCACGAATTCCTGCGGCGGCTCGATCAAGCGAAGCTCGCCGGCACTGTCATCGCCTTGCCGATCCTCAACAAGCCGGCATTCCAGATGAAGCAGCGCATGAGCCCCTATGAGGTCTTCCATGGCGGCGACCTCAACCGGCAGTTTCCCGGCGACCCGAACGGCACGCAGACGCAGCAGATGGCGCATGCGATCTACGAACCGTTGAAGCGCCACGCGGATGTGCTGATCGATTTCCATACGGCCATGACGCCGGACGTGCGCTGGGCGCTGTTTCCGAAGGCTGGCGGCCAGGTGGGCGCCTTGTCGGAGACCGTAGCGCGCGCCTTCGGCTACCGCAGCACGCTGCCGGCGCCGACCGATATCCTGGTTGGCTCGGCGATGATGACCGCGGCGCAAGACGGGATCGCGAGCTACATCGTCGAATGCGGGGGCAAGAACCGCGCCTTCACGGACGATGCGGTCTCGGACGCGGTCGAGCGGCTGCGTAATGTCCTGCGGGCCCTGAACATGCTCGAGGGGGCCGTCACCGACCATGGCCCGCTCACCTATTTCTCGAACTTCGACTGGGTGACGGCGAGCCAAGGCGGCCTCTTCGAGCGAAGCGTCCGCTGCGGCGATCGGATCGAGAAGGGCAGCGTCATCGGCCGTTACTACGACGCCTACGGCAACGGGCGCGGCGAGGCCAAGGCTCCGAATGCCGGTATCGTGCTCGCCATTCACTCGGGTCCCGTGATGGCGGTCGGCGAGACGCTCATCCATATCGGGCTCGACCCGAGGGAGGTGTGAGAGCCTGACCCGAAATTCGTGAAAGGCGCGCGAGCAGCATGATCTCCCCGATTTGCGGGTGGGCCTCCAAGGCCCGGACCACGATCCGGGCCAAGGTCGGCGCCAGGGGAAAATGTTGACAAATGTTGATTCCGGCATTTGATGCGAGCAAAATTGATTATCCGGCTAAATGATTTGTCGACGGACCGTGAGAACCCATTTTGCTTGACATTTTCCAAGATTTCGGAAAAACAGCCGGTCCATTGGATAGTTGTCCAGTTTGCGCCCGGAGCTGAATAAGCCGCCGGGCGTTTTGCTTTCTGCAAGATCACGATGCGTTTGGATCGAATCGATCCAAACGCATGAACGTGATCGATTCCAAAAAAATAGAGCATGATGTCGCCCGAAAACCGCTCACACTTTTCGGCAACATGCTCTAGCGCCGGCGCCCCTCTCGAGGCGCCAGCGCGCTCCTGCTCCCTCAGCCGCCGCTCGCCGATGGGCGGTCCTCGAATTTCGAGTCGAACGCTGAGAGGCGCTCACGCCGCCGAGGCCGCATCGATGCTGTTTTGGTTGTAGCGCATGATCTTGCCATGCGGCCCGTTGCGGTCGTTCTCGAGCTGGTAGCAGTCGCCGCGCGGCCCAGGCCGGTTGTCGGTTGCGAGCGCGAGCTCGGCCAAATCCTCGCTCGTGAGTGCCATATCCATGACTCGCAGGTTGCGCTCGAGATGCCTGGTCGATGTCGCGCCGACGATCGAGCCTGCCACATTCGGCCGATCGAGCGTCCAACGCAGCGCCGCTTCGCCGATCCCTACGCCATGGCGCTTGCCGACACGCGCCAGGGCCCGCAGCAATTCCTGGAACGGCTTCCAACCGCCGAACTCATCGATGATCAGCTTGTATTTCGTCAATGAGCGGTTTTCGAACGGTCCCCGTGGTTCGTCCTCGCCGAGCCAGGTCTCGGAGAAGAAGCCGCCGAGCAACTGCCCGTAGGTCAGAAGCTTGACACCATGCGCGCGACAATAGTCGTTCATCTTCCAATCGGGCCTGCGATCGACGAGCGAATATTGCAACTGGTGGGCGACGAACGGAATGCCGGCATCGACCAGGGTCTCGAATTGGGAGGTGTTGAAGTTCGTCACCCCGAGCCGCGCGATCTTGCCCTGGCGCATGAGGTCATGCAGCACGCTTGCCGTATCGACCGCGCCCGGGACCGACCAATCCCACCAGAAATATTGCACGAGATCGAGTCGCTCGACGCCGAGCCTTCGCAACGACCGGTCGATGATCCTGACCACGTAGTCGCGGTTCATGCCCGGCAGGTCGGCGAGGTCGGGCACGAATTTGGTGTGGACTTGCAGCTCCTTCGCAAGGCTCGGATGGCGCAAGCGGAACTCGCCGATGAGCTCTTCGACCCCGATATAGTGATCGGCGCAGTCGAAGGTCGTGATCCCCCTTTCGACGAAGCTCGCCATGTCGTTGACGGCCTGGTCGCGGTCGATCTTCCCATGCCCGCCTGCGAGATGCCAGCCGCCTTTGATCAACCGAGAGATCGAATAACCCGGCTCGAGCTCTATACGTTCCACGTTCATGTCCTTTCGCTCCCGTCGGAGCCGGCCTTGCCTTTCCTGCGCCGCTTCAGCGGAACCGCGGTGGTCTCGGCATGGCTGAAGCGCCTCTTGCCGAGCCGCGTGATCTTGAAGCGGGTCGGACAATTGGGGTCCGGGCAGGCGATCTCGGAATCGGTGGTCATCCAGTCGTGCTCATGGGTCGGGCGCTGCTTGGCGGGCAGCAGCGGCAAGAGGGCGGCGAGCGAATACATGCTGAAGGGCATGTCGGGTCGGAAGTGCAAAAGCTCTCCGCGCACCTCGAACCAGTCCCCGGGCCGGCTGTTGCAATAGATCCTGGCGTCAGGCGGCGCGACGACCTCGACCCGCAGGTCGTAGAGCTCGAAGCCGTCATCGGCAGGCCGCGGCCCTGTCGAGCGCCCTCGGGTCGAAGTCTTGCGCGCCGAGGTCTTGCTTGTCGAGGTCTTGCTTGTCGAGGTCTTGCTTGTCGAAATCTTGCCTGCCGGAGTCTTGCTTGTCGGAGTCTTGCGCGCCGCCATGCCTCGCCCTCCCTGCGTCGCCTTCGTCAGCCGTGTTGACAGCTCCTCCAATTAGCTTATCTTCGATCTTTGATCAAAGATTTTCTGGATTGCGTCTCCATGCTTGACCTCGGCATCGCGCGCATCGAGCACGAAACCATGCGCCAGCGCGTGCATGCGGCATTGCGCGAGCGCCTGATGAGCGGCGCCTTCGAGCCGGGGCAGGGGCTGAAGATCGCGGAGCTGGCGCTTGCCTGCGGCACCAGCGCCATGCCGGTCCGCGAGGCGCTGAGCCGGCTCGTCGCGGAGCGCGCGCTCGAATCCCTGCCGAACCGTTCAGTGCGCGTGCCGACGCTGTCGGCGAGCCAATTGCGCGATCTGCGCGATGTGCGCCGCGCCATCGAGGGCTTGGCCACGGAGATGGCCACGTCCAGGATGAGCAGGGACGACCTTGATGCGCTCGCGGGTCTTCTTGAAGCGCAACGCGCTGCCGACGGCGCGAACCGGATCGAGGACAGCGTGCAGAAGAACTGGCGCTTCCACTTCACGATCTATGCGAGGTCCGGATCGGAAGCGCTGTTGCCGATCATCGAAGGCCTCTGGCTTCGGTTCGGGCCCTATCTGCGCCGCGCCGCCGCGCTCTTCGATGGTCGCAAGGGCGAGGCGACCGAATTCCACGCCCTGACCTTGGCGGCGCTCGCAAGGGGGGATGTGGCGGGGGCACGCAGAGGCATTGAAGCCGATATCGGCCGCTCCTTCGACCTGCTGCTCGAAACGGGCGACGATCAAGACAAGAGGCTCTCGAGCGAAGCTCGACCGCGCGAAGCCATGGGTGGCTCGGGCTCGCGTGAAGACCGTAAGACGACGCGAACGATGAAAGCCGAGCGACGCTTCCATCGAAGCGGCGTGGGCTCCCGGAGGGCTGCACGATGACGGGCGAAACGCCGGAAGTGGCGACAGCCGCGCGATCGCCGGGCGCGGAGACTGGCTCGGGGAAGGCAAGTCCGCAGATGGCGATCTCGATCAATGGCAACATACCGGGCGGCAGCATCGATGTGGTGGATGCGACCGACCCTTCGAATATCAAGCTGCGCCTGGTCCAGGACGTAGGGTCGATGTTCAAGGCCTATTACCATTTCAGGGCGATCGGCGTGCGCGGCATCGATTGCACCTATCACCTGATCGATGCCGGCGAGACATTGGCTGCAAGGCTGCATAGCCATCGCGATCTCGAAAATCGCTGGACCAATACCGGGCCCGTCGCATCCTATGACCGGCGGCGCTGGTTCCGCGTGCCGGGGACCTTCGACGGGCAAGTGTTCACCTTCCGCCATCGGCCGGATCACGATGCCTGCTACTATGCCTCCTGGGCTCCCTATTCGCTCCAAGACTTGCATGATCTCCTGGCACGTGCGCAAACCTCGCCGCGCGTGCGCCTGTCTTCGATCGGCCGCAGCGCCGAGGGCGCCGATATCGACATGCTGACCGTCGGCAGCCCCGCATCCGGGAAGAAGAAGATATGGGTCATCGCCGGACAGCACCCCTCCGAGACCCAGAGCGGATATTTCCTCGAAGGCCTGGTCGGGCGCATGCTCGACGAGCATGATCCGGTCGTTCGCCGCATCCTCGACCTCGCCATGGTCTATATCGTGCCGAATATGAACCCCGACGGGACGAAGCAGGCACGCCATCGCACCAATGCCAGGGGCGCCAATCTCAACCGCGAATGGACCTCGCCCAGCCTCGAGCGCAGTCCCGAAGTCGTGCATGTGCGCACCCTCATGGAACGGGTCGGCGTCGATTTCTGCCTCGATTGCCATGCCGACGCGGAGCTTCGTTGCAATTTCCTCGGCGGCCCGCTCGAAATCCCCTCTCGGTCCGAGCGGCTGCGCACGCTCTTCCGGCAGTTCGAGCATGGCTGGGCCGCCGCTTCGCCGGATTACGAGGTCGGCCATCCCTATCCGGGCGGATCGCCCGAGACCGCCGACTTGACCATGGCGTGGAACTGGATCGCCGAGCGCTTCGACTGCCTATCCGTGCTGCTGGAGCAGCCCTTCAAGGACACCTCGTGGTGGCAGGACAAGGTGCAGGGCTGGTCGCCCGAGCGGGCCAAGCGGTTCGGGGCGAGCCTGCCGGCGGCGATCTATGCGGTGCTGGACTCGCTGCGCTGACGGCCGATCGGTCCTTGGCGAAGCGCGGACTTGATGGAGGCCGGTGATGTTGAGGAAGATGACGGCGTGGTGCGCCTTGGGGCTCGCCCTGTTCGCGGCGAGCTACGCGGAGGCACAACAACAAAAGAACTCCCTGACCTGGGGCTTCTCGACCGATATCGAAACGCTCGACCCCTACGGTACCTCGAAGCGTTCGATCCAGCTCGTCAGCCGCAATGTGCTCGAGCATCTTCTCTATCGCGATCCGAAATCCGGCGAGCCGAAACCGGCCCTGGCGACCGCCTGGAAATGGATCGACGACAAGACCCTGGAATTCGCGCTCCGTCACGGAGTGACTTTCCATGACGGCCAGGGCTTCGACGCCGACGATGTCGTCTACACGCTGCAATACATCAAGAAGCCCGATGCGCAGATCGCCTTCGGCCAAGCCGATTACGGATTCATCAACCGGGCCGAAAAACGCGACTCGTTCACGGTGCGGCTGATCTTGAACGCGCCGACGCCATCGGCGATCGACCGGCTGACGCAGACCTTGTTCATCCTGCCCCATGTCGCGCACGCGCAGATGGGCGCGAAGGCCTTCGGCTTGAAGCCGATCGGAACCGGCCCCTACAAGGTGACGGCATTCGACGCCGGGAGAAGTCTCGAACTGACGCGCTATGACGGCTATTACCAGGCCGATTGGGGCAAACCGCGCCTCGACAAGATCTCGGTCGTGACGATCACGGATGCGCAGACCCAGATCGCCGAGCTGACCAGCGGGCGCGTGGATTTTCTCTGGGGCATAGGCGCCGACCAGATGCAGCAATTGCAGGGTGCCAAGGGCATCGTTGCCGTGGCTGGGGGCGCAACGACCATCAGCTTCCTGTCGCTTGATGCGGCCGGCCGCAGCGGCACGAACCCGATGCAGGATCGGAATGTGCGGCTCGCCATCGCGCACGCGATCAACAGGGCCGCGATCAGCCAGGTACTGCGCGGCGGCTCGAGCGTCGTCATCGATGCGCCTTGCCACCCCAAGCAGTTCGGCTGCCCGACGGCGAGCGTCGTCTACGACTACGATGTCGCGAAGGCCAAGGAGCTGATGAAGGCGTCCGCCTATCCCAACGGCTTCGACACCTCCATCGGGGCGTTCACCGATAGCGGGCCGGTGGCCGAGGCCATCATCGGCGACCTGCGCGAGATCGGCATCAAGGCGAAGCTCGATTTTCGTGAGACTTCGGCCTGGATCAAGGATTTCTTCGGGGGCAAGCTGCAAGCCTCGGTCGTGCCCTGGCCTTCGAACGGCGTCTATGACGTGTCCGCGCTGGTGCCGCTCTTCTTCATGGGCGATCAGGGGGACTATACGCGCGACGAAGAGGTGATCTCCTGGTTCCGCCAGGCGGGCTCGATCACCGATGCGGCGGAGCGCGCCCGCCTCTACAAGCAGGGCTTCGATAAGATCGAGCGCGAGGAATATGTGGTGCCGCTGATGACCGGCGTCACCAATTACGGCTATCGCGCCGAGCTCGACTTCACGGCGCCGAGCGACGGCTATCCGCTGATCTACATGACCGGCTGGCGGCAGTGAGAGCCATGGCCCGTTGATGCTCGACTATACGGTCCGCAAGCTGATCGAGGCACTCCTCGTCTGCTTGACGGTGTCCATCGCGACCTTCGCCCTCATGCATTGGACCGGCGACCTCGCAATGTCGATCGGCGGGATGGAGACCAGCAAGGAGGAGGTCGAGAAGATCAGGGCATTCTACGGTTTCGATCGCAGCTTGATCCTGCAATATCTGGACTGGGCCTCGCGGGTATTGCGCGGGGATCTCGGCACCTCGTTCTTCTCGCATGAGGACGTGTTCCAAATGATCGTGCGGCGTCTGCCGGTCACGATTACGCTCGCCGTCGCCTCTCTCCTCGTGGCGCTTGCCATCGCGCTGCCGCTCGGCATGGTCGGCGCCAATCGGCCTGGATCGCTCCTCGACAGGGGATGCCTGACGATCGGCGTCGTCGGGCAGGCAATGCCTTCCTATTGGTCGGCCCTGCTCTTGATGCTGCTGTTCGGCGTCAAGCTGCAGATCCTGCCGATTTCCGGAACGGATAGCTGGAGGAGCTTCGTGCTGCCGACGCTGGCGCTCGGCTGGTTCGTGATGCCGGTGCTGATGCGGCTCACGCGCGCCGGTATGATCGAGGCCTTGTCGTCCGACTATATCCGCACGGCGCGCGCCAAGGGGCTGCCTCGGCGCGTCATTCTGGTGAAGCATGCGCTCCGCAACGCCATCTTGCCGGTGGTCTCGGTCGCGACCGTGCAGTTCGGCGTCCTCCTCGGCGGCTCGATCGTCATCGAGAGCGTTTTTGCGCTGAACGGCATCGGGCTCCTCGCCTGGAACGCCATCCAGCGATCGGATTTTCCCGTCACGCAGGCGATCGTGATGATCGTCGCGATCCTCTTCGTCGCGCTCAACCTCGTCGCGGACCTGCTCAACGGCTGGTTGGATCCGCGTATCCGCGTGGCCTGATATGTCAGAGGCGGCGCTGAGCGGACGAGCCGGCTTCGACCCGGCCGCCTCCAGGCTTCGCCGCCGGCCACGCGACCTCGGCTTCTTCCTCGGCTGCGCCATCCTGGCCCTGCTCCTTGTCGTTGCCTTGTTCGCCGAGGCCATCGCGCCGCATGACCCTTATGCGCAGAGCCTGATGCGTCGCCTCAAGCCCCCGGCATGGTCGGCGGGCGGAAGCTCCGCTTATCCATTGGGGACGGACGCGTTCGGACGCGACTATCTCTCCCGCCTGATCTATGGCACGCGCATCTCGCTCGCGGTCGGAGCGGGAGCCGCGGTCATCGCCGGCCTGATCGGTTCGGCGCTCGGCATTCTGGGCGGCTATTGCGGCGGGCTCGTCGACCGCGCCGTGTCTTATGTCATCTCGACGAGGCTTGCCTTGCCGTCGCTGCTGATCGCGCTCGCCATTCTGCAAGTGGGAGGCAGCGGCCTCGGCGTCGTCATTCTGGTTCTCGGTCTCACCAATTGGGATCGTTTCGCGGTCGTCATGCGCACGGTGACGCGGCAGACGCGCCGACAGGATTACGTGACGCGCGCCCGCACCATGGGCTGCTCCGACTGGCGAATCGTGACGCGCGATGTGTTCCCGAACGTGTTCAACCATTTCGTGGTCGTGCTCACCTTCGAGATGGCGCAATGCATCCTGGCGGCGGCCGTATTGAGCTTCCTGGGGCTCGGCATCCAGGCACCCGAGCCGTCCTGGGGGCTGATGATGGCGGAGGGCCGGAACTGGCTCACCGCCTCTCCGTGGCTGATCACCAATGCCGGGCTCGCCTTGATGCTCCTCGTGCTCGCCATCAATCTCGTGGGAGACGGCTTGCGCAATCGGCTGACTCCGGAGAGCCGGGTTTGAGCGCGGCGCTTGTCGTCGAAGGCCTGACGGTCTCGCTGCGAACCGGCGCCGGGATGCTGCGCGCGGTGCGCGGCATCGATCTCGAAGTGGCGCGCGGGGAAACCTTGTGCATCGTCGGCGAGAGCGGCTGCGGCAAGACGATGACGGCCTTCGCCCTGATGGACCTGCTGCCCCAATCCGCTTCGCGGCAAGTCGAGCATCTTCGGCTCTCCGGCGAGGAGTTGAAGGACGCCGACGAGGGGCGCCTGCAGGCGCTGCGCGGCAACCGCATGGCCATGATCTTCCAGGAACCGACGACCGCGCTCAACCCGGCCTACACGGTCGGCGAGCAGATCATCGAAGGCTTGCTGCAACATCGGCCGCGGTTCGGCCGGGAAGAGGCCACCAGCCGCGCAATCTCGCTGCTCGAGACCTGCGGCGTCGGCCAGGCGCGCCTGCGCCTGCGGCAATATCCCCACCAACTCTCGGGCGGCTTGCGGCAGCGGGTGATGATCGCCATGGCGCTGATGACCGAGCCGGCGCTGCTCATCGCCGACGAGCCGACGACGGCGCTCGACGTGACCATCCGGGCGCAGATCCTGGCGTTGCTCGACCGGTTGCGCCGCGAATTCGCGCTCGCCATCATCCTGATCACGCATGACCTTTCGGTCGTCGGGCGCTTCGGGCAGCGCGTCGCCGTCATGTATGCGGGCGAGATCGTCGAGACGGGACCGACGCAAGCGCTGTTGCGACAGCCGATGCATCCTTACACCCGAGCCCTCCTGTCGTGCGTTCCGGATGCGGTGGACGATGGCCAGGCAGGCTCGAGATTGGGCTATTTGCCGGGCGAGGTGCCGAGCCTCGTCGGAGAAGTCACCGGCTGTCAGTTCCGCAATCGTTGCAGCCACGCCAAGGAGGCTTGCGCCGGCGAAATCCCCGAGCGCGCGCTTGGACCCGGTCGCTTCTACCGCTGCGTGATGGAGGCGCAGGACGCGATATCGGCGCGGCATCTCCCGGCGCCGGCCGCGCCGTTCCGGACCGGCATCCGCAAGGCGGAAGAGGTCGCGAATGCGGCTCGGGATCCGATGGCAATCAGGTTGCGGGAGGTCGAGGTTCGTTATGCCGTCGCTCAGGGAATCTTTGCGCGCAAGGCCACTCTGCACGCGCTCCGCGGCATCGATCTCGATCTTGCGGAAGGCGAGGCGCTCGGCGTCGTCGGTGAAAGCGGCGGCGGCAAGTCGACGCTCGCGAAGGTCATCCTGGGGTTGGAAAAGCCGAGCCGGGGCGAGGTCCATATCCTCGGCATGGACGTGCGAGCCTATGATCGCGCGACGCTCGCCCGCCAGATCCAGCCCGTCTTCCAGGATCCATATTCGTCGCTCAACCCACGGCGGAGCGTCGGGGCGACGATCAGGCTGCCGCTCGACGTTCACGGCATCGGCACGCCGAGCGAGCGCCAGGCCGAGATGCGCCGCATGATGGATCTATGCGGATTGCCGGCGAGACTTGCCGCGTCCTATCCGTCGCAACTCTCGGGCGGCCAGCGTCAGCGCGTCGCCATCGCCAGCGCGCTCATCCTGAAGCCTCGGATCGTTCTCTGCGACGAGCCGACGAGCGCGCTCGATGTGTCGGTGCAGTCGCAAATCCTCAATCTGCTGCGCGATCTGCGCGCCGAGCTCGGCCTCACCTATGTGATCATCAGCCATGATATGAGCGTGATCCGTTTTCTCGCGGACCGCATCGCGGTCCTGTATCTCGGCGCCATCGTCGAGACCGGAGCGACCGGAGATATACTTCGCGCGCCGCTCCATCCCTATTCGCAAATGCTCTTGGAAGCCACGCTGCGGCCGGACGCGCGCGCCGAGCGCTATGGCGAGCTGCCGGATGCGATCGGCGCGCCTTCGGGCTGCGCCTTTCGCACCCGTTGCCCGCACGCCATGCCGGTCTGCGGCGAGATCACGCCTCCGCTGCGCCACCTTGCAGGCCGGTCCTTCGCCTGCCATCTCGACGCACCGCACCTGCACACCGACGGACCTCATGCGGCGACGCAAGGATCATATCCGGGGGGTTAGAGAGCGCGCATTCATCGATCACTGCCCGCGAAGGCAGTGGCGACGAAACGCGGATAGACCTCGGCGATCTCGCCGCGGACGCGCTGTCGGATCAAGGCGAGCGTTGCGGCATCGGGAGATGGTGTCCGCGGCACGCGCGCCGGCCGGTCGAAGGCGAAGCCCGTATTGTCGAGCACCTCTTCGAGGCCATGGCCGGGATGCACGCTCCGCAAGCGAAAGCGGCGATGCCCATGGTCATAGTCGAACAGCGCGAGATTGGTGAGAAGCGCATGCGGGCCGCCGGGACGGTAGACGCCGTCCTCGCTTCGGCCCGGCGCGCTGATGAAATCCACCTTCTCCACCATGACGCGCCGCGTATGCTCCTCGCGGAACAAGATCACGCGCGGCACCAGGAAATAGAGATAGGCCGAGCCGAAAGAGCCGGGCCAGCGAATATCCGTCGCCGGATAGCGACCTGTGCCGACGAGATTGATGTTGCCTTCGCCGTCGATCTGGCCGCCACCGAGGAAGAAGGCATCGACGCGGCCTTGCGCCGCGCAATCGAAGAGTTCGACGCCGCCATTGGTGAAGAAGTTGTTCCTGATCGAGCCGAGCACCGAGACCCGCAGCGCGCCGCCGGAACGCGCCCGCGCCAGCAGGGCGCCGGCGCCCGGGATCGGCGAAGAGGCGCCGACCGCCACGTGCCGGCAGCCGGCGAGCAGCTCCGCGATGACGGAGATCAGCAATTCCTGGCGCGTAGGCTCGGCCGCCTCCTGCAAGGGACTGCCCGTCATTCGGCCGCCAGAGCCGGATGGCCGGGCCAGCGCTCCAGCATCCGCCGAAACCCATCTTCGGTCTTCGCCTCGATCACGTATTCGCGCAGGTATGCCTCGTCCTGCCCGTAGCGGTCCCAGAGGCCGAGCGGCCAGGCGCCGGCTCTCGCCTCGACCACGGCGGAGACATAGAGCGCCGGGATGACGCCCGCGGCGAGGCGCTCATCCTCGAGGAGGTTCGTTTCGTCGATCTCTTCGACGGTGACGAAGCTCTGCTTCGAAGCATGCGCCATGGTCATCAGTTCGCGACGGCGCCCGATCCAGACATTGCCTTGCCGGTCGGCCAAGGGCGCGTGGAACAGCGCGATGTCGGGCTGGATCGCCGGCAACGCCACGATGCGGTCGCCGGCCGCGAAGGGGTTGTCGATGATCGTCCAGTCGGGGCGGTTGGCGATGAGATCGCTGCCGAGAATGCCGCGCAGCGGCATGAAGGGCAGGCCCTTCTCGGCGGCCTGTAGCGCCGCGTGGATCGCCGGGCAGGTGGCGTCCTTGAGCGCGATCCTGCCACGCCTGACCGCATCGACGAATCGCGGCGCCGGCCCGAACTCGCCGAGCGTCACCGCGGAGGTCTCGATCGTATCGATCGCGCCGGCGCCGATCAGCAAGTCGGCCTGCAGACCGCTTACCGGCACGCAAACGAGATGCAGGTGCTTGGCATCGCGGCGGATCAAAGCTCGCGTCGCCGCCATGGCGACGCCCGAGTAATCGGCCGGAACGGCAAGCTTGGCGCCGTCCGGAACGGCCGCCGCAAGTTCTTCCAGATTGCGGATGAGAACGGCGCTCATTGGCGATCCTCCTCTCCCTCCTTAGCCCTGGATCGAGGCTTTCTCAACGACTGCTTGCGACGCCGTCAGGCGGAGCGCCTCGTCACCTCGACGATCCCCTGGTCGGCGTCGACCCGCACCCAGTCGCCGCTGCGGATGACCGAGACGGGGTCCTGGTCGAGATCGGTGACCGCGGGCGCCCGCGCCACCACCGCGCCGAGCGCGGCCTTCGTCGTCATGCGGGTGAAGATCATGGCGACCGGAGCCGCACCGTTGAGCCGCGCCATGTGGAAATAGGCCGAATATCCGGACGAGCCCTTGGCGCCCGGAAACACCAGCACCTTGCCCTTGAAGCTCTGGCCGCGCAGCTCGTGGCGGCGCTCGATGATGGTGCCGTCGCGTTCGTTGATCCCGCCCCAGCCTGAAATCGTCTCCCGCGTGACCAGGGCCTCGCCCTCGGCGACGCCACCGACCACCTTGCGGCCGCGCAGCACGATGCGCGTTGCGGCCTCCCTGTCGCTCATGTGAGGCCTCCCTCCCAATGGCCGGTGATCGCGGCCTCGACGCATTGGCGCACCGAGCCGAACCAGGCCTTCACCCCCGTGATCGCCGGCAGGTAGTGGGCTTGCTTCGCCGAATCGGTCGCCACCACGCGCACCCCCTTCGGCATGTGGCGGGAAATCGCCGGACAGGTGTCGCTCATCACCATGCCGCCGGCCTCGGCGATCATGCGCGTATAGCCGTTGCGGTCGGCGACCGCGCGGATGGCGCGCGGCGTGTGCACCCACAGCGCCGTGTTCGGGCTGATCTTCCTGCCGTCGAGCAGCATGGCGATCAGCGCCACCTGCTCGATGGCGTTGTGGGGGCAACCGAGCATGACGAAATCCACCTTCCGGTCATCGGCGCAATTGAGATTGTCGTAGGCGAGGCGCCGCTCGGCGGCGCCATAGCGCAGCACCCCCGCGACGTCACGGCCCGCAAAGGCTTCCTCGACGGTGCGCGCCTCGGGGGTGACGCCGGGGATATGATACATCTCGACGCCGCCCGAGGAGGCCGCGGCCGCGCCGAAATGCTTGAGCTTGATCAGGCTCGGCTGGCGCGCCTTGCCGGTGATGACCGGCACATCCTCCTGCACGATCTCGCCCAGCCAATAGCCGAGCAGCCCCCAATCCATGATGTCGTCGACCTCGATGCCGACCTCGACGAGATGCGTGCCGCGCCGGTTCTCGTCGATGTGATAGCCGAAATAGGGGATGCGCCCGGTGAGCGCGGCTGCGCCGGTCGACTCCTTGCCCTCGGTATTGGTGCGCGCGCCCAGAACCCCATTGCAATAGACGACGGCCGAGGATTCCATCCAGGCGCAGTGCTCGCCCTTCACCGGCACATTGCCGACCTGATAGGGCGTGCAGGTGGCGAACATGTTGATGCCGCGCTTGCCGAAGAAGGCTTCGCCCCGTTTCTGCTGCTCGGCGAGATCGTCCGGGATGCCCTGCACCCGCCAGTTCTCGTTGTCGATGCCGGTGATGAGCTGGCAGGTGTTCACCTGCATCGGCGGGATCTCGACGACCTCGGGACTGTCGAGATTGAGCTCGGAATAGACCGCGTCGAAGCCCTTCGAGACGAGGCCGCGCACCGAAGGCGTCGAGGCGTTGAAGGCGCCGGCAACATTGTTGGTCTCGACGAGCTTCTCGGCGCCCAGCGCCTCGCCGTAGCGGACGAGGAGATCCATGGCGCGGGCCTTGGCGCGCCCGTGCACGCCGTCGAGCATCGCCTTCTCGTAATCGGTCAGTCGCATGTGCACCACCCGGTCGAAGCGCCCTTACCTCTCCCCTTGCGGGAGAGGCCGGATCGCGAGCCGCAGGCCGCGATCCTGGTGAGGGGTAAGAGGATGCGCTCCACATATGTGTCTCGCCGCGATGCTTGACGCGGAAGGTCAAGCTTAGGCCAGGCCAAAAGACCCCTCACCCGGTCCTTCGGCAGTGCCCCAGGACCGACCTCTCCCGCAAGGGGAGAGGTGACGACGGCTGCCGGTGGGTCAATCGGTCCGTTCGACATTGTCATGGACGCGCCTGGCCAATACGCCGAGATCGATCTGGTGAACGCTGCCGGTGCCGGCGATGTCGAGCGCTTGCGCCGCGGCCGCGCCCATCGCCATGCAGGGCCCCATCACCCTGACGCTCGACAGCGCCGCCGTGTCGGCATCGATGCAGCGGCCGGCCGCGACCACGTTGTCGGCCTCGGCGGGCACCATGCTGCCGAGCGGATATAGTGCACATGGTCCTCGGGAAAGACGTGCCAATGATGGCCCGAGCCGTGATCATGCAGCTCGATCGGCCAGGCGGTGCGGCCGATCGCGTCCGAGAAGCGGGTTCCGGCGCGCACATCCTCGACGGTGAGCTGCTGGCGGCCGACGATCCAGCGTGTCTGGCGAATGCCCGGAAAGCCATAGGCGCGCACCCTGGCCTTGCCGAAGGCTTCGGGAAACTCTGCCTGCAGGAAACGCACCGCCCGGTCGGCTTGGTCGCGCCCGTCGAGGGTGCGCGCCGAGGCCTCGAGCGGATCGAGCGGTGTCTCGACATGCGTCATGTTCATGGCGGCGATGCCGCGGCCCGGGATGATGAAGCCGAGCCCTTCGCGCCGCACCAGGCCATAGGCTTCGCCCTTCTCCTTCATGCGCGCCGCGATTTGGTCGCGGGTCGGCTGGCGCGCCTCGTCGATATGCTCGAGCACCACCATCTGGGTGCCGAACACCTTGGAGTTGGCGGGCTCGCGGCAGGGCAGGCCCGCCTGCCAGACGAGGGCCGCGTCGCCGCTCGAGTCGACGAAGCCGGTGGCCTCCACATGCACATCGCCGTAGCGGGTGGCGAGCTCGATGCGGCGCACGCGGCGCCCGTCCATCTCCACCCGGCGAAGCACGGCGCCGAGCACGACGGTAATGCCGAGCCCGCGCACCGTCTCCTCGATCCAGCGCGCCAGCGCCACCTCGTCGTAATAGACGACGGTGGTGTGCGGGCCGTGACGGAAATAGAGCTGCTCCTTGTTGCTGCCGAGCGTGCGGATGATGTCGTCGGCGATGCCGTGCGTGAATTGGTGGCCATGCGTGCCGTTGGCGAACAAGCCGCAGAAGGTGCCGATGATGGAGTTGACCGCTTGGCCGCCCAGCACGGGCAGGCCGTCGACGAGCACGACGCGCCGGCCGAGCCTCGCCGCCTCGATCGCCGCGGAGGTGCCGGCAATGCCGGCGCCGACCACGCAGATATCGGCCTTGACCCGCCAGGGCTCGGCGCGAGGCGCCCGTCGCACGATGTTGGTGTCGGTGCCGACCGCCGCGTCGTTCACGGCAGGCCCCTGTCAGGGACGATGCTGGCCATTTCCTCCTCGCCGGATTTCTTCGTTCGTCGTTGATCCTATTGCATCCGGGATCGATGATAAACATCATTGCCGCGCGCAGACTGTTCGCACATCGGAAATTATGGCTCATGGACGGGTTGGAGAATATGCGCGCCTTCCTGGCGGTGGCGCAGACACAGAGCTTCACCATGGCGGCGCGTCGTCTCGGCGTGTCGCCCTCGGTCGTAACCAAGAGGGTGAGCCAGCTCGAATGGCGTCTCGGGGCGGCCCTGCTGCAGCGCACCACGCGCAGCGTGCAGCTCACCGATCTCGGCGAGCGCCAGCAATCGCGCATGCAGCGCCTCATCCGCGACTATGACGAGCTGGTCGCCGGTGTGCTGGAGCGGCCGGAAGCCTTGGAGGGCGCGCTCCGCATCTCGGCGCCCGCGGCCATGACGACATTGGTGCTGCCCGGCCCGCTCGCCGCCTTCCGGCATGCCCACCCGGCGGTGACGCTCGACATCGTCGTGCTCGACCGTTCGGTGAACCCGGTGGAGGAGGGGTTCGACATCGCGATCGTGGTGGTGCCTGCCACCTATGACGGGGTGGTGGAGGAGGTGCTCTGTCCCTATCCGCGCCTGCTCTGCGCCGCGCCCGACTATCTGCGTGGGCACGGCCGTCCGGCGCATCCGAGCGACCTCACGCATCACGCCTGCATCGCCTTCCAGCCGAGCGGGCCGGGTTGGACTTTCCAGGGGCGCTCGGGCCCGGTGAGCGTGGCGGTGCGCCCGGTGCTTTCCTCGACCGACAGCCGGGTGGTGATCGAGATGGTGCGCAAGGGCATGGGGATCAGCGTGTTGTCGCTGCCGACGGTCGCCGAGGCGCTGCGGCGCAAGCAGCTCGTGGCGCTGCTGCCGGACTTCCCGCTTCCCGATCTTTCCGTGAAGGCCTTCGTGCCGCCGCGCCGCGCGGGCCTCGCAAGGGTGCGCGCCTTCCTCGATCATCTGCGCCAGACGCTGCAATCGCTCGAGCCGAAATGGAAGGCGGCGCTGTAGGGCTCCGGCGCATGCCGTTTGCTTGCCCTGTGGACAGCCAGCGCGGACGTGCAATCTTTCGCCGCGATGCTGCATACTGCAGGCCGACCGAATCAGGTGGTGAGCCATGACATCCAAAGTTCCAGGTGTCGTCTTGAACAGGTCGCAGGCGGCATGCCTCATGGCCCTCAAGTTCGGCAAAGACTCGTTGACGGAAATCGCGCTGCTGGCGATGCTCGATCTCAAGAAGACGAGGAACGCGCTCATTGGGCTGGAGGGGCTCGGACTTGCCGAGCAGGGAGAGATGAACAGGTGGTCCCTGACGCAACGTGGGGAAACCTGTCGCTTCGAGGTCGTTCCGGATCGGGCACGGCGTAACAGTGCAATGCCTGGTCGCGCGGGCGCGCGCCTGCTCGAATTATTGGATCGGCCGATGCGGGGCAACGAGCTCGCGGAAAGGCTGGGGGTCAGCCATCAGAGAGTGCATCAACTCGTGGTCGAGCTGCATGCGCAAGGACTTGTGAAGTTTGGAGACCAGCAGCGAATATTGCAGATCGTATCGCGTACTGGTGACAGCACTCCTCTGCTGTCCCGCAATGAGGAACGTGTGCTTTCGGCGATCCCGGGTGAATATGCGACGAATGTCAGGAAGATAAGGATAGCAGCGCGGCTTCCGGAGAAAGAAGTGCGGCAGATCCTCGCGCGACTTGTGGCCGGCGGCTTGGTCGAAACGATCGGCGGATCGGCCGGTGACACGGTTTATCGCATCGCTGCGGCCGGACTGAGGAACTGCCAGCGTGGCGAGCCTGCCAGCCGCGCGGAAGCCCCGCCTCTGCCCGTCAGATCCCAACGTGTTCGGACCGTGCTTTCGGCTATTTTGGAGTCTGGATCATTGCGAATCAAAGATGTGACGCAGACCTTGAGGATCCCGCACGATTCGATCAATGCGCTCATGCAATATCTCAAGCGAAAAGCGTTGGTGCAGAAAACCGGTCGGGAGCTCCATGCGCCTTACGAGTTGACCGATAAAGGTCATGAAGCCCTGGCGGAAATGACACGGCGACACGCCGCATAGCTCGCGCCTTCGTCCATCATCACCGGGCGAGCCTCGTGCACGGCGAGACGAATACGCTCATGGATTCCCCGCTCATGATCGCAGGAGATCGTTGGGTGCTTCATGCCGCATCGAGCTTCAGGAACCCGCCCGATTGGCGGCGCCACAAAGCCGCGTAGATGCCGTCGCGGGACAGGAGCTCGCGATGCGTCCCCTGCTCGGCGATGCGGCCCTTGTCGAGCACGATCAGCCGGTCCATCGCCGCGATGGTCGAAAGCCGGTGCGCGATCGCGATCACCGTCTTGCCCTTCATCAGCGAGTAGAGGCTCTCCTGGATCGCGGCCTCGACCTCCGAGTCGAGCGCGGAGGTCGCCTCGTCGAGGACGAGGATCGGCGCGTTCTTCAAGAGCACGCGCGCAATGGCGATGCGCTGGCGCTGACCGCCCGACAGCTTCACCCCGCGCTCCCCGACATGGGCGTCATAGCCCGTGCGCCCATGCGGATCGGAAAGGCCGAGCACGAACTCATGGGCATGGGCCTGCCGTGCCGCCGCGATGACCGCCTCCAGCGGCGCGTCGGGCCGCCCGTAGCGGATATTCTCCGCCACGGAGCGATGCAGGAGCGATGTATCCTGCGTCACCATTCCGATCTCGCGGCGCAAGCTGTCCTGTGTAACCCCCGCGATGTCTTGCCCATCGATCAGGATGCGCCCCCTCTCGACATCGTAGAAGCGCAGCAATAGGTGGACGAGCGTCGACTTGCCCGCGCCTGAGCGTCCGACGAGCCCGACTTTCTCGCCGGGCGCGATGGCGAAGGACAGATTGTCGATCACGCCGCCCGCCTTGCCGTAGTGGAAGCGCACATTCTCGAAGCGGATGGCGCCACGCGAAGCCAAGAGCGCGGGCGCCTTGGGACGATCGACCAGGGCATATGGTCGCGCGATCGTCCCCATGCCTTCCTGCACAGTGCCCATATTCTCGAAAATGCCGATCGACACCCACATGATCCAGCCCGACATGTTGGAGATGCGGATGGCGAGACCGGAGGCAAGGGCGATATCGCCGAGCGTAACCGCGCTGTTCAGCCAGAGCCAAACGGCAAGGCTGCCCGTGCCCGCGATGAGGATGCAGTTCAGGACGGACACCGTGGCGTTCATCAAGGTGATCAGCCGCGTCTCACTCCGAAAGGCCGTGGTGTGCTGGGCGATCGCCTCGCCCGCATAGTCATCCTCGCGCTGCGGATGCGCGAAGAGCTTCACGGTTTGAATATTGGTGTAGCTGTCGACGATGCGGCCCGTAACGACAGACCGCATCTCGGACATCTGCGCGGCCTGGTCGCGGATTTGCGGCACGAAATGGCGCAAAGTCGCAACATAGGCGAGGATCCAGAGCGCCAGTGGGCAGGCGAGGCGCCAATCGGCTTGCGCGAAGATCACGAGCGCGCTCACGGAGAAGATGGTCACGAACCAGAGCGCGTCGATGATCTGCACGACGGATTCGCGCAAGGAGGGGCCGGTCTGGATGATCTTCGAGGCGATACGGCCCGCAAAATCATTGGCGAAGAAGCTGATCGACTGCCGCAAGACGAAATGATGCGTCTGCCAGCGCACGAGATTGGTCATGCTGGGCGCGATCGCCTGCTGGGTCAGCAGGTCGTGCGTAAAGCTCGCGAGTGGCCGCGCCACCAGGACCACGAAACCCATCCAGAGAAAGGTCGGGCCGTATCGGTCGAGGACGCGCTCGGGCGAGGTCGCCCGCAGCAGATCGACGAGCGAGCCGATATAGCGCAGCATCGAGACCTCGATCAGCGAGACGATGAGGCCAATCGCCATCAGGCAGGCGAGGAAGGGCCAGACCTGCCGGCAATAGCGCCAGTAGAAGCCCAGGAGGTTTGCCGGCGGCATGGTTTCGTCATGGCGTCGGAAGGGATCGATCCGGGTCTCGAAGAAGCGGAACATGGCTTGTTTCCGATATGGGTCGCGGCCACCTCACGCGCTCGAAGCGGTTGCGGTATCAGCAAGCTTCGCAAGGAGCGGAGCGAGCCGCGAGAAGCTGAAACGCAGTGGAAGAAGAGGCGGCGCCGATGACGCGCCGTTCAGACTTTGCCTGGTCCGGTCAGGTGACGGTCAACCCAAAAGAGGGTTCGTCCTGGGCGCGCGCGGCAGGGACCGGATGTTCGATTGAAGCATATCCATCCATCCCTCCTTGCGTGGCCTCTGTCCAAATGCGCTCGCGGGAATCAACATCCGCGAACACATCCTCTCAATAGACGAGGTCGACGACGAAAGCTTCAAGAATCTCGTGGGCAATTCATCTTGGCGCACGCGTGTTGCAATTGGGTAACAGCCGCGGGTGTGATCGCGGGGAGGGATCAATCGGAGAGCCGTCCGCCTGCCTCGCCCCCCACCCGGCCGGTTCGCGACCGACCTCCCCCTTTCGGGGGGGAGGCAGGTGCCCCCGCCTCCCGTGGCTGCTTCCGTTCAGGTTCTCCTGATGGGGATCGCGCCCAGGAAGTCGCGCTTGCCGAGCTCGACGCCGCAATGACGCAGGATCGCATAAGCGGCCGTCAGGTGGAAATAGAAGTTCGGCAGCACGAAATGGCTGAGATAATCGGCGCCCTTCATGTGGCCCTTATTGGTCGCGCCGAGCGGGAAGGCGATCTCGCGATCCGCCGACCCGTCGATCTGCTTCTTGTCGAGCGTCTTCAGATAGGCCGCCGTCTTCGCGAGGCGCGCCTTGAGTTGATCCATCGTCGTCTCATTGTCTTCGTAACTCGGCGGTTCGACGCCGGCGAGCCGAGCCGAGCCGTTCCTGGCCTGGTCCGTGACGACCTGCACCTGACGGGTCAACGCAAACATATCGGGAGCCAGCCGCGAATTGAGGAACACCGACGGGTCGATCTTCTTGGCTGCCGCATGTGCTTGAGCCTTGTCGAGAACGGCCGACAGCGCATTGAGGCCGATCTCGAAAACCGGCAGGGAGGCCTGGGACAGGGTAAAGGGCATGGGACGGATCCTCGGTGTTGTGGATGAAGCGGCGAGCGCCGGCGGGAAGATGCACACAAGCATGTCGGCGTTTCAACCTCTATGTCGGCGACGGAGGGGCGGCGTCCCGCCGCCCGCGTTTGTGGTGATAGGTGCGCGGGACGCGCACCCTTGATCGGCCCCCTCAATGGAAATCGCGGCTCTTGAGAAGCGGAGGGTCTGCCTCGCGCGGGGCCGCCGAGTCTTGCGTCGCGCGCGCCAGAAGCTCGCCGTCCGACAGGCGCCGCAGATCTTCGCTGAGGTCGATGAAGTCTTCGGCGATGACATGGACCACGATGCCGGCGCGTTGCAAACGCCCGCGCACCGCGAGAAAACGCGCGGTCATGACCGTGATGCGATGTCGCGCGAAGGTCTTCGGCCAGACGATGATATTGGCGATGTCGGTCTCGTCCTCGAGCGTCATGAAGACGACGCCCTTGGCGGTTCCGGGCATCTGCCGCATGAGCACGAGGCCCGAGACGGTGACCTTCGAGTCCTGCTTCAGATCTTCGCCACGATGCTCGACATTGCGCAGCGCGCCTAGCCGCGCAAGGCGCTCGCGGAAGAAGCTTACGGGATGCGCCTTCAGCGACAGGCCGGTCGCCACATAGTCTTCCACGACATGCTCGCAGAGCGGCATTTGGGGCAGCGCGATGCTGGGTTCCTGGAAGAGCTCGTCCCCCAAATGGGCGGCGAGCAGGGGAAGCGGTCTTTCGGCCGCGATCGAGGCGATGCCGATGCTGCCGAGCCGCCGCGCGGCCCAGAGCGCTTCCCGCCGGTCGAGCCCCAGGGAGCGGAAGGCATCGGCCTCTGCGAGGCGCTCGATGGTGAAACGTGAGATGCCGCCGATGGCGCCGAGCCGCTCGATGCTGGCATAGCCATTGCCGCGCGCGGCGAGGAGGCTCTTGATCTCCTCCTCGCGCAAGCCCTGGATCTGGCGAAAGCCGAGCCGCACGGCGAAACGGCGCCGCGCCGGTTCCGAGGCGGGCTCCAGCGTGCAGTCCCATTCGCTGAAATTGACGTCCGCCTCTTTTACTTCGACATCGTGTCGGAGCGCATCGCGCACGAGCTGGGCCGGCTGGTAGAAGCCCATGGGCTGGCTGTTGAGGATCGCGGCGCAGAAGACTTCCGGATAATGGCATTTGACCCAGGCCGAGACATAGACGAGCAGCGCGAAGCTCGCCGCATGGCTCTCGGGAAAGCCGTATTCGCCGAAGCCTTCGATCTGGCTGAAGCAGCTCTCGGCGAATTTCCGGTCATAGCCGCGGCTCGTCATGCCGGTGATGAACTTCTGGCGGTAGAGATGGATGGTGCCGTTATGGCGGAAGGTCGCCATGGCGCGCCGCAGGCCATCCGCCTCGGCGGGCGTGAACTTGGCGGCCGTGATGGCGATCTGCATCGCCTGCTCCTGGAAGAGCGGCACGCCGAGCGTTCGCTTCAGGACCTCGCGCAGCTCGTCGGCGTGCCCATGAGCAGGGTCGGGTGAAGGATACTCCTCCTTCTCGATGCCGTCGCGCCGGCGCAGATAGGGGTGCACCATGTCTCCCTGGATGGGGCCTGGACGCACGATCGCGACCTCGATGACGAGATCGTAGAACCGCCTCGGCTTCAGGCGCGGCAGCATCGACATCTGCGCCCGGCTCTCGACCTGGAAGACGCCGACGGAATCGGCGAGCCCCAGCATGTCGTAGACTGCCGGATCGTCGCGCGGTTCGCTCTGCAGCACGGAGGCGAGCGAGATGTCCTTCAACCCGTGATGGGTCTTCAGCAAGTCGAGGCCCCTTCTCAGGCAGCTCAGCATGCCGAGCGCCAGCACATCGACCTTCATCAGGCCGACCGTGTCGACATCGTCCTTGTCCCATTCGATGAAGGTGCGTTTCTCCATGGCGGCATTGCCGATCGGCACTGTCCGGTCGAGCGGCTCGCGCGTCAGCACGAAGCCGCCGACATGCTGGGAGAGGTGGCGCGGAAAGCCGATGAGCTCGCTTGCGAGCTCGACGGCCTGCCGGATCGCCGGATTTTTGGGGTCGAGCCCGATCTGGCGGATATGGTCTTCCGCGATGCCCTCGCTGTTGCTGCCCCAGACGGTCTTGGCGAGCGCCGCGGTCACGTCGGGCGTCAGCCCCAGCGCCTTGCCGACCTCGCGGATGGCGCGGCGGGAGCGGTAATGGATGACGGTCGCGCAAATGGCGGCGCGGTCTCGCCCATAACGCTCATAGATGTGCTGGATCACCTCCTCGCGCCGCTCATGCTCGAAATCGACATCGATATCGGGCGGCTCGCCGCGGTTCTCCGAGATGAAGCGGGCGAAGAGAAGCTTGATGACGAAAGGATCGACCTCGGTGATGCCGAGGCAATAGCAGACGGCGCTGTTGGCCGCCGAGCCTCGCCCTTGGCAGAGGATATCTTGCTTGCGCGCGAAGGCGACCACGTCATGGACGGTCAGGAAATAGCGCGCATAGTCGAGCTTGGCGATGAGGGCCAGCTCCTCGTTGAGCGCCTTGCGAACCTCCTCGGGCATGCCGAAGGGGAATTTGGTCTTGGGGTAGCGTCGCTCGGCGCCCTCCCAAGTCAAATCCTCGAGATGCCGCTGGGCCGTCTTGCCGGGCGGCACGGGCTCGTCCGGATATTCATATTTGAGCTCGGCGAGCGAGAAATGGCAGGCTTGCGCGATCTTGACGCTGCGCGCCACCGCCTCCTCGAAGCCCGCGAACAGCCGCGCCATCTCGCGGGGCGGCTTGAGATGCCGCTCGGCATTGATAGTCAGCCGCAAGCCGGCCTCGGCGATGGTGCATTTCTCGCGGATGCAGGTGACGATGTCGGCGAGCGTCCGGCGTTCCGGCGCGTGGTAATGGACATCGTTGACGGCGACGAGCGGGGCGCCCAAGCGCTCGCCGAGCTCGGCGAGACGCCCGAGGCGGCGCGGCTCGTCGCCGCGATGGCGATGCACGCCTGCCAGAAACACGCGTCCCGGCGCCCGGCGCGCCAGCATTGCGAGCCGCTCGGTGAAGGTGGGAGCGTGGCCCGGTCCGTCGACCGGACGCCCGCTCCTTCCCCCGCTCTGCGAGACCTTTAAGGGACTTCCGCAGAGGGTC
>JBIOEJ010000042.1:0-41717 GCA_044445965.1 Hyphomicrobiales bacterium
AACTCGGCCATTGTGACGAGCCGCTTGCCGCGGCGGGCGGCGAGCAGCGCCGCCTCGTTGACGAGGTTCATGAGGTCGGCGCCCGAGACACCGGGCGTGCCGCGTGCCGTCGTCTTCAGGTCGACGTCGGGCGCCAGCGGGACCTTGCGGACGTGCACCTTGAGGATCTTCTCGCGGCCGACCACGTCCGGGTTGGGGACGACGATCTGGCGGTCGAAGCGGCCGGGCCGCAGCAGTGCCGGATCGAGCACGTCGGGCCGGTTGGTCGCCGCGATGATGATGATGCCCTCATTCGCCTCGAAGCCGTCCATCTCGACGAGCAGCTGGTTCAGGGTCTGCTCGCGCTCGTCATTGCCGCCCCCGAGGCCGGCGCCGCGATGCCGGCCGACCGCGTCGATCTCGTCGATGAAGATGATGCAGGGCGCGTTCTTCTTCGCCTGGTCGAACATGTCGCGCACCCGCGAGGCGCCGACGCCGACGAACATCTCGACGAAATCCGAGCCCGAGATGGTGAAGAAAGGAACATTCGCCTCGCCGGCGACGGCGCGCGCTATCAGCGTCTTGCCGGTGCCCGGCGAGCCGACCAGCAGCACGCCGCGCGGGATGCGGCCGCCGAGCCTCTGGAATTTCTGCGGATCCTTCAGGAACTCGACGATCTCCTGCAGGTCCTCCTTCGCCTCGTCGACGCCCGCGACATCCTCGAAGGTGACGCGGCCATGCGCCTCGTTGAGGAGCTTGGCCTTGGACTTGCCGAAGCCCATGGCGCGCCCGGCGCCGTTCTGCATCTGTCGCGACAGGAAGAACCAAGCGCCGACGATGAGCAGGAACGGCAGGGAATTGAGCAAGATCGCCATGAACCAGGGCGTCTCGGAGGATTGCGGCTTGGCGGTGATCTGCACGCCCTTCTGCGTCAGCTTGCGGATGAAATCCGGATCGTTGGGCATATAGGTCTGGAAAGGCCGGCCATCGGTGAAGGTGCCGCTCACCTCCTGGCCCGAGATGACGACATTCGAGATGCGGCCCTGATCGGCCTCGACGAGGAGCTGGCTATAGGGAATCTCCGACGAGCCCGAGCGCTGTCCCGGATTCTGGAACAGCGTCACGAGAGCGAGCACCAACAGAATGATGATGGCCCAAAGTGCGAAATTGCGGAGGTTCGGATTCATCGCTTCACATCTGTTCGGAGGACGACGCTCCAGCCGCGCCCACTCGGCGTTCCCACAACCGCGGCAAGATTAATGTAGGGGTGCGATACTCCCATTCCAAGCTGACCTAGCGGCAAACCGCACCATAGCGCCGAATGGCGCATCAAACCAGCACCAACGATGCATTAGAGTTACCCTGATTCGTGCGAGGAGAAGCGGGCGCCTCCGCCGAGCTCGCGAAGCCGGCCGCTGCTGCGCCTCGTGCAAGGCCGCGGCGCCGCTTCTCGCGGCCGCAGGAGAGTGTGCGCACCCCGTCGAAGGCGATGATCGCGCCTGCGACCGTGCGCTTGCACACGCGGCGCTCCGCGACGCAGGTGCGCAATCCGTCGAGGACGTTCTCGACACGCTCGAGCCGAACGGGCACATGGCGCTCCGCGCCCCGTAGCTCGGCGAGCGCGCGCAGCAGCACGCGTAGCGTGATCTCTCGGGGCTCGCGCCGCACGAGGCCGGCGATGTCGAGCACGAGACCGTCCGGGCGACGCTCGATGCATGCCGATCCGAAAGCCTCGTCGGCCTTGGCCTCGAGCGCTTCCTCGGCGGACGCGGCGCGCAGGGCGAGCTTCGCCAGCCGCGCCGCGGTGAGGCCCTCCTTCGCCAGTGCCGGAGCGAGCTTGCGCCAACGCGCGCGAGCGAAGCGCGGATCGGCGTTCGCGGGATCCTCGCTGAAGGGCCAATGATTGGCGCGGCATGTGGAGAGCAGCCGCGCCTTGGCGACGGCGAGGAACGGCCTTGCATGCGTGAGACCCTCGCGCATGGACGAGAACCGCATGGCGGCGAGCCCGGCCAAGCCCGAACCATGCGCGATGCGCATCAGCACGGTCTCGGCCTGGTCGTCGAGCGTATGCGCGGTGACGAGGATCTCCGCCCCGATCTCGCGCGCCTTGGCGCCGAGCAGCGCATAGCGCGCCGAACGCGCTCGTTCCTGGATGCGCGTCGCGGGTTTCGGTCCCTGCCAAGACAGGATGCTGTGCGCCAAGCCGCAGTCCCGCGCCCATGCGCCCACGCGCTCCGCCTCGGCGCGAGAATCCGCCCGCAGCCCGTGGTCCACGGTCGCGACGTGGAGCTCGCCGAGCCCGCCCTCCCGCGCGATCGCAGCGCAGAGCCGCATCAGCGCCACGGAATCGGGTCCTCCGGAGACGGCGAGAAGCGCGCGGCGTGCGCCAGCGATGGCGGGGAGCAGGAGCCGCCTTGCTTCCTCGGCGCCGATCGGAGCATCGGCCGCGGCGCGGGGCTGCCTTCGCTTCGCGAGGGCACGCTTGGCTTGGATTTGCTCCGCGGCCCCGCTCGGCCCGGACGCGTCGGCTCGGGCATCTGCCGGCCTGGACATCGTGCTAGCTTGGGTATTTGCCAGCTTGGACACTTGCTAGCTTGGGCACTTGGCGCGTTGCTGCTCGCGCTGCACATCCTTCAACAGGGCTGGACGCGCGGTCGGATATTTCCGTCCGACTTCGGCGAAGGTGGCGCAGGCCTGATCGTTGGCGCCGAGCCCGCGCAGGGAGATGCCGAGCTTGAACATGCCGTCCGCTCCCTTGGCCGAGGTGCCGAAGCTCGTGGTGATCTTCAGGAACTGCTCGGCCGCGTCCCGGTAGCGGGCGCGCTGCAGATAGCTCTCTCCGAGCCAATAAGTCGCATCTGCAATGAGCTTGGAGCGAGGATGGGACTGCAGGAAGCTGCGAAATCCCATCTCCGCCTGCTCGAATTGCCGCTGCTGGATGAAGGTGTAGGCGTTGTCGAAATCGGCGCGGACCGAATCGGTTCCGGTCGCCGCGATCGAGGTCTGCGGCGGACGCGGTTGCGCCTGCGGCACGCCCGGCTGGCTCGCGGCGCCCGCGATGTCGAGCGGCGTGCCGGGCCCGCCCGCAGGCGCAACCGGCTCCGACATGATCGAGGCCGGCGCGCCGGCGCGCCGTGGCGCGGGTGCGCCGCTATCGGGCGAGCCGAGCGGCCGCGGCGCTCCGGGCGCTGCTGGATCGGCCTGCGGGTCATAGGCGTCGCCGCGCACCGGCCCTCGCGTGATGGGAGCCGGTGCCGAGGTCGGGGCAGCCGCCACCGGCGGTCCGGCGATGACCTGCCGGGGCGGCGCGGCGGGGGCTGCGGCAACGGGAGCTCGCGGCGTCGAAGCCTGCCCGGCTCCCTTGCCGCCCTCTTGGAAGCGGTATTCGGTATCTTCCTGGAAGCGCTTGAGCTGCTCGCGCAGCTGCTGATTTTGGAACTGCAGCTCTTCGATCTTCCCGGACATTTGCCGCATTTGCGCTTCGAGCTGCGAAAGGCGCACCACCAGATCGGCGCCATCCTGGGCGCGCCCCGGCGCCGACGAGACGCCAATCGCCACACCGGCAAGAATTGCGACAAACCTCAAAGGACGCATCATGGTTGAGGAAGCCCCTTCTCGACCCTGTGACGCCAGCGCGCCACCGCCTGTAGCATTTTCCCGGCGAAGCGCGCCCCGCGACAACCGGGCGGCCTCGGATGCACCGCGGAAAATGCCCTAGCAAGCGCTGCGCCAAACGATCATACGCGCTACCGCGGCAGGAATCGGGCGCTCAGGCGACGGAAAGCCGGCGCTTCCCGAAGTCCCGTCAAGAGCCAGGCGCGCCCGAGAGCACGGTCACGGCGCGGCGGTTTTGCGACCAGCAGGATATATCGTCGCAGGTCGCGACCGGACGCTCCTTGCCGTAGGAGACGGTGCGCATGCGCGAGGCCGCGAGCCCCTTCGAGACGAGGTAGTCATGCGCAGCCTGGGCGCGCCGCGCGCCGAGGGCGAAGTTATATTCGCGCGTGCCGCGCTCGTCGGCATGGCCTTCAATCGTGAAAGAGTAGTTGCCATAGCGGCTGAGCCAAGCTGCCTGCTTCGTCAAGGTAGCCTGGGCGGTAGGCGTCAGCTCCGAGGAATCGGTCTCGAAGAAGACGCGATCGCCGACATTGACGACGAAATCCTGCTGGCTGCCGGGAGCGCCGGCTCCGCCCTGACCCAAATCGTCTGCGGTCTTGGCGCAGGCCGAAGCGGCGAGCGCCGCAACGACCGCCAGCGCAAATTTCATGGCGCGGACTGAGTCGGGAAGATGCAACATGCCGGACCTCCGGATCCTATGAATATCGACTGCCGCCCCATAGACCGGCACCGGTTAAGCCAAGGTTCCGTCAACCTTGACGCGCGCTTACGCGCGAGCCGAAAACGCGATGTGGCGGCGAAACCTGGCCGCAGGGTTAACGAAGGATGAGTGGCAATTTTGGGGCACGCCGAGCCATAATCGCAATTCCGTCCTGCATCACCCCGGAGCGCTTCACCCCAAAAGGGGGCTCCAAGCCGGGTCCGAGCCGAAACTAGGCGTCGGCACGCCGACTTCGACGCGGCCGGTCACGTCGGACATGAAGATCTTGGCTCCGCCCTGGTCCCGGAAGAACATCAGGTAACGCCCGTTCGGCGCCCAGGTCGGCCCCTCATTGTGGAAGCCCTCGGTCAGGATGCGCTCGCCGGTTCCATCGGGCTTCATCACCCCGATGCCGAAGCTCGAGGCGGTCTGGCGGGTGAAGGCGATGTAATCTCCCTTCGGCGACCAGACGGGCGTCGAATATCGCCCTGCGCCGAAGGAGATGCGCTTGGCCGCTCCGCCCCCAGCCCCCATCACGTAGAGTTGCTGGGCGCCGCCGCGATCGCTCTCGAAGACGATTTGCGCGCCGTCCGGCGAATAGGAAGGCGAGGTATCGATGGCCTGGGTGTCGGTGAGGCGGGTCGTGGCGCGCGAGCGCAGGTCCATCATGTAGATGTTGGCGTTGCCGCTCTGCTCCAGGCTCATGACCACCCGCTGCCCGTCCGGCGAGAAGCGCGGCGAGAAGGTCATGCCCGGGAATTTGCCGACGATCTCGCGCTGGCCGGTCTCGATATTGAGCAGCCGCACGCTGGCATCGCCGTTCGGCGCGAAGGCCATGTAGGTGACCTCCTGGCTCGTCGGCGAGAAGCGCGGCGTGACGACGAGCTCGTTGCCCTCGGTGAGATAGCGCACATTGGCCCCGTCCTGGTCCATGATCGCAAGGCGCTTGCGGCGCGCCTGCTTCGGCCCCGTCTCGTCGACGAAGACGACGCGCGTATCGAAGAAGCCGCCGGCCCCGGTGATCTTCGAGTAGATGGCGTCGGCGATGAGATGGGCGACGCGACGCCAATTATTGGCATCGGTCGTGTATTGCTGGCCGGTCGCTTGCTCTCCGGAGAACACATCCCAGAGGCGGAACTCGGCATGCATCTTCGCCGCATCCCGCGAGACGCGGCCGGTGACGAGGGCTTGCGCGTTGATCGCCCGCCAGGAGTCGAATTGCGGCATCGCATCCGGCGACACGGCCTTGTCGATGAAGGCTTTCTTGTCGATCGGCGCGAACACGCCGGAGCGTTGCAGGTCGTTGGCGATCACGGCGGCGACGCGGGCGCCCAAATCGCCTTCCCCTTGCAGATCGGGGATGGCGATCGGCATCGGCTGAAAATTGGCGCGGTCGATGGGTACGACGAGCTCTGCCCGCGCCAGGGCGGCCGCGAAAGGCGTGGCGGCGAGCCCGACGGCGAGGGAACGGCGGCTGATCATGATGGACATTTGCTTGAGTTCGACGGCTTTCGTTTGCTTGGTAGCAGCTCCATGCGGCGTCCTGAAGGCACCAAGGTCAGCCGGTGAAATTCTTCAGGTCGATCTGGAAGTTCGTTTCCCTCCAATCATCGAAGAAGGGAGCGAACTGGGCGGGGATCTTATAGGGTGCGCAGCGGGCGATAGCCCGCAATGCCGCGTCGGCCAAGGCTCGCGTTCCCGGGTCGCTCGACGGGTTCTTCAGAATGGGGCGGCCGACCAATGCGCCTTCCGGACCGGTGAACTCGATATGGATCACCGGGACAGCGCCGGTTTGAGCGTCGACGCCGGGCGGCGGCTGGAAGCATTTGCCGAATTGCTCCTGCAGCAGGCCGATCAGGGCCCCACGCATCGACGGCGAAAGCCTCGGCGAGCTGCCGCTCTGCGTGCCGAGCGAGGCCGTCTTCTGGAGCTGCGCCCCGACTGAGCCCGACGCCTGCGGTTTCTCCTTCGAGACCAGCAGCTTCTCGATCTCGCTCTGGGTCTTCGAGAAGTTGGGCTCGGCCTTGACCTTGGCGGGCGGTTTCGGCTTTTGCTGCTCCTCGCGCTTCTTGTCCTCGAGGATCTGGGCGATCTTCTTCTCGAGATCAGGCGGTTTCGGCTGCTCGACCACCTCCTTCGGCGGCTCCGGCGGCTTCACCACCTTCTGCGGTTGCGGCTTCTCGGGAGGCTTGGGAATCTCGGCGTCGACCTTGGGCGGCTCCGGCTTCGGCTGCTCGACCACTTTCTGCGGCTCCGCTTTCGGCTCGGGCTTGACGGGGTCCGGCGGACGCGTCGGTGGCAGCGGGGGAGCGCTCGCAGCGTCGGAGACTTCCGGCGCGCGCGCCGGCGGGGTCGGCACATCCGTTTGGTCGGTGCCTTGCGTCGGCTTGAGCTGCTCGGCCGCGGCCACCTGGTCCACGCGCGGCTTCGGCGTCGGCTGAACCTCCTTTGCGGTCTTCTCGCCCTTGGTCATGGCGTCGAGCTGATCGGACGTGATGATTTCGACGGGGAGGGTTTCTTCCGTATCGGCGAAGGGCTGGGCCGAGGAAAGCGAGACGAGGCTCACCACCAGCACCGCCGCGTGAGCGATGACGGAGAGGGGGACGCCCGGCTCGGACCAGTCGATCTTCACCTCAACCTCGTCCTCAATTCTTGAAGTCCGGCTCCGTGACCAGCGCCACGCGCTTGTAGCCGGCCGCCGTGATCAGCGACATCACCTGGGCAACGCGCCCATACCCGACCTGCTTTGCGCCGCGCACAAAGATACGCTCGTCGGGCCCGTTCGCCGCGATGGCCTTCAGCGTCTCCAGAAGCGCCGCGTCCTCGACCGGCTTGTCCATCAAAAACAGCTTGCCTTTCTCATCGATCGAGAGCGTCACGGGTTGCTTATCGACATTGAGCGCCTTCGCGCCGGTCTGAGGCAGATCGAGCGGCACACCGGCCGTCAGCAGCGGCGCAGTCACCATGAACACGATGAGCAGCACCAGCATGACATCGATGAACGGCGTCATATTGATCGCTGCGATGGCCGAATAATGACGCCGCCGCCGACGCCGACCCGTCCTTTCCGCTCCTACCGCCGAAACATGCGCAGCCATTGGCGCTCGACCCGTTCGACGTCAGGCCGCGAGACGCTGATCGACCTGCCGCGACAAGATCGCGGAGAATTCGTCGGCGAAGCCTTCGAGCCGCGTCTGCAGATTGGAGACGCGCGCCTGGAAGCTGTTATAGGCGATGACCGCCGGGATGGCCGCGACGAGGCCGATGGCGGTCGCGAACAAGGATTCCGAGATACCGGGCGCGACTATCGCGAGACTGGTATTCTTCGAGGCCGCGATCGCCATGAAGGAATTCATGATGCCCCATACCGTGCCGAACAGCCCGATGAACGGGCCGGCCGAGGCGATGTTGGAGAGCACCATGAGGCCACCGTTCAGCCGCTCGGTCTCGCGCTGGATGGCGACATCCATCACCTTCTCCACGCGCCCCGCCAGGCTGCCGAAGGCACGGCCGGCTCCCTCGAGCGAGCGTTTCCATTCGGTCATCGCGGCAAGGAACACCGCTCCCATGCCGGTCGTCTGGGTCTCGGACAGATTGCGGTAGAGCTCGTCGAGCGACTGCCCCGACCAGAATACGTCCTCGAAGCGGTCCATCGCCTTGCCGAGCCGCTTATAGAGCAGCACCTTGTTCAGGATGATGGCCCAGCACCACACCGATGCGAAGATCAGGCCGATCATGACGAGCTTGACGACGATGTGTGCCTGCCAGAACAGGGTCCAGATCGACAGGGTCGGAGTAAAGGAAGGAAGCACGCCTTGCGCGACATCGGCTGGATTCATCGAATTTGGCCCGTCCACTAACCCCATGAGCAGCGCGCGCCGACCACGCCGACCCGACTAACCCGTCCCGTGCCAGTCACTCGGCTGACAATGCGACGAAACAAGGGCGCTGATCCGGCCATTCGCCGGAGATTCCATTCGTTGATGGCTCGTTAGGGTAAAGAAAGCGTCAAGCTGCCGCGGTGCAACAATCGCGCCGGGCCTCAAAGCAGCTTCTCACGCATAGCCCAGCGGAATTTCGGTCGTATCCTTCATGGTCTCCATGACGAAGGTCGCGGACACGTCGAGCATGTCGATGCGGGCGATTAGCTTCTGGTAGAGCGCGTCATAGGCGGCGACATCCGGCATGCGCGCTTGCAGGATGTAGTCGATCTCGCCTGCCGTGCGAAAGGCGCTGACGATCTCCGGGATATCCTTGACGGCCGCCCGGAAGCGCTCGGCCCAATCGGCGCTGTGGCGGCTGGTGCGCACGGCGATGAAGACCATCAGCTTGGCATTGACCGCATCCGCGTCGAGCAACGCCACCCGGGCTCTGATCACCCCCGCTTCGTCGAGCCTCGTCACGCGCCGCCAACAGGCGTTGCGCGACAGGCCCGCGCGTTCTCCGAGCTTGTCGAGCGACAAGGTGGCGTCGCGTTGGAGCTCTGCGAGCAGCCGTTTATCGATTGTGTCCAGAACAGTAGATTGCATCTCGCCTGACCCAAGTTCGGCGAGATGGTATCTCCATAAATTGCCCGAATCCATCACATTCCGGCGATGCTTTTTGGCGTGGCGTGGGTATTCTGGAAAAGTTCAACGACGGAGCCGGCCATGCAGACATCGCTCAAGGACCTGTTCACCGCCCATCCGCACGCGGTCGGCGAGAGCTATGGTGAGCATTTCGATGTCGCCATGTCCTACTCGGGGCGCCTGTTCGCCGCAGCCTGCGCGGCCTTCGTGCATGCGCTTTTGCCGTTCTTGTTCGTCACCACCGCCTCGAGCGCCATCAAGGCGATGTATGCGAACATGACGCGGCGCGGCGCGACGGCGCCGTTGTCCGGCACGACCGGAGATGGGCATCGCATCCAAGATTACGCGATCTGACGGTCCGACGAGCGGCTGCGATCTCGCCTCGGGGGCGGCCAAATCGGAGCTGCCTCCATGAAGACGCCGAGCGGATCAGCGCGATGGCCGCCGAAAGGTCCGCGGCCGCGATAGCCGCGACCGATAGAGGCCGGCGGCCTCCTCAATGCGGCTCGACCGCCGAACCGGCGCCGGGACGGGTGCCGCGCAGCGGTCGTTCCTCCATGAACGCGAAGGCCAGGAGCGCGACGGCGAAGCCGGCGGCGGCCGCGGCGAAGACGAGCTGGAACAGGAAAGCGAGATCGGTTCCGCTCGCGGCGGCGGCGCGCGAAAGCTCCTCGACCGAGGTCGCGGCTGCCGAGTTGGCGCCGCCGACGACGATCGCGCCATAGACGGCGACGAGGATGGCGCCGCCGAGTTGGCGGAAGAAGTTCATGCTCGCGGTCGCGATGCCGAGATCGTGATGGGCCACCGCATTCTGGATGGCGACCGTCGCGACCGGGAACACCGTGCCGAGCGACAGCGCCGTGAGGCCGAGGATGACGACGAAGGGAATGAGCGTCAGCCGCGTTCCGAGGATCGCGAGAGCGGCCATGGCGAGCGTCGCCACCGTCAGTCCCGCGAGCGGCAGGCGCTTGTAGTGGCGGACCCGCGCCATGGTCCGTCCCGAGATCATGGCCCCGATCACGCCCCCGGCCATGAGCGGGATCAGGGCTATCCCCGATTGGCTCGCCGAGAGCTGCATCTCGGCCTGCAAGTAGATCGGCACATAGATCGTCAGCCCGACATTGGTGCCGACGCCGAGGCCCGAGGCGATGGCCGCCAGGCGCACGACCGGATTGGCGAGCACGCGCAGCGGCACCAAGGGCTCTGCCGCCAGGCTGACGCGCAGCCCGAACAGCACCCACATGACGGCCGAGGCGCCGATGAGCGCCGCGGACCAGAAGGCGCTCTGGCCGGCCCTCGCGCCCTCTCCGTTGAGCGCCAGCATGAGCAAGGTCGTGGCGAGCGCCATGAGGGCCGCGCCCAGGAAATCGAGCCGATGCGGCCGGTCATGGCGCGGCAGCTTGCGCAGCAGCGTGTTGGTCAACGCGAAGGCCAAGAGGCCGAGCGGCAGATTGATCCAGAAGATCGCCGACCAATGGAAATGCTGCGCCAGGAAGCCGCCGAGGAACGGCCCCGCCAAGCCGGAGGCGAGGAAGACGCTGGCGATCCGCACCTGGTAGCGGCCGCGTTCGCGCGGCGACACGATATCGGCGATGATGGTCTGCGCGAGCGAGATCAGCCCGCCTCCGCCGAGCCCCTGCAGCCCCCTGGCGAGAATGAGCACCAGCATGGTCGGCGCGAGCGCGCAGACGATCGAGCCGAGCACGAAGGTCGCGATGCCGACTAGCAGCATCACCCTTCTCCCATAGATGTCGCTCGCCTTGCCGTAGAGCGGCGTCACCGCGGTCGCCGCGAGCAGATAGGCGGTCGCGACCCAGGGGAGACTAGCGACGTCGCCGAGATCGCGCGCGATCAGCGGCAGCGCCGTGGCGATGATGGTTTGGTCCAGCGCCGCCAGGAACATGGCGAGCATGATGCCGGCGAAGACCGAGCGGATCTCGCGCGCATCGAGCGCTGCCGGAGGCGGCGGAAGGGGGGTGGGGGCGCTCATAGGATGCGGTCGATCGGTGCAGGCAGGCAGGCAGGCAAGCAGCGTGCCGATGGCTCGGTGCGAGGTTGCCGCCCGCACTCAACTAGCGCAGGCCGAGACCAGCGGCCATCCGGTCAGCTTCTGGCTTCCATGCATGCCCTCAACCGGATTTCCGAAAGCGACGCTCGATCGTCTCGAAGACGAGCCGCGCGACTTGCGCCTCGCCACCCTGCGGCCGCCCCGGTTTGGCTACGGGCGTCCAGGCGAAGATGTCGAAATGGGCATAGATGCGCGCCTTCTCGACGAAGCGCTTGAGGAACAGCGCCGCCGTGATGGAGCCGGCGAAGGGAGCGTTCGAGACATGGCTCACATCGGCGACGCGCGAGACCAGCATCTCGTCATAAGGCAACCAGAAAGGCAGCCGCCATACCGGATCATTGATGCGCAAGCCCGTCTCGACGACCTCGGCCGCGAAGGCATCGTCGGTCGAGAAGAAGGCCGGCAGATCTGGGCCGAGCGCGACGCGGGCCGCCCCGGTCAGCGTGGCGAAATCGGCCATGAGCGCAGGCGCTTCCTGGTCCGCGAGGGCTAGCGCGTCGGCGAGGATAAGCCGCCCTTCGGCATCCGTATTGCCGATCTCGACGCTCAGCCCCTTGCGGCTCCTCAGTATGTCGCCTGGCCGGAACGAGGCGCCGGATATCGCGTTCTCGACCGCCGGAACGAGCACGCGCAACCGAACGGGGAGGTTCTCGGCCATGATCATGCGCGCCGCGGCGAGCGCGGTCGCCGCCCCGCCCATATCCTTCTTCATGAGGAGCATCGCCGCGCTCGGCTTGATGTCGAGGCCCCCCGTATCGAAGGTGACGCCTTTGCCGATGAGCGTGACTTTCGGCGCGGCCGGGTCCCCCCATGAAAAATCGATGAGCCGAGGCGCGACCGCGGATGCCCGGCCGACCGCGTGGATCATCGGCAATTTGGCATCGAGAAGCGCATCGCCGACGGTCGCATGCAGGCTGGCATCGAACATCGAGGCCAGCTCGCGTGCCGCCGCTTCGAGCCCGTCCGGACCGAGATCGTTTGCCGGCGTGTTGATGAGATCGCGGCCGAAGGCGATCGCCGTCGCCTGCCGCTCGAGGCGCGCCGCATCCAGGCCTTTGGGCACCGCGAGCCTGGGGCGCGCCGCGTTCTCCTTCTTGCGGTAGGTCTCGAAGCGGTAGCCCTCGGTGAGCCAGGCAAGAGCCGCGAGAGTGGCGGCCGGCAATTCGCCCTCGAAGCGATAGATGCCGGGCGGCAGGACGCTTGCGAGCCCGCCGCGCGCGAAGGCGCGCTCGGCCTCCGGCTTGGCCTGATCCTCGATGAACACCACGCCGTCGAGGCTGCCCCCTTCGCCCGGCAGCAGCAAATGGCGGCCGGGCTTCGCCTCGAAATGCACCGCCTCGGTGAAGGCGCGGGCCGCCCGTGGCAGCCGCTCCCGAAGCGCCGGCCAATCGGCGAGGCCGGCGACATGAATTGGCGTCGCCGCCTCCGCATCCGTGATCAGCATGGTCATATCGATCCTCGAACCCTGTTGCGGCGCATCTCATACGGCAAAGTCGGCGCCACGGTTAACGTGTCATTAAAGTTAACGCTTTACGAATATGCCTCGGCGGGGCGCAAGTTGGCCGGAGCGGCAAAACTCTTGAAGCGGAACGCGTTGGGGTCGGGCATCATGGCGCATCGCGGCCGCCTCGCGCGCCCGCCGGCTCGGCGGCGCACGCTTGTCTGCGCCACCGCGGCGATGGTGATGGCGGTTTCGCTCGCAGGTTGCCTGCGCGGCAAGGACGATGCCGCATCGGCCCTCGACGGCGTGCGTTCGCAAGACGCTCTGCACGCGGAAGCCGTGAGTTGGAGCGCGCGCTATGGCGCCAATCCCGGCGAGAAGACCGCTTCGCTCGGCTATGCGCGCGTGCTCTCGGCGCTCGATCAGAAAGGGCAGGCGGCGGCCGTATTGCAGGCGGCGGCGGTCAAATCGCCCAAGGATACGGAGATCCTCGCGGCCTATGGCAAGGCTTTGGTCGACACGGGTGATTACAATCAGGCGCTCGAAGTGCTGGCGCGCGCCCATTCCCCGGACCGGCCCGATTGGCACGTGCTGTCCGCCGAAGGCATCGCCTCGGACGGGGTGGGGCTCCATGACCGGGCGCAATCCTTCTATCTCTCGGCCCTGAAGATCGCGCCCGGCGAACCCGGCGTCATGTCCAATCTCGGCCTGTCCTACGCCTTGTCCAAGAAGCTGCCGGAAGCCGAGCGCGTGCTGACCGAAGCCGCGCAAAGCCCGAAGGCGGATGCGCGAGTGCGGCAGAACCTCGCCCTGGTGCTGGCGCTGCAGGGGCGCTTCGACAACGCCAACCAAACGCTGCGTCACGACCTCTCGCCGGCTGACGCGGCCAATAATGTCGCCGAGATCCGTTCCATGATCGCCCAGCCCAACACCTGGGACGCGATCCGCGGCAAGGGTCAGCCGAGAGACGCCCCGACCACCGCCATCTCGCGCGGCAACGCCGCCTCTCCGGCGGCCGCGCTGACCGCTCTGACGCAAGCTCCCGAGTGACGGTGCGGATCGACGCTGGCGGCTCTCCGTATAAACAACCTTGAGTTGCTATACGATAGATTTTCGTTATTTGCTTGTATACGTTGCGGCATCGACTCCATGCCCCTATGATGCGGTGCAAGGATCCGAATTGACCCGGCCCGAAAGGCTGCGCGGTCGAATTTTGGGCGGTTGTTGCGTTGCAGCATGATCTGGCGCAACCGATCCGGATCGGCCTTCCTGGATCTGTATTTCATCTGTTATTAACAGATGTTGCACCGCAACATGAGGTGCGCCGGAATCGAACAGGCGTGCGCCTCGCTTGCCGGCCGAGCGTCAGTCCCAGGCGAAGATCTGGATCAGGGCGGGAGTCATGATGACCGCGAACAGCACCGGCAGGAAGAACAAGATCATCGGCACGGTCAGCTTGGGGGGCAGCGCGGCGGCCTTCTTCTCCGCCTCGTTCATGCGCTGGTCGCGGCTCTCCTGCGCCAGCACCCGCAAGGCGAGCCCGACGGGCGTGCCGTAACGCTCGGCCTGCACCAGCGCCGTCGTGATCGACTTGATGGCCTCGACGCCGGTGCGGTTGGCGAGGTTCTCATAGGCCTGGCGTCGTTCCTGCAGGTAGGACAACTCCGCCGTGGTCAGCGTCAGCTCTTCGGCGAGCGGCACGGACTGGGAGCCGATCTCGGCCGCCACCTTGCGGAAGGCATGCTCGATCGAGACGCCGGATTCGACGCAGATCAGCAACAGGTCCATCGCGTCGGGAAGCGCGCGCCGCATCGACTGTTGGCGCTTGCCCGTCTGGTTCTTGAGGAAGATTTCCGGCAGCTTGACGCCGAGATACACCGCGAACAGCACCCCGCCGAGGCGCATCATGACGGTGTATTTGTCGCCGATGATGACGAATGCGTAGAAGACCGCGATGACGAACAGGATGATCGGCGCGATCAAGCGGAAGAACAGGAAGGCGGTCTCCGCCTGCTTGCCGCGATAGCCGGCCATGGCGAGGCGCATCTTCGCCGTATCGGTTCCGAGCCAGCTCGAAAGGTTGAGGCGATCGACCACGCTCTTCATGTAGGCGGTCGGCTCCTGGCGCAGCGTCGCCTTCGGCCCGGCAGCCTTATTCAGCCTTTCGCGCTCGCGGGCCCGGATCGCCTCGCGCTCGACCGACACCGCTTTCATGCGGCGGCCGAGGCTGTCGCCCTCGACGAAGGTGACGCCGATGGTGATGATCGAGGCGCCCGTCGCGAGCGCCACCATCATCATGAACAGGAACTGTCCGTCGACGAGCTTGTGGAAGATGAGGTCGACCATCCTGCGCGCCCGATGCCGCTAGAAGTCGAACTGAATCATTTTGCGCATCACCAGGATGCCGATGCCCATCCACAAGCCGGCGACCAGCATGGTGATCTTGCCGTGGAAGGTCGTCCACAGAAGCTGGATGTAGTCCGGGCTCGAGAGGTAGACGAGGATGGCCACGATGAACGGCAAGGCGGCGATGATGGCCGCCGACGCCTTCGCCTCCATGCTCATCGCCTGAATCTTTCCCGACATCTTGCGGCGCTCGCGGATGACGCGGGAAAAATTCGAAAGCGTCTCGGCGAGATTGCCGCCGGCCTTCTGCTGGATGGCGATGACGATGCCGAAGAAGTTGGCCTCGGTCACGGGCACCCGCTGATAGAGCCGCTCACAAGCTTCAGCGACGCTCAAGCCCAAGGTCTGCGACTCGATGATATGCCGGAATTCGCTCCGGACAGGCTCGGCCGCCTCGCTGGCGATGATGCGGATGCAGTCGCCGAGCGGCAGACCGGATTTGACGCCGCGAACCACGACGTCCATGGCGTTCGGGAACTCGTTCACGAACTTCTTGATGCGCTTCTTGGTCAAATAGATGAGGAACCAGCGCGGCGCGCCCAATGCTCCCACGAACAAGCCTCCGAGCCCGGCGTAGAGGTTGCGGCTGATCAGGAAGGCTACGAGCCCGAAGACGACGGCCAGCGCGGCGCTCAGGATGAAATAGTTCCTTTTCGGCCAGGTGAGCCCGGCCTGGGTGATGCGGGTGGCGAGATCGACCTTGTTCTTCTTGGACTGGCGCTGCTCGAGCTCCTTGAGGCTCTTCGACACCTGCTCGCGACGGCTGGCGGCGGTGCGCTGCACGGCCGCGTTCTCGCGCGCCGCGGCGCGGTTGACGAACTGGTCCTGCCGCCTTTCGGCCCGCACCTCGCCCGACAGGTAGGGCAGGATCGCCAAGGCGATGCCGCCGAGGCAGACGGTAGCCAGAACACCGATGAGCAGCGGGCCGAGCGTCATGTCGCGATCCTTGCAGCGCGAACCTCAACGAAATCTTAAGGGTCTCAGCTGCCGGGGGCTTTTTGCTCCAGCGAGTCGAGTGCCGCGGCAAGGCGCGTGGTTTCGCCGAAGTAACGCGCCCTTTCCCAGAAACGGGGCCGCCCGATCCCGGTCGAAACATGCCGTCCGGTGATCTTGCCGGTCACTTCCTCCGAGCCCATGTCGTAGACGACGATGTCCTGGGTGATGATGATGTCGCCTTCCATCCCCATCACCTCGGTGATTTGGGTGATACGCCGGGAACCGTCGCGCAACCGCGCGGCCTGGACGATCACGTCGATCGAGGAGACCATCATCTCGCGAATGGTCCTGGGGGGCAGCGCGAAGCCCCCCATGGTGATCATCGATTCGATGCGCGACAGCGCCTCGCGCGGCGAGTTGGCGTGCAGCGTTCCCATGGAGCCGTCATGGCCGGTGTTCATCGCCTGCAGCAGGTCGAAGGCTTCCGGGCCGCGCACCTCGCCCACGATGATGCGTTCGGGGCGCATGCGCAGGCAGTTCTTGACGAGATCGCGCATGGTGACTTGGCCCTGTCCCTCGAGATTGGGCGGGCGCGTCTCCAGACGCACGACATGGGGCTGCTGCAGTTGCAGCTCCGCCGCGTCCTCGCAAGTGATGATGCGCTCGTCGTCGTCGATATAGCGCGTCAGGCAGTTCAACAGCGTCGTCTTGCCGGAACCCGTGCCACCCGAGACGAGCACATTGCATCGCACCCGTCCGATGATCTTCAATATCTCCGCGCCGGGCTGCGAGATGGAGCCGAATTTCGTCAGCTGGTCGAGCGTCAGCTTGTCCTTCTTGAACTTGCGGATGGTGAGGGCAGGCCCATCGATCGCCAAAGGCGGCGCGATGACGTTGACGCGCGAGCCGTCGGGCAGGCGCGCGTCGCAGATCGGCGAGGATTCATCGACGCGGCGTCCGACCTGGCTGACGATGCGCTGGCACACATTCATCAGCTGGGAGTTGTCGCGAAACCGGACGGAGGTCAGCTGGATCTTGCCGCTGACCTCGATATAGGTCTTCTGGGCTCCGTTGACCATCACGTCGGCGATGTCGTCGCGCGCCAACAACGGCTCCAGCGGCCCGTAGCCGAGCACGTCGTTGCAGATGTCGTCGAGCATGTCCTCCTGCTCGGCGATCGACATCATCACGTTCTTCAGCCGGATGATCTCGCTGACGATGTCGCGAATTTCCTCCCGCGCGCTCTCGGTATCCAGCTTGGCCAGCTGGCTCACATCGATCGCTTCGATCAGCGCGCCGAAGACCATGCTCTTCGTCTGGTAATAATCGTCCGAGCGCGGCTGGTCCGTCGCCGACGCCATCGATTGGGGCGACGGCCTGGCGGCGGGCTCCGGCCGCTCGGCTACGGCTACCGGCACGGACGGGGCCGCGCGGGCAGCGCTTGGCGGCTCCGCCGGCACGACCGCCGGGGAGATCGATCTCAACCCCTGCGCGGCGCCGGAACTCGTCGGGCGTTTTCCAAACATGCAAACCTTACCTGAAGTCGCTCCTCATGCCGAAGGTCGATGGAACCGACCTCCGGCGCTGGCCTCGAACATTGCGCAACACCTGCGAGAATCATCCTTTCTTCGCGGCCATCCTCTTCAGGAAGGGCAGCTTGAGCGGCAGGTTGAACCTCGGCTTGCGCGCCTCCGTGCGGCCGGTGAGGGCCCTGGCGAGCGACATGAAAATTTCGGCATGCTTGCCGTTCGCCTGGATTTCGGAAATCATCTGGCCGTTATTGGCCGCGGAGCCGAACAGCTGCGCGTCGTAGGGGATGATGGTCGCGTCGTCGCCGACCGCCTTGGCGAAATCCGCGATCCCGATCTCGGGGCGCTTGGGCACGCCTGTCTTGTTCAGCACGAGACGCGGATGGGCGTCGTTCGGCCGCGCCGTCTTCAGCAATTCATACATGCTCTTGGCGTTGCGCAGATTGGCGAGGTCGGGCTCGGCGACCAGGACGATATGGTCGGCCGCGAGCAACAGATGCTTGATGGGCGCGGTCCATTGATGCGGCAGATCGAGCACGATGCACGGCACGCTCGAGCGCAAGATGTCCATAACCGGATCGAACGCCTTCTCCTCGAACTCGAACAGGCGATCGAGGGTGGCGGGCGCGGCGAGCAGGTTCAGATTGTCTGCGAGCGTGGACAGGAGCCGTTCGAGCAATGTCGGATCGAGCCGGTCCGGCGTCGAGACCGCATCGACCACGCCCTGCGGCGGATCCTGGTTGAAATCGAGACCGGCCGTTCCATAGGCGAGATCGAGATCGACGATCACGGTGGCGACCTCGAGGTGCCGGGCGATGCTCCAACCGAGATTATGGGCGACGGTCGAGGAACCGCAGCCGCCCTTGGCGCCATAAACGGCGATCACCCTGCCGAGCGGCTCGGCATTGTCGCCGTGGAACAATTCCGACAAGGATTGGATGAAGGCCAGATGCTCCACCGGCGCGATCAGATATTCGCTCACGCCGCGCCGCATCAGCTCGCGATAGAGGAGCACGTCGTTGACGTGGCCGACGACGAGGACCTTGGTATCGGGATCGCAGACGCCGGCGAGCCGGTCGAGGCTCTCCAGCAGGGCGTCGCGATTGCCGATCGATTCGATGGCGATGACGTTCGGTGTAGAGGCTTCGGCATAGGCCTCGACCGCCGCCGGCGCGCCGCCCATCTGCACCTTGACGTGCACCTTGTTCATGCGCCTGTCCGCCGCCGCCGCCTGGATCGAGCTCGCGAGCTCCGGCGTCTCGCAGAAGGCTTGCAGCGAAATGCGCGGCAGCGGCACGATATGGGGAAGATGCGCGTCCTCGGCGCTCGCCGGTGTCGCCCGCTGCATTCCGAACAGGTCGCTCATCAGGTGCCCCCTAGCGTGCTGATGGTCGCTTTGTTCTTCTGGTCGTAGTTGGTGGCCGGATCCTCACCCTTGCGCAGCTTCTCGATTTCCATGGTGCGCTTGACGACGTCGATGCGCCCCTCGACGTGGGGGCGTACGAAATCGATGGGGTCGTCGACGAGGGCTGCGAGATTATGCTGCTCGGCACAGCCGAAATTCCAGTACTGCTCGTTTTCGATCCCCTCTCTGGTGTTCGAGCCCGACAAATCCTTCGGCCATTGGCCGCAAGGATGCGGCACCTTGGCCGCGAGCTCGGCGAAGCTCAGACGGATCGGGGCCGCGAGCGATGGATCCTCGACCGCATAGGTCTGCACCGATAGCGGCACATAGCCCCTGGGGCCGCCGAGCGCCGCCGTGATCGTCTCGATGCCGCGCGCATCGGCGCCCGGATCGGTGCTGCCGACCGGCACGAAGGCCGTCATACCGCCTTTGCCATGGAGACGGAATTCCTGCACGAAGGCGCGCAAATCCTCGCGCTGGCGCTGGTCGAGCGGGCCGGCATTCGCGCCGACGAAGATGTCGAGCGTGCGATTCTTGTCCGCGAGCACGATCGGATGCCGATTGCGATAATCCGACGGGTCGCGTGCGGCGTTCGAGACGATGCGATCCACGCCGCAACCGGAGAGCGCGACCGAAAGGGCGACACCGGCGAGGAGGCTCGGTGCGAGACGCCGGGAACGCTGGCTCGGCGCCGCCCGGTTGCGATAATCCGGAAACATGTGATCGAGCATGGCGCTGGCCTCAATCATGGATGAAACCGACGGTGCCGCGATAGCTGCTCGGGAGCCCGTTCGAGCCCGCGACACCGTAGATCTTGTTCAATTTGCCGAGGAGAAGGGTCTGGGCATCGGTCGGGTCGACGAAATTGTCGTCGGGCCGCGCGATATCGCCGGGAGTGACCGGCTTGACGATATAGGGCGTGACGATGATCACGAGCTCGGTCTCGTTGCGCTGATAGTCGTGCGAACGAAACAGCGCGCCGAGGATGGGCAGTTTCATCAGGCCCGGCAGGCCGTTGAGGTGGGCCTTGACCTCTTGCTGGATCAATCCGGCCATGGCGACGGCGCCGCCGGAAGGCAGCTCGACGGTCGTCTCCGCCTGGCGGGTGCGCGTGCCGGGCACGGTGACGCTCGCATTGCCGTTGTTGAACTGGAAGGTGTTCTCGAAATCGATATCGGTCACCTCGGTCGTGACGCGCATGCTGATCTTGCCTGTCGACAGCACCACCGGCGTGAAGCCGAGCGTGACGCCATAGGGCTTGAAATCGACGCCGATCGTGCAGATTTGGCTGCCGTTGTTGACGCTGCAAGTCGGGACGCTGGCTGGCACGGGGAAGGTGCCGCCAGCCTTGAACTTCGAGGCCTCGCCGGAAATCGCGGTGAGCGTCGGCTCGGCGAGGATGCGCGCCACGCCGTCTCTCTCGAGGGCCTTGATGTTGGCTTCGGTCGTTCCCTTGCCGGCGGATCCCTTGATATCGAGGAACGTCTGCGCCAATGGCGCGGCGGTCGCGCTGGTGGATGGAAAATCGAGCAGAAAATTCGTCGGCGACTTGAAGACGCGCCAATTCGAGCCGGTGATGTCCATGCCGAGCTGCTTGACGATGTCGCGCCTGACCTCGGCGAGGGTCACCTTCACCATCACCTGATCCTTGGCGCGCACGGTGAGCGAGTTGATCACCTCGCCCTTGTCGTCCTTGCCGGCGGCATCGACCTTGCCGACGAAGCCCTTGGCGATGTCGGCCGCCTGCTGGGCTTCGAGAGCCGAGGCAACCTCGCCCGTCAGGATCACCGTATTGTCGACCGAGGTCACGGCGATCGCGGAGTTCGGCATCGCCACCTTCAAGGTCCGGCGCAACTTGTTCATGTCGCGGCCGACCTGGATTTCGAGATTGGCGATTTGCGCGCCTTGCGCATCCATGATGAACACGCTCGTGGCGCCGTCGCCCATGGCGATCAGGAACACCTTGCGGGTCGAGCGCACCACCGCGTTCGCGACCTTGGGATTGGCCACGAACACCTCCTTGGCGTCGCGGGCAAGGTCGACGACGATCGACTTGCCGATGCCGAGAATGAGCTTCTGCGGCACGTTGGGATCGGCCCCGGCGATCCTGAGGGTCGTCGGCGTCTCGTCGCCGAAGTCCATCGATGCGGCGGGTGCGGGGCCGGCGGCCAGGATTGCCGAGGCGAGGGCCAATGCCGGCAGAACGAACCGCCGGGACCGAACCGTGATGCGCGTCAGTGAAGCGAGCATGGCTGTCTGTTCCGACCCCTGGTTCACTTCTTGAAGCCGATGGTCGTCGCCACGCCGTAGCGGATGACGCTGTATTGGCTTTCCTCGTTCGGCACCGCGACCTCCGCGGTAACCGCGGCCGCGTCGACGACGCTGCGGAGCGCCAGCGTCAGCGAGCCGGTGCGCGCCGCGAGGGCGACGATCATGACTTGCTGCGGGTCGAGCTCGAGCGTCGCGGTCTGGCCCACCGCGACCCGCTCGCCGTTCTTCTCTTCGATGTTGGGGCCGATGGCGAGCACCCGGATATTTTGCAGCAGCGTCTGGCTGGAAAAGATGTCCGTTCCGGCGGCCTTCGAGGCGCCCATGTCCTTGTAGATTTGCACCACGTCCACATGATCGTTGGGCAGGATGAGCGTGCCGGCGCTGCTCGTGCCTTGCGGATCGATGCTGATCGCGAAGGCGCGCTTGCCCCCCGGCAAGATGGCGGCGAGGAATCCGCTGTCGGCCCTGATGAGCTTTTCCTTCCGGACGGGTTCGTTGGCGAGAAAGCCTTCGCGGACCATCGAGCCGGCGGTCTGAGCGATGGCGTCCGGAGCGTCCTTCTTGAGGATCAGGCCGGGGCCGAGCCCGCCCGTCGGCCAAGGGAGCCATTTCAGGTCGGCGACGCCGAGCTTCATGCCGAGCGCCAGATCCGTCGCCGCCACCAGCACCTCGGTCGCCGCGATCTTTTCGGGCTCGGCCGCGACCTGAGGCGCCGGGCCCTGCTCCCGAATGCCGCTCGATAGATACGCGGCGACCAAACCGGCCGCGAGCGCGACGCCAATGATGGCGATCCGAGCTGGTTTCATGACCAATGACCCGAGCCTGACGCGAAGTCGCGCCCCCAACGCATCGATTTGATCAGCTAAAGGTCAAGGCATGGTTAACCGGGAGTGGCGAAACGTCATTAACGATTGCCGAATTTTCCGGCCGTACTCCCCCAGAGGAACGTAGTGCCACGATCCAACCATCTGTTTTGTCGTGATTTCCCCGGCCGATCGGTCGCCGTCGCACATGACGAATACTCAACTTGGGAAAGCCCGCAGCATGATCTCCGCATGCGGCATGACCGCGAGCGCCGCGACCGCCAGCGCTATGCCGTAGGGAACACCGGTCTCGGGGGCGTGAAGCTTGAGCGCCCAGGGAAGGCGCGCCAGGATGGTTGGCAGGGGGTAGCGCCGCACCGCGAGGAGCGCGAGCGTCATCACCCCGCCGAGGATCGCCGCCAACATCAGGTAATCGAGGAGATCGGCGAAGCCGAACCACAAGGCGACGCCCGCCGCGAGCTTGGCGTCGCCGCCCCCGACCCAGCCCGCGCTGAACATGGCGAAGGCGGCGACCAGCACCAGAAATCCGGCCCCCAGATGCCAGGCGATCTCCGAGACGGGCAGGCGGCACAGCATCACTGCCACGACGAAGGCGAGCGCGACCGCAGCCGTCAGTCGATTGGGAATGGTCAAGGTCGTCAGATCATAAGCTGCCGCCACGGCCATCAAGGCCGGGAAAACCCCGAAGAACAGGATGGCGGTCATGTCGGCTGCTCACATGCGCAAAGGGGCCGGGTCATTCCCGGCCCCCTTAGATCCAGAGGGGAACAGCGATCAGTTCGAGGAGAGCGCGCTGTTGACGCTGGTGAAGGTCTTGTTCAGGCTCGTGCCGACGTTCGTGAGAACGGTGATGATCACGACCGAGACGAGGGCGGCGATCAAACCATATTCGATGGCCGTGGCGCCGGACTCGTCCTTAGCGAAACGAGAGAAGATCGACTTCATGGGTGGGCTCCGTTACTAGGTTGTTCTGCGCTTCGGCTTCGTATTGCGAGCTTGGCGTGGCGCAGACCCTAGGCGGCACGTCTTGAAAAGCCGTTAATCGGACAGTACAAAAGCCAGGCCACCACCGGATCAGGAGGGGTGGTTAACAGTCGCCTCACCGAAACGCGAGCATTGTGCTTGCCTTTGCCTGATCGTGCGGCAATTCGCTTTTTGGGCGGTGGCCCGACCGATGTCGATTGCCGGCGAGAGCGGCGTCAATCGCGCAATAGATCGTTGATGCTGGTCTTGGAGCGGGTGCGTTCGTCGACTTGCTTGACGATCACGGCGCAGGCGAGCGCCGGCCCCGAAGCACCCCCTGGAAGCGGCTTGCCCGGCAAGGTCCCCGGCACGACTACCGAATAGGGCGGCACCTCACCGACATGCACCTTGCCCGTATCGCGCTCCACGATCTTCGTCGAGGAGGAGATGAACACGCCCATGCCGAGCACGCTCCCCTTACGCACCACCACGCCCTCGACCACCTCGGAACGCGCGCCGATGAAGCAATCATCCTCGATGATGGTGGGGCCGGCTTGCAACGGCTCCAGCACGCCGCCGATGCCGACACCCCCGGACAAATGGCAATTCTTGCCGATCTGAGCGCAGGAACCGACCGTCGCCCAGGTATCGACCATGGTTCCCGTGTCGACATAGGCTCCGAGATTGACGAAGCTCGGCATGAGCACGACATTCGGCGCGATATAGGCACCGCGCCGCACGATCGAGCCGGGCACGGCCCGGAATCCGGCCGCTCTGAACGCATTATCTCCCCAACCTACGAATTTGGAAGGCACCTTGTCCCACCAGACCGCCCCTCCGGGCCCGCCTTGGATGATCTCCATATCGGCTAGGCGGAAGGACAGGAGGACGGCCTTCTTTAGCCACTGATTGACCTGCCAACCGCCATCGCCCGCGGCTTCGGCGACGCGCGCCTTGCCGCCATCGAGGAGCGCGATGGCAGTCTCGATGGCATCGCGGACCTCCCCTCTCGTCGAGGGCGCGATCTCGGCGCGCTTCTCCCAGGCGGCATCGATGACGGTAGCGAGCGCGGCATGCATGGAATGGCCTCTTGCGGGCAGTTGCGGCGACCGTCAGGCGGGCATGCGCCGTTCGGCGAGGCGCGCCCAATAGGATACGCCGGCGGAGATCGCGGCATCGTTGAAATCATAGGCCGGATGATGCAGGCCGGCGGAATCGCCGTTGCCCACGAGGATCATGGCGCCGGGACGCTCGAGCAGCATGTAGGAGAAATCCTCGCCGCCCATGCTGGGCGCGATGTCGGTCTTCACGTTGGCGGCGCCGGCGACGTCGGCGGCCGCCTCGGCCGCGAAACCCGACTCGGTCTCGTGGTTGCGCGTTACCGGATAGCCGCGCATGTAGTCGACCTTGGCATGCGCCCCGAAGACGGCCGCGGTATGCTCCACCACATTCTTGATGCGAGCTTCGATCAGATCGCGGACCTGCGGCTCGAGCGTGCGCACCGTCCCCCGCAACGTCACCGTCTGCGGGATGATGTTGAAGGCGTCCCCGCCGCGCACATAGGTCACCGACACGACGCCGGACTTCAGGGGGTCGAGATTGCGCGACACGATGCTTTGCAGCGCCATGATCATTTGCGCGGCGACCACGATCGTATCGATCCCTTCATAAGCCTTCGCCGCATGGGCGCCCTTGCCCTCGATCTCGATCTCGAAGCGGTCGGCTGCCGCCAGCAAGGGGCCCGGCCGTAGCGCGAAATGGCCCGTCGGCATGCCGGGCATATTGTGCATTCCGTAGACTTCGCGGATGCCGAAGCGATCGATCAAACCCTCCTGGACCATCTTCTGACCGCCCGCACCACCTTCTTCGGCCGGCTGGAAGATGACGACCGCGGTGCCGTCGAAGTTGCGCGTCTCGCATAGATATCGCGCGGCGCCGAGCAGCATCGAGGTGTGGCCGTCATGGCCGCAAGCATGCATCCGGTTTGGAACCGTCGACTTATGCGGGATATCGCTGATTTCCTGCAGGGGCAGGCAGTCCATGTCGGCGCGCATGCCGACCACCTTGCCGCTCGCGCTCCTCTTGCCGCGGATAACGCCGACGACGCCCGTCTTGGCGATGCCGGTGACGACCTCGTCGCAGCCGAACGCCTTGAGCTTCTCGGCGACGATGGCGGAGGTTCGCCTCTCCTCGTAGCCGAGCTCGGGATGCGCGTGAATGTCACGTCGCCAGACGGCGATTTCATCCGACAGATCGGCGACACGATTGATGATGGGCATGGATCGGGTTACACTTTTTCTTGAGTTGACCGGAGGTTGCGGAGTTTTGCGCCACTCGGCGCCCGGCGCAAGAGCGATGCTCGCATTTGTGAGTGCGCTGCGGCGATGATCCTGCGCCAGAGCCTGCCCAAAGGCTGGACCAATTGCCACGGCTGCGCTTAGATGGGCACGGTCCGGGCATCGGCCTGCCGCAATTTGCGTGAAAGCGACGGCAAGCCGCCCGGTGACAAGGCGTCCACAATAATCCGGCATGGAACGGGGAGATGAAGATGATGTTGACCAGGAAGGCGGGCAGGCTGGCGCTCGCCGTGCTCGGCGCCGCCGCGATCGCGGCCGGGCCCGGGCTCGCGCCGAAAGCCGATGCCAAGACCCTGCGCTTCGCCTTCCAGGGCGAGCTGAAGGCCGTCGATCCTTACGCGCTCAACGAGAGCTTCACCCTCAGCGTGGACGGCGCTGTTTATGAAGGCCTCATCCGCCGCGGCCCGGATATGAAGATCGAGCCTTGCCTGGCGACGAGTTGGGAGCGGCTCGATCCGCTGCATTGGCGCTTTCACCTGCGCCAGGGCGTGAAATTCCATGAAGGCCAGGATTTCACCGCCGACGACGTCGTTTTCTCGGCCCAGCGGGTCCGCAGCCCCGGCTCCGACCTCAAGGGCCGCCTGCCCGCGGACGCCCAAGTGGTGAAGGTCGACGACTATACCGTCGACTTCGTCCTCAAGACGCCCAACCCGCTGCTCATCAACGAATGGGAGACCTGGGGCATCTTCTCCAAGAAATGGTCCGAGGAGCATGGGGTGACCGAGGCCACTTCGGGAAGCGCCACCACGCCCCCTTATGCGGCATTGCATGCCAACGGCACGGGCCCCTTCATCCTGGTCAGCCATGAGCCGGGCGTGAAGACGGTCTGGAAGAAGAACCCGAATTGGTGGGATACGCCCAAGCATAATCTCGACGAGGTCGTATTCACGCCGATTCCCTCGAATGCGACGCGGGTCGCGGCGCTGCTGTCGGGCGAGATCGACTGGATGGACCCGGTGCCGCTGGCCGATGAGGCGCGGGTCAACGCCAACCCGGGAACGCAGGTGCTGGCCGGCCCGGAGATCCGCACCATCTACCTCGGCATGGACCAGTTCCGCGACGAGCTCGGTCATTCGAGCGTCAAGGGCAAGAACCCCTTCAAGGACGTGCGCGTCCGCAAGGCGTTCTACCAGGCGATCGACGAGGAGGCGATCAAGACCAAGGTGATGCGCGGCAACGCCACGCCGGCGGCGCTGATGATCGATCCCCACCTCTATTCGGAATCGAAGGACTTCAAGCGCTTCCCCTTCGATCCCGAGACGTCGAAGAAGCTGCTTGCCGAGGCCGGCTATCCGAATGGCTTCGAGGTGCAGATGGACTGCCCGAACGATCGCTACGTCAACGACGAGGCGATCTGCCAGGCCGTCGTCGGCATGCTCGCGAGGGTTGGCGTCAAGGTCAACCTGAATGCCGAGCCGAAGTCCAAGTTCTTCGCGCATGTTCTGGCGTCGGGCGGCTTCGACACCTCTTTCTTCTTGCTCGGCTGGACACCGTCGACGCTCGAAAGCTATAACGTCTTCCAATACATCCTCGGCTGCTATGACGATAAGGGCCATGGCGGCAACAATGTCACCAGGTATTGCAATCCGAAGGTCGATCAACTCGCCAATAGCGCCCTGCAGGAGGCCGACGAGGAGAAGCGCGACGACATCTTCAAGCAAGCTTGGCAGATCGCGCTGTTCGACGATGTCGCCTACATCCCCCTGCATCAGCAGGCGCTGGCCTGGGGCGTGTCGAGGAAGACGCATGTGATCCAGCGTCCGGACAATTACTACGAATTCGCCTGGGTGAAGATGGATTGAGGCCAGGCGCTCCGCCGGGCGCGCCTCTTGCCGGATCGTCGATCGAGGAGCTCGTTCGACAATCCGCCGCCACTGGAAGTGGCCGCCTGGACGCGGGGCTTGGAGTGATGGGAGCATCGATCGGTGATTCGCGTCGCGCCTCGCCCGGATCTGCTTGCCGCGGCTGGCGGGAGCGGAGGCGCCGCCTGACATGATCGCCTTCATCATCCGCCGTCTATTCGCGTCGATCGGCGTGCTGATCGCGGTCGGGCTGATTGCCTTCGTGCTGTTTCGCTATGTCGGCGATCCCGTGAACCAGATGGTCGGCATCGAGACGCCCGAGAGCGAGCGAGCGGCCTTGCGCCAGCAGCTCGGCTTGAACGATTCCGCGATCGTGCAGGCGCTGCGCTTCCTCGTAAACGCGGCGCGCTTCGATTTCGGCATCTCCTATCAGTTCAAGCAGCCGGTCTCCGATATGATCGCGGCCCGTATGCCCGCCACCCTCGAGCTCGCTTTCGTTGCCTCGATCATCTCGCTCGCCGCCGGCATCCCGATGGGCGTCTACACGGCGCTGCGACGAAGCAGCGGCCTCGCCAAGCTGTTCGAGGCGCTTTCGCTCGTCGGCATCTCGCTGCCGACCTTCCTGATCGGCATCCTGCTCATCTACCTGTTCGCGGTGACGCTCGGCTGGCTGCCTTCCTTCGGGCGCGGCGAGGTGGTGCGGATCGGCTCCTGGTGGACGACCGGGCTCCTCACCGTCTCGGGCCTTAAAGCGATCATCATGCCGGCGATCACGCTCGCGCTCTTCCAGATGACGCTGATCATGCGGCTGGTGCGCGCCGAGATGCTGGAAGTCCTGCGGGCCGACTATATCCGTTTCGCGCGCGCGCGCGGGCTCTCCGAGCGCAAGGTGCATTTCCGCCACGCCTTGAAGAATACGCTCGTGCCGGTGATCACCGTGGTCGGCCTGCAGCTCGGCTCGATCGTCGCCTTTTCCATCATCACGGAGACGGTGTTCGCCTGGCCCGGCATGGGTCAGCTGTTCCTGCAATCGGTGCAGAACGTCGACGTTCCGATCATGGCAGCCTATCTTCTGTTCATAGCTTTCCTCTTCGTCATCATCAACCTCGTCGTCGACCTTCTCTATGCTGCGGTCGACCCGCGCCTGCGCGTCTCGATCCAAGGAACATGAGGCGAAGATGAGCGAGATCACGGTCGAGCTGTCGAATACCGAGGGGGCGCGGCCCCAATCCTTCATCGGCCGCCTCCAGGACAGCGATCTCGTCGCGAGCTTCTTATCGTCGAAGGTCACGGTGGTGGCGGGGCTGCTGACGTTGATCTTCTTCCTCGCCGCGATCCTCGCACCGCTGATCGCGCCGACCGACCCTTTCAACCCGGCGACCAATTTTCTCATCGATTCGCTCACGCCTCCGCGCTTCGCGGTGGGCGGCGATCCGCGCTTCCTCTTGGGCACCGACGATCAGGGCCGTGATCTATGGTCGGCAATTCTCTATGGGCTGCGCGTCTCGTTGCTGATCGGCTTTTTCGGCGTTTTGCTGGGCGGGGCGATCGGCATCACCTTGGGCCTCATCGCCGGCTATGCGGGCGGGCGCGTCGACGCGATCATCATGCGCATCGCCGATGTGCAGCTCACCTTCCCGGCGATCCTGATCGCGCTGCTCGTCGACGGCGTGGTGCAAGCCTTGCTCAAGGGACAGAATCGCGAGGAGTCAGCCTTCGGCATCCTGGTCGTCTCGATCGGTCTGTCCTTCTGGGTACAGTACGCCCGCACGGTGCGCGGCTCGACCATGGTCGAGAAGAATCGTGACTATGTGCAGGCGGCGCGTCTCATCGGATTGTCGCCGGCGCGCATCCTGGTGCGCCACATCCTGCCGAATGTCATGGGGCCGGTGCTGGTCATCGCCACCATCAACCTGGCGCTGGCCATCATCACCGAGGCGACGCTCTCCTTCCTCGGGGTCGGCTTGCCGCCGACGCAGCCTTCGCTCGGAACCTTGATCCGCATCGGCCAGAATTTCCTGTTCTCGGGCGAATGGTGGATCGTGACCTTTCCGAGCATCACATTGGCGACGCTGGTGCTCGCCGTGAACCTGCTCGGTGATTGGCTGCGCGATGCGCTGAACCCGAGGCTGAAGTGAGCGACACGCTCCTCTCGGTCCGCGATCTGCGCGTCGAGTTCGCCACGCGCCGCGGCCCGCTGGTGGCGCTCGACGGCATCTCCTTCGATCTCGCGCCCGGCGAAATCCTGGGTGTCGTCGGCGAATCGGGGGCCGGCAAGTCGCTCACCGGCCTTGCCATCATCGGCCTCCTCGATCCGCCGGGCCGGATCGCCGGAGGCGAGATCAGGCTCAATGGCGAACGCATCGATGACCTGCCGCAGGCGGCGATGCGCAAGATCCGCGGACGACGCATCGGCATGATCTTCCAGGATCCGCTGACCAGCCTCAACCCGCTGCTGCGCATCGGCGACCAGCTCGTCGAGACGATCCTGACGCACACCTCGCTGACGCCGAAGCAGGCGCGGGACCGAGCGCTCGCCCTGCTCACCGAAGTAGGCATCCCGGCTCCCGAAAGGCGGATCGACGGCTACCCGCATGAGTTTTCCGGCGGCATGCGCCAGCGCGTGGTGATCGCGCTCGCGCTCTGCGGCGAGCCCTCGCTGGTGATCGCCGACGAGCCGACCACGGCCCTCGACGTCTCGGTGCAGGCGCAGATCATCGCGGTGCTGAAGCGCCTGACGCGCGAGCATGGCGCGGCCGTGATGCTCATCACCCACGATATGGGCGTGATCGCCGAGACGGCGGATCGGGTGGCGGTGATGTATGCCGGGCGGATCGCCGAGATCGGCAAGGTCGCAGAGGTGGTGCGCGCCCCGCTCCACCCTTACGCCAAGGGGCTGATGGCCGCCATCCCGACGCTCGAAGGCCGCGTCTCGCGCCTGGCGCAGATTCCCGGCGCCATGCCGCGCTTATCCGCCATTCCGCCCGGCTGCGCCTTCAACCCGCGCTGTCCGAACGTCTTCGATCGCTGCCGTATCGAACGGCCGCCGCCCTTGGCGCTCGGCGCAAGGCAGGCGGCCTGCTGGCTTTACGATCGGGGCGAGGCGCCTGTCGCTTTGCAGGATGCCGTGTCGTGATGGCGGGCTTGAGAGCGCGTGAGCCCCTAACCTCTCCCCGCTCGCGGGGAGAGGAAGAGAGGCGCTTGGCCCCGTCGTGACCGCGCGCCGTCTCGTCGAGGTCGAGGACCTCAAGCGCGTTTTCGACGTGTCGAAGCCCTGGATCTCGCGCCTCATCGAGCGCGAGCCGCGTCGCCTGCTCAAGGCCGTCGACGGCCTCGACTTCATAATCAATCGCGGCGAGACGCTCGGCATCGTCGGCGAATCGGGTTCGGGCAAATCGACGCTCGCCCGCATGGTGGTCGGCCTGCTCAAGCCGAGCAATGGGCGGGTGCTGATCGAAGGCATCGACATGGCGGCGACCGACGATCCGGTGGCGCGCCGCGACGTGCGCCGGCGCATGCAGATGATCTTCCAGGACCCTTATGCCTCGCTCAATCCGCGCTGGAGGGTGGGCGACATCATCGCCGAGCCGATCCACGCCTTCGGGCTCGGAGAGGGCCGGGCGAACGGCCCGGCGAAGACACAGAGCAAAGCTGCGATCAAGGCACGCGCCGGCGAGCTGCTGCGCCTTGTCGGCCTCGACCCCGCCGATGGGCGCAAATACCCGCATGAGTTCTCCGGCGGCCAGCGTCAGCGCGTCGCCATTGCGCGGGCGCTCGCCTCGAACCCTGATTTCATCGTCTGCGACGAGCCGACCTCGGCGCTCGATGTTTCGATCCAGGCGCAGATCCTCAACCTCATGCGCGATCTGCAGGAGAAGCTCGGCCTCACCTATCTGCTGATCACGCACAACCTCGCCGTGGTGCGCCACATGGCGACACGGGTCGGGGTCATGTATCTAGGGCGTCTCGTCGAGATCGCGCCCACTGCGGAGCTGTTCGCCAAGCCGCGCCATCCCTATACGCAAATGCTGCTCGACGCCGTGCCCGATCTCGCGATGAGCGGACGGGCCCGCACGCCGGTCGGCGGCGAGGTGCCGAACCCGATCGATCCGCCGCCCGGCTGCCCCTTCCACCCTCGCTGTCCGAGGGCGGTCGAACGCTGCCGCAGCGAGGCGCCGATTTTCGCCGACGACGTCGCCTGCCATCTCGCGCATGACGACCCGAGCTGGTTGATGCGCGGTAGCGCTCCGAGTGCTGGTCAAGGCTCCGGAGCTTCAACCCGGCACTGATCGCCCGTGCCGCGGTTCCAACCCCGCTCAACGCGCCGCCGCCTCGGGTTCGAGCGTGTACAAATCCTGCGGACGCCCGACGCCGCGTAGCGCGTAGCGCCCCACCGAAACCAGGCGACTGCGCTCTCCAGCGATGGCATCGGCGAAGGCCGAAGAGACGAGCAGCAGTTGGTCGACGGAGCGGCACATGGCGGCGATGCGGCTCACCTCGTTGACCGCGGGCCCGACGACGGTGAAATCGAGCCTTTCCTTGCTGCCGATATTGCCGAAGAATACTTCCCCGAAATGCAGGCCGAGATACATGCCGGTGGTCGGCAATTCCTCGGCCGAGCGCCGCTGATTGAGCTCCGCGATGCCCCGGCGGGCGCGACCGGCGGCCGCCAGCGCCGCTCGGCAAGCTTCCCCGCTATTCTCGCCCCTGAAAATCGCGAGGGTGCCGTCGCCGATCAGCTTGAGCACATCGCCGCCCTCTTGGTGGATAGCCGAGATGATGGCGTCGGCATAATCGTTGAGGAAGGGGATGATCTGGCCTGGCGCGGCGGTGTCGGAGATGCGGGTATAGTCATGCAGATCGCTGAACCAGAGCGCGGCCTCGATGCGCTCTGCGACGCCGCGCTGGATGCTCCCGCTCATCACGCGGCGGCCGGCGTCGCGGCCTAGATAGGTCTCGACAAGGGTATTGGCGATGCCGGCAAGCGAGGTCGTCATGACGGCAAGCGCCAAAAGAGGCACCAGCCGTTCGAGAACTGCGAGTTCAGTGTCGCGAAAACCGTCAGGGCGGTCGGTCGACCACCCGGAATAGACGCAATCCATCTCGCCGATGACACGCTCGGGCCCGAAGCGGCAGATCATCGTGACATATTCCGTCATGCCGGCTTCGCGCAGCTCCGGCATTATCGGATGCTCGTCCGGCATCGTCTCGGTCAATCGCCATCGCGCGATCGACTGGCCGCCTTCCAGCATGCGGTAGAAAGGGCTGCGCCGCCAACTGTCGAGGGCCGCGCCCTCCTCCGTGGTCCGACCATACTCGGTCGGCGGTCTCAGCCCCTCGCCGCTACGCCAGTGGAAGACATGGCCCTCATAGGCGGGATGCAGCGTGTCGACGATGACGGAACTGCGCGAAAGCGGCAGTCCGGCGGCGCGGACGCGCTCGCAGAAGCCGACCACCATGGCGTTTTCATCCTGGCCGCCGAGGCCCGCCTCGACGATCCAGGCGGAGAGTTCCGCGAATTGCGCATCGTTCATGCTGTGAGGCTGTCCCGGCCCGAGATACGACTTGCGAAAGAACAGCACAACGCGGCTGCGACAGCCCGTCGGCCCATCTTCCCTTGCCCAATTGGGACCGCGCGGACGTCGGCACAAGAGCTTTCGGAACGAACGCAAGCCAGACAAGCGGAAAGGCGAGCGCCCGTCGCACGCGTCGGGACCGCAAAGTCAGATTCGCTGCCAATGGCCTCACGCCTTCAGGTCGAGCCGCATCAAGGGGCGGCGCGGAGATCGCCGTGCGATTTCCCGAAAGCCCAGGGAGGCGAACACCGAGCTTATGCCCACGAAGCCGTCGCCCCATATCAACGGCCTGTCGGCATCGATGGCGCAGACGTCGATCGCATCGGCACCGTTCATCCGGGCAAATTCGACGGCCGCGCCCGCGAGGCGCCTCGTCAGCCCGAGCCTGCGATGACCGTTGCGAACGAAGAAGCAGGTGATGGCATAGATCAGCTTGGCGTCCGGCCCGTCGCCTGACTCGATCGGCCTCGATGGCTTTGCGCTGTTGAACCGCGCAAAGCTCGCACGCGGACCCACCGCGCACCAGCCGATGGCCTGGCCATGTTCATAGGCGAGGAGGCCGGGCGCCGGGCCATGGCGCACGATTGAACGGAACGCCAATTTCCGATCGGCTTTGGGCATGGCGTCGTAGTCCGCCCGGGCAATTCTCGGCCACATGCACCAACAGCCGGAATTCGCCCCACGCTCCGGCCCGAACAAATCCTCGAGATCAGCCCAGCGTTCGGATGTGAGCGGGCTGATCGCGATCGTGTCATGGGCCTTGCTGATCATGGGACGAACTGAGCCATTTCGAAGGAATTGCACCGGCAGCCCCGCGCAAGCTCGCATAGCTTGTGGTCGATTGCGACCGCCTTCGAGTTGCGTTCGCCGACATCGGTGCTGTCACCGTTCATGGAAGGTTAATCGACCGCGTCGCAAGAGGGGTGCCTGCAATGCGTGCGGGGCAGCCGCGTCGCAGGGGTGCGGCGGCTCGACCCAGCGAGTCACTTGCGCTCGCAAGAGCCAGGTCGAATGGCTGGCCCAGGGCAGATCATCTCACCGGCCATGCCGGATCGGGTTGCGAAGAAAGTGCAGGCGCGTTCGCCCGGAGGCGTCGAGCCTGAAGGGGCGACGATGAACGCGATTGACCGGCGCGTCTTTGCCGAAAGCACCGTGCTCGACGAACTGCGACCGACCGTCCTGCGCGGCGAGGCCCGCCCCGATCTCGTGCGCGACGAGGTGCTCTGCGAGATCTTCGCCGCTTCGGCGCGCGTCTATCCCGAAAAGCTCGCTTTCACCGGACCGGGTGGCGATTTCACCTATGCGCAGGTTGAGCGGCAGGCGAGCGCCATCGGCGCGGGGCTTGTGGCGCGAGGCGTCGGGGCAGGCCATGTCGTCGGCCTATGGATGGCGCGCGGCCCGGAGCTCCTGATCGCCCAGATCGGCATCGCCATGAGCGGCGCGGCCTGGCTGCCCTTCGACGCCGACACCCCGGTCGAGCGCATCGGGGAGTGTCTCGCCGATTGCGGGGCGAAGGCTCTGCTGGCGAGCGCCGCGCTCGCCGAGCGGGCCAAGGGAGGAGGCGCGCCGGTGTTCGTCGACGCGTCACTGGCGCAGGAGAATGCCCCTGCCCTGCCCGAAGGCCGGCCGCCCGGCCTCACCACTCGCCACCCTGCCTATGTGATCTACACCTCGGGCTCCACCGGCAAGCCCAAGGGCATCGTGGTCACGCAAGGCAATATCTGCCATTTCCTGCGCTCCGCGAACGAGGTTTACGGCCTTTGCGCCGAGGATGTGATGTTCCAGGGCGCTTCCGTCGCCTTCGACCTGTCGATGGAGGAAATCTGGGTCCCCTATCTCATGGGCGCCACCTTGTTCGTCGCCACCCCGCAAATCATCGGCGAGACCGACAAGCTCGCCGACCTGCTCGTCGAGAACCGCATCACCGTCATCGATACGGTGCCGACGCTGCTCGCCATGATCGGCAAGGATGTGCCGAGCTTGCGCCTCGTCCTTCTCGGAGGAGAAGGGTTGCCGCCCGCTCTCGCGGCGCGCTGGGCGAAACCGGGTCGCCGCCTCTTCAACACCTACGGGCCGACCGAGGCCACCGTGGTCGCAACCGCGGACGAGGTTCGGCCGGGCTTGCCCGTCACCATCGGCTGTCCGATCCCCAACTATTCCTGCTGGATCGTCGCCGAGAATTTGTCGCCGATCCCGCAAGGCCAGCAAGGCGAATTGCTGATCGGCGGTCCGGGCGTTGCGCAAGGCTATCTGCAGCGTCCGGAGCTGACGGCGCAGAAATTCATCGCAAATCCCTTTGTTTCCGACGGCTCCGACCCGATTCTCTTCCGGTCCGGGGACGCCGTGAGCCTCGACCCGAATGGCCGCATCCTCTTCCATGGCCGCATCGACGACCAGGTGAAGATCCGCGGTTTCCGTGTCGAGCTCGGCGAGATCGAGAATCGCCTCGCCGACGAGCACGGGGTTTCCCAAGCCGCCGTGGTGCTGCGGTCGGATGCCGGCGTCGAGAAGCTGGTCGCTTTCCTGGTGCCCGAGCCGGGCAAGAGCCCCGACGCCAAGGCGCTGCGCGCCTCTCTGGCGCGGCAGCTACCGGCCTATATGGTGCCGTCCCGCTACGAGATCGCTTCGACTTTGCCGAGCTTGTCCTCGGGCAAGGTCGATCGCCGGGCGCTGAAGGCTCTCGAGCTCGAGCCGGAAGACGCAACGGGCGAGCAGGACGCTCCGCGGGACGAGACGGAAGCCGCGCTGCTCGACGCGGCGCGGCGGGCCTTCGGTGTGCAGGTGGTGCCGCTCGAAGCCGATTTCTTCGCCGATCTGGGCGGCCATTCGCTGATCGCGGCGCGCTTCGTCTCCTTTGTGCGCGAGACGCCGGCTTTCGCCACGATCCGCCTGCAGGACATCTATGACGCGCGCACCCTGCGCGGCATCGCCTTGCGCCTCGAGGAGCGTCGCGGTCCGGATATTCCCGCCGTCGATCTTTCCTTCACACCGCCACCGCTCCTGCGCCGCTTCCTCTGCGGTCTCGCGCAGGCCGCGGTGATGCCGATCTTCCTGGGTCTCGTCACAGCGCAATGGCTCGGCGTCTATATCGCCTATATCCTGCTCTCGCCGGAGAATGGCGGCTTCTTCGAGGATCTGGCGACGGTCGTCGTGCTCTATCTCGCGGTCAACGTCGGCACGTTCTTCTTCGGAGTCGCCGGCAAATGGATCGTGCTCGGTCGCACCAAGCCCGGCCGCTATCCGCTATGGGGTTTCTACTACTACCGTTGCTGGTTGGCCGCTCAGTTCGTTAAAATGACACCGGGAGGGCTGCTGCAAGGCTCGTCCATGATGATCTTCTATCTGCGCCTGATGGGCGCCAAGATCGGTTACGACACCCACATCGGCGAAATGAGCTGCGGCGCCGTCGATCTCGTGACCATCGGCACTCGTGCCGCGATCGGCAAGATGATCATCGCCAACGCCGAAGTCGTCGGCAACGAATACGTCATCGGCCCGGTCGAGATCGGCGATGATGTCTATATCGGCTCGTCGGCCGTCATCGGCCAGCACGTCGTCATCGAGGACGGTGCCGAGATCGCCGACCTCACCTCGATCCCCGCCGGGCAGCGCATCGGCCGATGTGAGAAATGGGATGGCTCGCCTGGTCGCAAGGTCGGCATGGTCGATCTCTCCACGCTGCCGGCGCAGGCGCAGGCCTCCACGGCCCGGCGCACCGCCGGGGTCGTGTTCGCGGTGCTGATGCTGCTCGCCATCCCCCCGCTCGGCCTCATGCCGATCCTGCCGGCTTTCTATTTGTACGACCGGCTCGCCGATCTCGTCAGCTCCTTCTCTTCGATCAACTATCTCTACCTCACCCCCCTGGTCGCCTGGCCGACCGCGATGGCGCTGATCGCGTTGACCGTGCTCTTGATCGCCGCCATTCGCTGGATCGTCCTGCCCAGAGTGAGACCCGGCGTCTATTCGATCCACTCCAGCTTCTATTGGCGCATGTGGCTCGTAGGGCTGTGCACCACCGTGACGCTCGGCACGTTGAATTCGCTCTACGCCACCACCTATATGCGCTGGTGGTACCGGTTGATGGGCGCGAAGATCGGCCGCGGGGCCGAAATTTCGACGCATCTCGGAGGCCGTTACGATCTCGTCGAAATCGGTGCGAATTGCTTCATCGCCGACGAGGTGGTGTTTGGCGAGGAGGATATCAGGCGCGGCTATATGACGCTCGCGCCCGTCAAGATCGCCGACCGCACCTTCGTCGGTAATTCGTCCGTCATCCCTCCGGGCACGCAGATCGGCAGCGGCGCCCTGATCGGCGTCAAATCGAAGCCGCCCGGCAAGGTAGTCGCCGAGAAGGAGATCTGGTTCGGCTCCCCGCCCCTGCGGTTTCCTACCCGGCAAACCTTCGACATGGGCGCCAACTGGACCTATGAGCCTTCCCTCGCCCGCAAGCTCGGTCGCGCCGTCTTCGAGGCCTTCTGCATCTCGCTGCCGATCGCGCTCTACATCACCTTCGGCATATTCGCGGCCGAATATCTCGCGCCGGCGATACTCGACGGCGACCTTTCCGTGCTGATCCCGCAATTCCTCGCTGCCGGCGCGCTGATCTCGGTCATGATGCTGCTCACGGTCTGCGCCCTCAAATGGCTGTTGATGGGCGTCTACAAGCCGATGATGCGCCCGATGTGGTCCTGGTTCTGCCTACGCTCGGAGGCGATCGCGGTCGCTTACAGCACCATGGCGAGCAAGGTGCTGCTCGAGCATCTCTATGGAACGCCGATGCTGCCTTGGTTCATTCGGCTGTTCGGCGCCAGGATCGGCGAGGGGACCTATTGGGGCACGACCGACATGACCGAATTCGATTGCATCGACGTCGGCGACTTTTGTGCCATCAACGACGGCTCGGCCCTGCAGACCCATCTTTACGAGGATCGGCTCATGAAGATCGGGCGCATCAAGCTCGGCAGAGGCGTGACGGTCGGGGCGGGCAGCACCGTGCTCTACGACACGAGGGTCGGGGATTTTGTGCAGCTCGGCCAGCTTACCGTGGTGATGAAGGGGGAGGGCGTTCCGGCGAACTCGGCCTGGGAAGGCGCGCCGGCCCAGCCGACCCCCAGGCGCTGAGCGCGCCCGACATTGCCGGCCGTCATGGCTTGTTTCATCTGCACGACTTGCGGCACCCAATTCGCCGAGAGCGCCGAGCCGCCGAAAACCTGTCCGATCTGCACGGATGAGCGCCAATTCGTCGGATGGGGCGGACAAGCCTGGACCATGCTCGACGACATGCGCGGAAGCTACAAGCTCCGCTTCGAGGCCGAGGATGAGGGGGTCACCGGTATTGCCATCGAACCGCATTTCGCCATCGGCCAGCGGGCGCTGCTGGTGCAAACCGGCGAAGGCAATATCCTATGGGACTGTGTGGCGCTGGTCGATGACGATGCGGTGCGGAAGATCCGGGCGCTCGGCGCCTTGAAGGCGATCGCCATCTCGCATCCTCACTACTACACGGTGATGGCCGAATGGAGCGAGGCCTTCGGCGGCATACCCGTCTATCTTCACGATGACGACCGCGAATGGGTGATGCGCCCGCATCGCTCGATCGTGCATTGGAAGGGCCCGACCTATCCGCTGGCGACCGGGCTGACCCTGATCCGCTGCGGCGGCCATTTCCCCGGCGGCACGGTGTTGCATTCGGCGCAAGCAGCGGATGGACGCGGCGCCCTGTTCTCCGGTGACGTGATCGCGGTCAATCAGGACCGCAACTCGGTGACCTTCATGCACAGCTTTCCGAACTATATTCCGCTCAATGCGGCGGCGGTGCTGCGCATCGCCGCCGCGATGGCGCCCTATCGCTTCGAGAAAATCTTCGGCGCCTTCGCCAAGCGCAATGTCATGGCCGGCAGCCGCGACGTTTTCGACCGTTCGGTTGCCCGTTATCTGAAGGCGATTGCCTAGGGCGCCTCGTGAACACCTTGCTCGCATAGCCAGCCTTCCCTCAGGGAGGCGAGCTTGACCCCTCGCTTCGTCTCGCCCAGTGTCACGGCTCGAGCAAGGAGGCGCTGTCAATCATGGTGCAGAAGACAATCCTCGACGCGATCAACGCGTTCGCACCGCAACTCGTCGAGATCAGGCGGGACATCCATAAGTACCCCGAAACACGATTCGAAGAGGTTCGAACCGCCGCCCTCGTCGCCGGGAGGCTCAGGGAATGGGGCATCGACGTCGTCGAGGGCGTCGGCAAGACCGGCGTCGTCGGCACCTTGAAGGGCAATCGCCCGGGCCAACGCGCCATAGCCCTGCGCGCGGACATGGACGCGCTGTTCATCGAGGAAGCGAACGACGTTCCCCACGCCTCGGTCGTGCCGGGCAAGATGCATGCTTGCGGCCATGACGGCCACACCACCATGCTGCTCGGCGCCGCGCGATATCTCGCGAACAAGCCCGACTTCGCCGGCACCGTGCATTTCATTTTCCAGCCGGCGGAGGAAGCAGGCACCGGTGCGCCGGCGATGATCGCCGACGGGCTGTTCGAGCGCTTCCCCTGCGATTCCGTCTATGGCTTGCACAATTCGCCCGGGATCGCCGTCGGCAAGTTCGCGACGCGGCCTGGGCCCATATTGGCTGGCTCGGATTTCTGGGGGGTAACCTTCACCGGCACGGGAGGCCATGGCGGCGCGGCGCCGCATCTTGCGACCGATGCGACCGTGGTGCTCGGCCATTTCCTGCTCGGCCTGCAGACCATCCTGCCGCGCAATCTCAAGCCGATCGAAAGTGCGGCGCTGAGCGTCGGCTACGTCAGCGGCGGCGCTTACAACTCGCCTAACGTCATGCCCTCCAAGATCGTGGTGCGCGGGACGGCGCGTTACTTCCGCAAGGAAGCGCAGGCGATCATCAGGCGCCGGCTCGAGGAACTGGCGAAGACGCTCGCCGCCGCGCATGGTTGTGAGGCGGAGATGGCCTATGAGGCGCTTTGCCCGCCGACGGTGAACTCGGAGGAAAAGCTGCCCGTCGCCTTGGCCGCGGCGGCCGACATCGTGGGTCGGGAGAATGTCGGCGATGTCGCGTTGAGCACTGGCGGGGAGGATTTTTCGTTCATGCTGCAGAAGAAGCCCGGCATCTTCATGCGCATCGGCAATGGAGTCGGCGCCGACGGCCATTTCCACAATGTCCATACGCCCCATTACGACTTCAATGACGATATCCTGGCGCTCGGCGCCGCCTATTGGGCGAGCCTGGTCCAGCAGGAGCTTGGTTGGGCCGGCGAGGAGAGCGCCTGAGAAGAATTTCCGGCGGAGCGCTCCGCGACCGGTTTCGAAGCCCGTTGGCGAGCTTCAATGCGAGCGACATTATCGCCTGCCAGCACGAGCCGCCGGGGAAGCCACCATGTATCCGCGAGTTCGTCTCGACGCTCTCGCCGACGCCATTTTCGGTGTCGCGATGACTTTGCTTGTCCTCGACGTGCGGCTGCCCGACGATTTCCACCCCCAGGATGCCCAAGAACTCCTTCGAGGCTTGCAGGGGCTCACCCCTAAGCTGCTGCCTTACATCCTGAGTTTCTTGGTGCTCGGTTTGCGCTGGCTCTCACTGGCGCAGATTAGGATCCAGGCCGAGAGCGTCGGTCGCGACTATGCGCTTTGGCTGCTCGTCTACCTGCTGCTCATCACCTGCGTTCCGTTGACGACCATTGTGGTCGGGCGCTTCGTCGATCTCGCGCCGTCGATCTGGCTCTATGCCGGCAATACCGCCCTTATCGGCATCGTATCTATCGGATTGCTGCGGCATACCCCGCAGCTTGCAGACGACAGTCAATTCCGCGACAGGCAAGTTTCGCTGGCCGTATTGATCATCTCTTCCCTGCTGGCCGTGGCTTGGAGTTTCGTCGACCCGCGGCAAGCCCTTTGGGCGATGGCCCTCAATGTACTGCCGCCGCTGGCATCGCGTTGGTGGACAGGCTCGAAAGCGTAGAGCGTCGAAGCGCATCGCCGTCGCAAGCCCCGGGAACCGGGGACACGCTCCCCCGCGACCCTCATCTGACGGCGAAGATCGATCGGTTACCGAGTCGTTGCCGACCAACGTCGTATTGTAAATATTCAAATTGTGCGAGGCTTATAGAGGATTGCAATAGCCTAACCTGCCGTAACCTGGTCAAATCTAATGCAGTTGTCCAAATTGGCGCAGTAGAAAAGCGTATATGCCATGTTGACCTCACCTTTGGGAAGGGGTCAACAAATGAAAACGGGGATACTCAAGCTTCTGATCGCCGGCCTGGTCGGCTATTCGGCGACGACCATGGCCATGAAGGCCACCGCCTCGCCGTCGCTCGCGAGGCCGCCTGCTGCTCATCACGGCAACTGGACGCCGATCGGCGCGCAGACGCGTCGGCCGATCGGCTGGCATAATCTCTGCCTGGTGCAGTCGGACGAATGCCGCGCCGGGATACAGCGGCCGGTCAATGTCGAGCTGACGCCCGAGGCGCGACATCTTCTGACCACTGTGACCACGCTCGCGAACCGGGTGGTCATCCCGCAGACGGATGACGATCACTATCACCTCGACCGCAAGACGCTGATCGACTGGTGGACTTATCCGGATGACGGCGCCGGCGACTGCAGCGATTACATGCTGTTGAAACGCAAGATGCTGATCGAGGCGGGCTGGCCGCGCTCGGCGGCGCTGGCGACCGTGGTGATCGACCAGCATGGCGACGGCCATGCCGTCCTGACCGTGACCACCGACCAGGGCGACTTCGTGCTCGACAATCTCACCGACAAGCTGTTGCGCTGGAATCAGACCGGCTATGCCTATGTCAAGCGGCAGTCCCAGGAAGATGAGAACATCTGGGTCGCGATCGCGGACGCGGGCGAGCCGGGCGCGGTCTCCTCGACGAGCTCGCTGCCGGTCGTCAAGGTCAGCAGCCGTTGAGGCTCCAATAGCGGGCGACGAGATCACGATCGTCGCTCTCGAGGACGGCGAGGCCGCCCGGCACCATCACGAAGAACTTCTGGAAACGGGCGGCGGCCTTCGGGCCGACCTCGCCGCAAGCGATATAGCCCGCCATGCGCTTGTCGGCCTTGATGACGAGGCCCTTGAGCTGCGGATGGGCATTGTCGGCGAAGCGGCGGGCAAGCGTCGAGACGACCGCCGCATGGATGTCTCCGGAGGCGGGCGAGGGCTCGCCCGGCGCCGCCGCGAGCAGCGTCAGGAGCGGCACGAAGAGGATCTTGGCTGGCATCGGGGCGGGTTCCGGCGGAGGCGGGAAGCCACATTCTGTCGCAAC
>JBIOEJ010000043.1:0-41467 GCA_044445965.1 Hyphomicrobiales bacterium
CAATAATATCGGGGTCATGTGGGTCGCGATCGAATTCGCCACGCTCACCACCGTGCTGATGGTCGGCATCTATCGCACCCATGAGGCGCTCGAGGCCGCCTGGAAATATTTCATCCTCGGCAGCGTCGGCATTGCGCTGGCTCTGTTCGGGACCATCCTCGTCTACATGGCGGCGCGCCCGGTGATCGGCGAGGGCCTCGACGCCATGGTGTGGACCGTGCTGGTTTCGCGGGCCGCGGCGTTCGACCCGGCCCTCCTCAACGTCGCCTTCGTGTTCCTGCTGCTCGGCTACGGCACCAAGGTCGGCCTCGCGCCCCTCCACGCCTGGCTGCCCGACGCCCATGCCGAGGGCCCGACGCCGATCTCGGCGGTGCTGTCGGGGCTTCTCCTCAACGTCGCGCTCTACGCGCTCTTGCGCTTCAAGATGCTGCTCGCCGTGAACCCGATTGCGGTCGCGCCAGGCCCGCTGATGATCACCATGGGCCTCATCTCGCTCGTTTTCGCCAGCTTCATGCTCTACAGGCGGCGCGACATCAAGCGCTTCTTCGCCTATTCGTCGATCGAGCATATGGGCATCATAACCTTCGCCTTCGGCATGGGCGGGCCGCTCGCCAACTTCGCCGGCCTGCTGCACATGACCATGCACTCGCTCACCAAATCGGCGATCTTCTTCGCCGTCGGCCATATCGCGCAGGTCAAGGGCACGCAGAAGATCGCCGATATGGGCGGTCTCACCGAGACCACCGCAGTGCTCGGCTGGGGGCTGGTGCTGGGCGTCGTCGCCATCGCCGGCCTGCCGCCGCTCGGCATCTTCATGAGCGAGTTCCTGGTGGTGTCCTCGACCTTCGCGCGCCAGCCTTGGCTGGCGATCCCGCTGGTGTTCGGCATCCTGCTCGCGCTCGGCGCCTTGTTCCTGCGGCTGAACAGCGTCGCCTTCGGCGAGCCTCGCGGCCCGACCGCGACCGCGAAGGCTTCCTATGTGCCGATGTTCGTCCATCTCGGGATCGTCTTCGTCGCCGGCATCTACATCCCGCCGGCGCTGGTCGTCTGGTTCCAGAACGTCGCCAAACTGCTTGGATAGGCAAGGAGAACGCTGTGCCGACGCTGATCGACAGGCTCGCCGAAGGCCGCAAGGTCGATGCGCATCGGCCCTGGCCGCGCGCCGTGGTCACTGAGGAAACTTGGCGTCGTGCCGCGGGCGAGCTCGTCGACGGGCGCGCGACGCTGCTCGGACTGTGGGGTGACGCCGATGCCGTCCACATGGCGATGCTCGGCGAGGCGCCGGGCGATATCGCCGTCGTCACCTTCGAATGCGCGGATGGACGCTTCCCATCGGTCGCCGCGCTGCACCCTCCCGCCTCGCGTCTCGAGCGGGCGGTGCGCAGCCTCAATGGGCTGGAGCCGGCCGGATTGCCGGATACGCGCCCCTGGCTCGATCTCGGCTTCTGGGAGGTCGCCCATCCGCTCGGCGCGAATGGCGCCGCGCCCGAGGAGAAGCCGGCCTACGCCTTTCTGCCGGCGGAGGGTGAAAGCCTGCACCAGATCCCGGTCGGGCCCGTGCACGCCGGCATCATCGAGCCGGGGCATTTCCGCTTCACGGCGAATGGCGAGACGGTGGTGCGGCTCGAGCAGCGTTTGGGTTACGTCCACAAGGGCGTCGAGCAACTCATGCGGGGCGCGACGCTCGCCAAGGCTCAGCGCCTCGCCTCGCGCCTTTCCGGTGACAGCACGGTCGCCTATGCGTTCGCCTTCGCGCAGGCGGTCGAGGCAGCGCTCGCGCTGCAGGTTCCGGAGCGCGCCACGCATCTGCGCGCCTTGATGGCGGAGCTCGAGAGGCTCGCCAACCATCTCGGCGATATCGGTGCGATCTGCAACGATGCCTCCTTCTCCATCATGCACGCGCAATGCGCCATCCTGCGTGAGCGCGTCCTGCGCGCCGCCGATGCCTGTTTCGGCCAGCGGCTGATGATGGACTGTGTCGTGCCGGGCGGCGTCGCGGCCGATCTCGCAAAGGACGGCGCGGCGATCCTCGCGGCCTTGCTGAAGGAGATCCGGTCTCGGTTCCCGAGACTCGTCGCCCTCTACGACAGCACCACCTCGCTGCAGGACCGGACCGTCGGCACCGGCAAGGTGACGCAGGAGCTGGCGAGGCGCTTCGGCGCGGGCGGCTATGTCGGGCGCGCCTCCGGGCGCAAATTCGATGCCCGCAGGAGCCCGGGCTACGCGCCCTATGGCCGGCTCGCCTTCGATATCCCCGTGCTCGAGGATGGCGACGTCAACGCCCGCATCTGGATTCGCATCCACGAAATCGAGCAGAGCCTCGCATTGATCGATCAGATCATGCGCGGGTTGCCGGGCGGCCCGGTGCGGGTCGAAGTCGACGCTAAGGCCGCGGCGTCTCGCGAAGGCCTTGCTCTCGTCGAGGGCTTCCGCGGCGACATCCTCGTTTCGGTGCGCTTCGGCGATGACGGCCTTCTGGCTCGCTGCCACCTGCGCGACCCGTCCTGGTTTCAGTGGCCGCTGCTCGAGGCGGCGATCGAGGGCAACATCGTCGCCGACTTCCCGCTTTGCAACAAATCCTTCAACTGTTCCTATTCGGGGCACGATCTTTAAGGAGGCTCCATGCGTGGACTGTTGTTCGAGGGGCTGACGCATGGCCCGCTCACCGAAGCGCCGCCCGACAAGGACGACGCGGCGCTCGCCGAGCTCGCCAGGAGCGTCGATCGCGCGGCGCGCCGCCGGCTCGGCCGCAGCCTCTCCATCCGCGAGGTCGATGCCGGTTCCTGCAATGGTTGCGAGCTCGAGATCCATGCCCTCAACAACGCCTTCTACGATCTCGAGCGGTTCGGGCTGCGCTTCGTCGCCTCGCCGCGTCACGCCGACGTGCTCCTGGTGACCGGGCCGGTCACCAGGAACATGCGCGAGGCGCTGGAGCGCACTTATCGGGCGACGCCCGACCCGAAATGGGTCGTCGCGGTCGGTGACTGCGCCCTGGACGGTGGCCTCTTCGCGGGGAGCTATGCGGTCACCGGCGGAGTCTCCGCCGTCGTGCCGGTGGATATTCATATCCGCGGCTGCCCGGCTCGCCCGGTTGACCTGCTGAAGGGGCTGCTGGCGTTATTGTAGACGCGCGCGGCTAGCCGCCGTCGAGAGCCTCGAGCGCCGTGGCGATCGGCAGGAAGAACGACATGGGCCGGCTCGTGAAACGCCTGAAGCCGAGATGCAGGTAGAAGCTCACGGCGTTGTCGTCCTTGGCATCGACGATGAGCGCGAATATCGCCGGATCGGCACGGGTGGCGCGCCGCGCGGCGTCGATGACGAGGGCGCCGCCGAGGCGTCGGCCGCCGAAGCGTCTGTCGACTGCGAGCCGGCCGATGAGGCCGGCCGGCATCAGACCATGGCGAGGGAGGCGTCTTGCCTGCTCCGGCGGCAGTTCGGGGAGCGGCAGGCTCGCGGCGGCGAAGCTGTAATAGCCGGCGACGACCCCGCTTGCGTCACAAGCAACGAAACAGTTGCTGATCCGGCGCTTTACGTCCTGGAACACGTGCTCGCGGAAATAGCGGTCGAGCACCGGGACCCCGCAGGAGAAAGCCTTGCGGTCGTGAGCCGGGTTGAGCGGCTCGATCGGGAAGCCTTCGGTCACTGCGCATCCGCCACCAGGCTGCGATAGGCGTCGGCGGCGCGGCGGAGCGGGTCGTTCGGTTGCGGCGGATCGAGGATCGCTTCCGCGAAGGCGCGCTGATCCTCGACCGAAAGTCGGATCAATTGTGTCTCCTCGATCGTGCGGTGCGCCGCTTCCTGCGCCGCCGCGACGACGAAGTCGCTCACGCTCCGCCCCTGGATCTCGGCGGCGCGCTTGACGACGGCCAGCGCGTCAGGCGCGATACGCGCCTCGATGCGGGACGTGCGGGTGGATACCTGCGGCATGTTGCAAACCTCTCTTTCGGCGCAGGCTGTACGGGATTTTGCCGGACATTGCAAGGAAATCGGTGGCCAGGGTCCAGAGCCGATCCGTCAGGCCGGGGTCGCGCCCGATTTCCACAACGAGAATTCGCTCTTCGGGCCGTCATGACACAAGACGATGTCGAACATCTCGATGTTCTCGATCTTGCTCAGAGCGCTTCGTCTCGCGCAAAGCCCCACATGGAAGCCTTGCCGCTTGGCGTCATGCAGGAAGGCCACTTCCTGCGCATAGCCCAGATCCAGCGATTCCAGGATGCTGGCGGACCAGCCGTCGAAAAAAGATACGCTCGGCAGGTTGATGATGCGCTCGACGCCCTTGTCGCGCAGAAGCGACAGAAGCCGCTCGGCCGAGCGAAAGCGGTCGAGCGCGAACAAGCCGAAATAGAGCGACCGCTGCATCTCTTGGGGTGCGCTGAAATCCGCGCTTGAATCGACGAAGTCGTTCACATCATGGATGGGCAGAGCCGAGATCCACAGCCCGCTTCTCGGCGGAAGCCCCTTCAGCCAGGGACAGACGATCGTCAGCCTCGACCCACGCGCGCCGGCGGCTCGTTCATCCGGGATTTGCTCCACGAAGCTGATTTGCATGCGCTGCCCGCCTTCATACCGAGGGACGCCTTGTGCCGATAAGCCGGCAGACCAAAGCGCGGATGGATAAGCTCTCTGCCGCACGAGGCGCGCCACCGAAGGCTCTACTCATATTTACCCGATCTTTCCTGAATTGCTACTTTTCGCAGGCTATGCTTCTCGTCAGCTTGCCTTTGGGAGGAAGCGCCGAACCGTCTCTTGTCGCCCTGATGCGCATCCTCTGCGCATCTGCGGTCGGATCATCGTCGCTTGCGCATCGAGTCTGCCGCCAAACAGCGAGGTCGTTCGTGCCGGTGTATCGCAGTGGAGAGGCTCCGCCTGGATGGTGCGAGCTGAGTGCCTTCGACATTCTCGATCTTCCCGAAGGAGAGATCATCGAGCACGAGAGACGCGGCCGGAAGGAGCGGCTGCTGGCGACCGCGGGGACGACCCAGCTTCTTCTTCCGGACGGCTCCGTCGTCCTCAAGGAAGGCCAGTTCGTCGATCTGCCGACGGCAGAGAGCTGGCGGTTGCGCGCCTGCTCGCCCAAGGCCCAGCTCGTCCGGCTCTCCGGCCGCTGGGGGCGCGACCTCGGCGGCTGCGGCATCTTCCGGGTCGTCGAGCAGGAGGCCCCGGTCAATATCGGCGACCCGGTCGACTATCCGAAACGGACCTCGGTCGATTCCCACTATCATGACTGCGATGAATACTGGATCCTTCTCGAAGGGGGCGGAACGGTGGTCGTCGGCGACCGCCATATGAGCGTTCAGGCGGGCGACTGCGTACCCATCGGCATGGGCCATCATCACGATCTGCCGCTGGTCGGCGCGCCGGTGAAATCGGTCTTCTTCGAGACGACGCTGGAGCGGGAAAAGCGCGTCGGCCACCTGTGGACGCACACCCATGGTCGCGCTCGACCGAGGCTGGAAAGAATCTGACATGACCAAGAAAGTGATCCATGTGGGCGTGGGGACGTTCGGGCGCCGCTGGTGCACCGAGTTCCTCGCCGCGAACGTCGCCGACCGCACCATCGAGGTCGTCGCCGTCGTCGATGTCGACGAGAAGGCGCTCGCCTTCGGCCGCAAGGCGCTCGGCCTGCCGGCGGAGGCCTGCTACACCGATGCGGCCGCGGCCTTCGCGGCGCATCGCCCCGATTTCTGCACCATCGTCGTGCCGCCGAACTTCCACGAGGCGGTGGTCGATATCGCGCTGGCGCATGGCGTCGACATCCTGTGCGAGAAGCCCATCGCCGACACGATGGCGGGCTCGCTGCGCATCGCGCGCAAGGTCAAGGCGGCCGGCCGCAAGATGGCCGTGACCATGAGCCACCGCTTCGATCAGGACAAGACGACCTTGCGCAAGATCATCCGCTCGGGCCAGCTCGGCAAGGTCAACGCGGTGAGCTGCCGCTACGCGGCCGATATGCGCGAGCATCTGGCCTGGGGGGCGCTGTTCCGCCACACCATGCAGGATCCGCTGATGATCGAGGGAGCCGTGCATCACCTCGATCTCGTCGCCGATTTCGCGGGCGCCCCTTGCGAGACGATCTACGCCTCGACCTGGAGGCCCGATTGGGCGCGCTATGCCGGCGACACCGACGGCATCGTGCTGATGACCTTCGAGAACGGCGTGCGCGGCGTCTATGAGGGAAGCTCCACCACCGCCGTCGGCCTCAACGACTGGACGCGCGAATATCTGCGCGTCGACTGCGAGCTCGGCACCGCCATCCTCAACAGCCGCGAGATCGAGATCTTCTCGCGTTCCGATCTCGTCCGCCAGCGCTGCCGCGAGGGCCAAGGCCAGAAGATCCAGCTCATCACCCAGCCGAAATGGCTGAACACCTGGCTCATCGAAAAGTTCTGCCGCTGGCTCGATGGCGGCCCCGAGATGGAAACCCATGTCGAGGCGAATGTGCAGGCCTCGGCCCTGATCTTCGCCGGCATCGAGAGCAAGCGCACTGGACAAGCGCTCCGGATCGTCGACTATATCCGGTCGCATGCATGAGCGCCGCACCGATCTGATCGGCTGGGAACCCGGCCCGCTCGGCGAGCCGCGAGGCGCGCCTGTCGATCGCCGGCGCTTCCTCGTCGGGGCCGCCATCGGCACCGGCATGGCGGCGCAGTCCGCGATGCGCGGCGGGGCGGACTTCCTGCTGGCGCTTTCAGCCGGACGCATCCGCTGCATGGGCCAGCCTTCGATCGCGGCCATGCTGCCGCTCAAGGAAAGCAATGCCCTGGTCATGAGCTTCGCGCGCTCGGAAATCCTGCCGCGCGCCACGGTGCCGGTTTTCTTCGGCGCCTCGACCTTCGACCCCCGCGTCGATCTCGCCCGTCTCGTCGACAGCATCGTCGAGGCCGGCTTCTCCGGGGTGGCGAATTTCCCGACCGCCATCTTGATCGACGGCGCCTATCGCGGCTTCCTCGAGGAGGAGGGGCTCGGCTTCGGGCGCGAGCTCGAACTGCTCCAGATCGCCAAGGAGCGTGGCCTCGCGACGCTCGCCTATACGCATACGATCGACGAGGCGCGCGCCGCCGCCGAGTGCGGCATCGCCATCGTCAACATCGATCTCGGCTGGAACATGGGCGGCGTGATGGGCGTCGACACCGATCTGCGCATCGAGGAAGCAGCCCTCATGGCGAATACCATCGCGCGGGCGGTGCATACGGTGTCGCCGACCACGCGCTGCGTCGTGGAAGGCGGCCCCATCGTCAGCCCCGGCCAGCTCGAGGAGCTATGCCAGATCGCCCGCGTGGACGGTTATATCGGCGGGTCGACCATCGACCGCGTGCCGTCCGAGAGCGCCATGGAGGTCGTGACCGCAGCCTTCAAGGCGATCGGCACCTTGCAGCACCGCATCGACGGGTTGGAGCGGCGGCTCGACCGCCGCTCATTGCCGCGCACGCTTTGGGGCCATTCGGCCGCCGCCGAGAGCGCGCGGGCCCTCTTCGCTCGCCTCGCCGCCACCGACCACCCCGCCCTCATCGTCGGCGATCCGGGGACCGGCCGGCGCGAGATCGCCCGCGCCCTGCATGCGGCGAGCCCCCGCAAGGGCCGCAACCTGGTCGCGCTCTCCTGCGGCGATCCGACGCCGAAGCGGTTGAAGCTCGATCTCTTCGGTTGCATGGCGGGTGCCCATCCCGAGGTGCAGAAGAACAGGGTCGGCTGGCTGGAGATCGCGCGCGGCTCGACCATCCTGCTCGACGAGATCGAGGCGCTGGATATCGAGGTGCAGCGCCAGCTGGTCGAGGCGGTGGAGGCGGGCCGGTTCTGGCGGCTGGGCGGCGAGCAGCCGATCGACCTCGACGTGCGCTTCCTGGCGACCGGCGCGACCGATCTGCGTCAGCTGCGGCGGGGTTCGTTCGATCGCCGCTTTGCCGAATGGATCAGCTGCTTCACCATCGAGCTGCCGCCCCTGCGCGAACGGCTCGACGATCTCCCCTCGCTCATCGCCGAGACCTTGTCGCAGATCCAGGGCCGCGCCAACGGTCCGCGCAAGAGCCTCGATCCATCGGCCTTTCGGGCGCTCTCCGCCTATCATTGGCCGGGCAATCTCCGGGAGCTGACCTCGGTGCTCGAGCAAGCGGCGCTCGCGAGCCCAGGCGACATCATCGCCTTGGAGCATGTGCCGCCCTTGGGCGAGCGGGATGGGGCGGCTGCGAGCGGTCTCTCGGCGTTCCGATGCGAGAGGGATTGGCTCCTACACGGCTTGCGCCGCAACCGCTTCCGGCGCGGGCTGACGGCCGATTATCTCGGCATCTCCCGCAAGACCCTCTACAACAAGATGCGCGTTCACGGCCTCTTGCCCTGACGCGCAACCGCCTCGGCGAGCGCCGCGATGCCCGCGGCGAACGTGCTGCGGCCGACCTGCTCCTTGATGCCGGCCTCATCCTTCGGCGCCACGTCGAACTCGGCGGACCATTCGACGAAGGTCCTGTTCCCCTCGGTGACCTCTCTGCAGCGGAAGGTCGCCACATAGTTCTCGATGGGCATCGGCGAGACGATGATGTTGTAGGTGAAGAAGCGGTCGAGGTCGCTGAAGGTGAGGAGCCTCTCGCGCAATTTGCCTCCATTCGCCAGCGTGAAATTGCGCACGCAGCCGACCTGGTCGCTCGGCTTGCCCTCCTCGACATGGCTCTCGGCGATGAGGGGGTGCCATTCATGGTGGCCGTTGAAGTCGCGCGCATAGGCCCAAACCTTGTCCACGGGCGCATCGATGATCGAGCTGACATAAACCTTGGCCATGTTGTCCTCCTCTTGAGTTGGTGATCGAGCGGCGTTGTCTCGCCGCCGGCCAAATTCTCAGCCCCTTGCCCGGCCCGATCGAATCGGTGTCGGCCGGCTGAGCGCCTTGAAGCTCTTCGTCTGCTCGGTGAGCGCGACTTCGGCGGGCAGCCGCTCCATGCTGCTCGCTCCGTAGAAACCATGGCAGTTGGGGCAATTCGCCAGGATGAAGGCCGCGTCGCCCGGGCTCGAGATCGGTCCGCCATGGGACAATACGATGACGTCGTCGCGGACGCCGAGCGCCGCAGCCGCGATGGCGTTGATGGTCGGCACGCAGTCTTCGAGCTTGAGCGCCGTCTCGGCGCCGATGGAGCCGCCGACCGTCAGGCCCATATGGGCGACGACGATATCGGCGCCGGCATCCGTCATGGCCCGCGCCTCGTCCTCGTTGAAGACGTAAGGCGTCGTCAGCAGATCCTTGGAGCGGGCGAGCCGCACCAGATCGACCTCGAGGCCATAGCCCATGCCGGTCTCCTCGAGATTGGCGCGGAAGACGCCGTCGATGAGACCGACAGTCGGGAAGTTCTGCACGCCGGAGAAGCCGATGGCCTTCAGCGTATCGAGGAAATGGTCGAAGTTGCAGAACGGGTCTGTGCCGTTGACGCCGGCGATGACGGGCGTGTGCTTGATTACCGGCAGCACCTCGCGCGCCATGTCGAGCACGATCTGGTTGGCGTTGCCGTAGGCGAGGAGGCCCGCCAGCGAGCCGCGGCCGGCCATGCGGTAGCGGCCCGAATTGTAGATGACGATGAGATCGATGCCGCCCGCCTCCTCGCATTTCGCCGAGAGTCCCGTGCCGGCCCCGCCGCCCACGATCGGCTGGCCGCGGCGGACCATGTCGTGGAAGCAGTCGATCAGAACCTGTCGTTCGATGCGTGGCATGACGGCGTGTCCTAGGCCTTGGGGTGGATTTCACGGAAATGGGCGACGAGGGCGTCGGCGAAGGCGCGGTCGTTGATCGCATGCGGCAGGCGCACCAGCCGCCGCCGCTCGGTCTGAACGAGGGTCGCTTCGAGCGCGGCGAACAGAGCGGCGTCCGCTTGCGGATCATGGAACGGCTTGCCGGGCGCGTCGAGAAGCGACACGCCTTTCTCCGGGATGAGGAAGCGCACCTTGCCTTCGCAGCGGTTGAGCCGCTCGCCGATCCAGCGCCCCATGCGGGCGTTCTCCTCCGCCGTCGTGCGCATCAAGGTGATCTGTGCGTTGTGCTCGTAGAGGAGACGGCCCGCGTAGCGGTCGGGCACGGTGGCGCGCGCTCCGAAATTCACCATGTCGAGCGCGCCGCATGAGCCGACATAAGGCACCCGCATGCGCGCGATGGCGCCGAAGCGGTCTTCGGTCGCCGGAAAGACGCCGCCCATCAGTAGATCGCAGACTTCGGTCGTGGTGACGTCGATGACGCCGGTGACGAGGCCGGAATCGACGAGCTTTTCGAGCGATTGGCCGCCCGTTCCCGTGGCGTGGAAGACGAGGCAGTCGAATTCCGAGCCGAGCCGCGAGACGATCTCGTTCACGCAAGGCGTGGTGACGCCGAACATGGTCAGGCCGATCGCCTGCTTGTCCTCGCCCTCCGGCGCGGGGCCGGCCCCTCTCGCCATGCCGGCTATGGCATGGGCCGCATTGGCAAGGACCAGGTGCGAGATGCGGTTGAGGCCGGCGATATCGGTCACCGAATACATCATGCAGATGTCGCTCGGGCCGACATAGGGCGCGACCTGCCCGGAGGCGACCGTCGAGACCATCAGCTTCGGCACGCCGATGGGTAGGGCGCGCATGGCCGGCGTCGCCAGCGCCGTGCCGCCCGAGCCGCCGAGGCTGATCAGGCCTGCCACGTCGTCGCGCGCCAGGATGAAACGCGTGAAGGCCTCCGCCATGGCGCTCACGGCGCGGCCGCGGTCGCCGCTGAAGACGCCGGCCGGACCCTGCGGATGATGACCGGCGACTTCGGCGTTGCTGATGTCGGCGGAGATACCCGTTCCTTGCGTCGACAGGTCGACGAGGCAGGCGCACAGCCCCTGCGCTTCGATCAGGGCCTTCACATAGGCGAGCTCCCTGCCCTTGGTGTCGCAGGTGCCGGCCACATAGACGCGCTTCGGTTTGCTCATCACCGCCGACCCACCGCGCTCATCCGATCCGTTCGAGCGGCTCGCGGCGCTGCTCGTTGGGGAAGTCTTGCGAGATCACGGCGTCGGCCGGTGCGGCCCAGCGCACCGCATTGACGATCACCCGCTGCACATTGGCGTCGAAATAGGTCGGGAAGGTCTCGTGCCCGGGCCGGAAATAGAAGATGCGCCCGCGTCCGCGCCGGTAGCAGCAGCCCGAGCGGAAGACCTCGCCGCCCTGGAACCAGGAGACGAAGACGAGCTCCTCCGGCGCCGGCACCTCGAAGGGCTCGCCATACATCTCCTCGGCGGCGAGCTCGAAATGGGCCGGCAGGCCGGCCGCGATCGGATGGCCCGGCGCCACCGTCCAGATGCGTTCGCGCTCGCCGGTGTCACGCCATTTCAAGCTGCAGGGTGTGGCCATCAGGCGCCTGAAGATCCTCGAGAAATGCGCAGAATGGAGGCAGACGAGCCCCATGCCGGAGAGGATGCGCCGATGGATCGCCTCGACGAGCGCGTCTGCTACCTCGCCATGGGCGCGATGCCCCCACCAGACGAGTACGTCGGTCGCCTCGAGGACCTTCTCCGGCAGGCCTTGCGCCGGCTCGTCGAGGGTCGCGGTGCCGACCTCGCCGAAACCGGCCGCCCGCAAGGCGCCGGCGATGGCGGCATGGATGCCGTCCGGATAGATACGCTGGACCTCCGGGTTCGTCTTCTCATGGCGGTACTCGTTCCAGACGATTACGCGGACCACTTGCATCTCCTTTTCATTTCAGCGCTCCCGCCGTCAGCCCGGCGACGATCTTGTTCTGCAGAAGCAGGAACAGGACAAGGATCGGCAACACGAAGATCGACGAGAAGGCCATGACCCGATGCCAGTCGGCGTATTCGGCCCCGACGAACGAGTAGATGCCGACGGTCGCCGGCTGCAGCTCCTGCCGGCTGAGCAGCGTCAGCGCGTAGACGAATTGCCCATAGGCACGCACGAAGGTCAGCGTGCCGACGACGATCAACGGGACTTGCATCAGGGGCAGCACGATGCGCCTGAAGGTCTGCAAGCGGCTGCAGCCGTCGACCAGCGAAGCCTCCTCGAGCTCGATCGGCACTTGCCGGAACATGGGGCGCAAGATCACCAGCGCGAAGGCCAGCGTGCCCGAGGTGGTGGCGAGGATCACCGCGCCGAAGCTGTTGAGGATGTCGAGGGTGCGGAAGATGATGAACATCGGGGTCGCGAGCAAGGCCTCCGGAAAGACCTGCAGCAGGAGCACCGTGACCAGCGCCACATTGACGAGCGGCGTCTTGAGGCGGCTCATGGCGTAGGCGCCCATGGAGCCGAGGATCAAGGTGAGTGCCGTCACCGGCACGGCGATGATCAGGCTGTTGCGCAGGTAGCGCAGGATGTTCTCGCGCTCGATGACGTATCTGAAGGAATCCAAGGTCGGGTCCCTGGGCACGAAGGTCGGGGGATTGGCGAAAATCTCGGCCGAGGTCTTGAAGCCCGAGGCGAACATCCAATAGATCGGGAACAGATAGACGATGACGCCGACGGCGCCGATCAGGCTCAACGGCCAGCCTTTGAGCCGCGGCCTCACAGGGCAGCCTCCTTGTCGAGCGTGCGCACATAGAGGAGCGCCACCAGGAATACGATGGCGAAGGCGAAGCTGCCGACGGCCGCGCCGAGGCCGAACTGGAACTGCTGGAACGAAAACTGGTAGGAGAGGAGCGGCAGCACGTTGCTCGAATCGATCGGTCCACCCTGGGTCATGGCGAAGATCAGGTCGAAGGCCCGCATCGTATAGATGGTGACCAGGCACGCGACCGCGAGCAATGTCGGTTTCAGCGCCGGGAAAGTAATGAAGCGGAAGCGTGCGACGGCGCCCGCTCCATCGAGGGAGGCCGCCTCGTATTGCTCCTGCGGAATGCTGGTGAGCGCGGCGGCGATCAGGATCAGGCTGAACGGCATGCCGAACCAGATATTGGCGATGGTCACCGACAAGAGCGAAATCGACGGGTCCGACAGCCAGGTGATCGGCATGGAGATCAGGGACAGCCGCGCCAGCACGTTGTTCACGACCCCATACTCGGTGGCGAACATCCATTTCCACAGAGCGCCGACCACCAGCGCCGGCAATATCCAAGGGCTGAGCAGCACGCCGCGCATGAAATGGACGCCCGGAAAGCGCTGCGCGAAGAACATCGCGACGGCGAGCCCGATGCCGACCTGCGCCACGATATTGACCGCGACGAAGACGATGGAGTTGACGAACACCTTCCGGAAGACCGGGTCGGCCACCGCCTGCCGGTAATTGTCGAGGCCGACGAACGGGCGCACGAGCTCGGCGATATTGCCGATATTCACCTCCTGCACGCTCATCAGGAGGTTGTAGAGGATGGGAAAGCCGATGAACGCCAGGAGATAGGCAAGCGGCACATATAAGAAGAGATGGAGGAGGGGGGACCGGCTGCGCCCCATGAGGCAACTCCAGATCATGGCCGAGGCGGGGCCGGCCGGCCGGCGCGCCGCCTCGGACGACACGCTCAAAGCGGCGTCTTCGCCAGGATCGGTGCGATCTTCTTGGCCGCTTCCTTGAGCGCCACATCGGCGGGCTTGACCCCGGTGATCGCCTCCTGGATCGCCGTCTGGATGGGGCGCGAGATCTCCGGCCATTGCGGATGCGGGCCGCGCGGACGGGCGCTCTCCAGCTGCTTGCGATAGATCTCGTAGGCCTTCGGCCAGAGCGGGTCTGGCACGACGATGTCGGTGCGCGGGGCGAGCCGCCCGGACTTCCAGCCTTCGTTGAGGATGCTGGGCTGCGACATGAACTCGATGAATTTGAAGGCGCCGTCCTTCTCCTTGGCGCCCTTGGGGATGAGGTAGTCATAGCCGCCGAGCGAGGAGGCGGCGATGTCCTTGCCGTCCTTGACGGGCAGGAGCGCGAGGCGCCAGTCGAACTTCGCCTGCGTCTGCATGCGCGGCAATTCCCAGGGGCCGCCGATCACCATGGCGGTGCCGCCGGCCATGAAAGTATTGGCGACCTCGTATTGGGCCTGGTTGATGACGTCGCGCGAGGCGATGCCCTTCTTCACCATATCCACCAGGAACTGCAGCGCCTCGGTGGCCTCCGGCCGGTCGAGCTTGTCGATCGAGCCGCCGGCTTGATAGAGGAAGGGCAGGAACTGGAAGACCCCTTCCTCGGCCTGGGTAGCGCAGAAACCGAAGCCGTAGACGCCTTTCGTGGGGTCGCGCAGCTTCTCGGCCGCGGCCACGAGCTCGGACCAGGTCTTCGGAGGCTTGTCGGGATCGAGGCCCTTCGCCCGGAACATGTCGGCGTTGTAGTAGAGCGCCAGCGTGTTGGCGTCGCGTGGCACGCCGTAGACCTTGCCCTTCCAGACGACCGAATCCCACGGACCCTTGAAATAGATGTCGGGCTTGATCGCTTTCGATTGCTTGATGCGGTCGCTCAATTCCTCGAGCACGCCCTGGGCCGAGAAGCTCGGCACGACCGGGTTGTCGATGGTGATGAGGTCGGGCACGGAGCCGGTCGCCACCGCCTTGATGAACTCGGTCCCGATCTGGGGTCCGGGAAGGATGCGCGGCTCGACGCGGTATTCGCTCTGCGACTCGTTGAAGGCCTTGATGCCCGTATGAATCATATCGGTTTCGAGATTGAAGACGTGCCAGACGGTCACCGTCTTGGGTTCCGCGACGGCCGCGCCGGTCGACAGCATGACCGCGGCGGCGACCCCCAAAAGCATTCTTGGCAGCATTCTCGGCGACGGCATTGTTGGCAAGGGCATTCTTGGCAGCGGCATTCTTGGCAGCATGGTGTTTCCTCCTCATCGGGCGCGAGGATCGGTTCTCTTATCGGCGCTTATATCGAGGATGGAGCGGCAAGGAGCCCGGCATCAATGAAGGCCTCGGCCACAATGAGTAAAGTTGAGAAAGCTCAGGCACGCGCTTGGCCGGCGGGCCCTCTCCTTCGCAATCGGCGCTCGACCCAAAGGCTCAACAGCGACAAGGGCCAGCACAAAGCGAAATAGAGGCCGGCGACGATACTGAACACGATCAACGGCCGGAAGGTCGCGTTGTTCACCAACTGGGCGGCTCGGGTGAGCTCGGTGAAGCCGAGGATCGAGGCGAGCGAGGTGCTCTTCAAGAGCTGGACCATGAATCCGACGGTCGGGGCGATGGCGATGCGCGCGGCCTGCGGCCCGATCACCAGGCGCAGCCTCTGCCCGAAGCCGAGCGCGAGAGCGCTGGCCGCGTCCCACTGTCCGGCCGGCACGGCCTCTATGCAGCCGCGCCAGATCTCGCCGAGGAAGACGCTCGCATAGAGGGTGAGGCCGATGACGGCAGCGAGCCAGGCATCCGTGCGGATGCCGAACAGATTGGCGCCGAAATAAACGAGGAACAGCAAGATCAACAGCGGCAGCCCTTGCAGGATCTTGATCAAGACCGCGGCGCCTATCCGCGTCGGGCGAAAGGGTGCGACGCGGGCGACCGCGACCAGGAGCCCGCCGGTGCCGCCGCCGAGAAATGCGAGCATCGCCAGCAGGGCGGTCCACCTGACCGATTGGAGGAGGAACCAGAACTCGTCGGCGCTGAACTCGCGGATCATGCGCGCGCCCTGCGGTGCGGGAACAAGCCGCGTTCGAGGACAGCGAACACCGCTTGGAAGCCCAACGCCAGGCCGACATAGATGGCGCCGACCGCGAGATAGATCTCGAAGGGCCTGAAGGTGCGCGATTGCACGGAGTTGGCGACCGCCGTCAGCTCCTCCGCCGAGATCGCCGAGACGACGCTCGATCCGAGGACGACGAGGATGAACTGGCTGCACAGCGCCGGAAAGACGGTCTGCAGCGCCGGGACCAGGATGATGAAGCGGAAGATCTGCCGGGATTTCAGGCCGAGCGCGCGCCCGGCCTCGATCTGCCCTTGGGGCACGGCCTCGATGCCCGCCCGCGCGATCTCGGTGGCGTAAGCGCCGAGATTGACGACCATCGCGAGGAGTGCCGACGCGTCCGGCGACAACCTCAAGCCCAGCGCCGGCAGGCCGAGATAGATCAGCAACAATTGCACCAGGAACGGCGTGTTGCGGATGAGCTCCACATAGGCCTGGACCACGGCCCGCAACGGCAGGATGCCCGAGGTCTTGGCCCAAGCGCCGACGATGCCGACGCAGAAGCCGAGCACCATGGTCATCGTCGACAGGCGCAGCGTCAGCCAGGCGCCGTCGAGCAAGACATCGAGGTTCTGCCAGACGACGCCGAACTGGAACACATAGTCCAAGCGCTTCCTCCCTCTCGCCCATCGCGCCGAGCCCGGACCGGATCATTCAGGATCGGCTCATGCGGGTCGGCGTGTCACGCGGCGCTGATTGTTTGCCGCTACTTGCGTCTTTGCGGCGGGCGAGGAGTCATATTCGATAGGCGTTGTACAAGCGCAATCGGCATCCCTCGGCGAAGCCGGAGCGGGCGCGGCGCCATTGCCCATTTCTACTCAGCGGGCGGCTCGATGGCGTTTCCCATGCCGATGCCGTCCGCATAGCCTCGCGATCGCAGGTTCGATCGCGAACCTGTTCCGCCGGGGAGGGAACATGATCGGGGTCCGCCGTCTCCGTCGCGCCGCCGCTCTCGTCGCGAACCCGCCTTGCCTCGGCGAGAAATACCGATGAAATACCGGCGGCTCGGCCGGAGCGGGCTGGAGGTCTCGACGCTTTGCCTCGGCGCCATGATGTTCGGCGATCGGACGCCCGAGTCCGAAGCGCGGAGCATCATCGCCTCGGCGCGCGATGCCGGGGTGAATTTCATCGATACGGCCGATGCCTATGCGGGCGGCGAGTCGGAACGCATCGTCGGGCGCGCCATCGCCGCGGACCGGGAGCGCTGGGTGCTGGCGACGAAGGTCGGCACGCGCCTGCCTCCGCCTGACCGCAATCGCGGCGGGCTCGGGCGCAAATGGCTGCTGCGCGCCATCGACGAGAGCCTGTCGCGCCTGGGCGCCGATTATGTGGACATCTATTTCCTGCATCTCGACGACCCCCTGACCCCGCCGCAGGAGACGGTCGGCGCGCTCGACGATCTCATCCGCATGGGCAAGATCCGCTATTGGGGCGTCAGCAACATCCGCGGATGGAAAATCGCCGAGATGGTCCGGTTGTGCGCCCTGACGGGCGCCGCCCCGCCGCTCGCTGCTCAACCGCATTACAACATCATGAACCGCATGGCCGAGACCGATTACCTGCCCGCCTGCGCCCATTATGGGATCGGCGTGGTACCTTACAGCCCGCTGGCGCGCGGCGTGCTGACCGGGAAATACGGCGACGGGCAAGAGGCTCCCGACCCCTCGAGCCGCGCCGGACGGCGCGACAAGCGCATGCTGGAGACCGAGTTTCGTCCGCGGTCCCTCGCCATCGCTCAGACCCTTGCGGAGCATGCGCGGGCAACCGGCCGCACGCCGATCGGCCTGGCGCTCAACTGGGTCTTGGCGCATGCCGACGTGCATTCGGTCATCGCCGGCCCCCGGACATTGGCGCAATGGGAGGGCTATCTGCGCGCGCTCGAGGAAGGCCATGAGGCGCAGGACGAAGCTTTGATCGACGCCCTTGTGCCACCCGGGCATCCCTCGACGCCCGGCTTCAGCGACCCCATCCATGGGGTCAAGGCGCGCGCGACCCGGCTGGAGGGATGACCGGGCGCGGCAATGGCGAAGCCTGTGGGCCGTAACGCCGATTACCCATTTATACGCAATCGCTGGCGTGGCCGCCCTTTCTCCGCCGGCCGTCATTCCGCTAGCTTGGCTCCGCGGACGCCCCAGACAAAACCGGCGCCGTCAGGAGAGGAAAATGTCCAGGATCCGGCACGGCTCCTTCATCATACTGGTCGCGTTCTGCTTCATCGTGGTGCGGCAGCCTCTGCCGGCCGCGTCCCAGACCATCGACGACATCATCCAGCGCGGCAAGGTGGTGATCGCGCTCGACGGCTCGAACCCTCCCTTCGGCTCGCTCGGCAAGGATGGCCAGAACGAGGGCTATGAGCCGGATGTGGCGCGCCTGATCGGCAAGTATCTCGGCGTCCAGGTGGAGTTCGTGGTGGCGACGCCGCAGAACCGCATCGCCAGCCTGCTCACCAACCGGGTCGATATGATGATGATCGGCATCACGCCCGAGCGGGCGAAGTCGGTCTGGTTCTCCATTCCCTACGCCACCGACGGCGCCGTGCTGGTCGCGCCGGCGAGCGTGCAGGTGAAGACGCTCGCCGATCTCGTCGGCAAGCGCATCGGCATTCCGCGCGGCGCGATGCAGGATATCGTGCTGTCGCAGAGCGCGCCGCCGGGCGCCAACATCATGCGCTTCGACGACCAGGCGACGGCGGTGCAGGCGCTGATCGCCGGGCAGGTCGACCTCGCCGGCACCGGCATGCTCGCCTACCAGATCCTCAATCGCGACGATCCCGGCAAGCAATACGAGACCAAGCTCGTCTTGCGCCCGCTGCATTTCGGCCTCGGCATCAGGCGCGGCAACACCGATCTCCTGCAATGGCTCAATACCTTCATCTACGCGATCAAGAATAATGGCGAGCTCGATGCCATCAGCCGGAAATGGCGCGGCCTGCCGGTCGGTGAATTGCCGGTATTCTGAACCGAGCCGGCATCGCCGAAGGGCCTCGAGCGACAGATGAAGCTCTCCTCCTGCGAGCACATGCTTCCGGGCGCCTCGTTCCTCGAACGCGTGCGCTTCCTCGCCGACAACGAGGTCGAGGGGATAGAGCTGACCGTCGGCGACAAGGGAGTGCTGCTCGGTTCCCTAAGAGGTCGGGTCGAGGAGATCGTCGCCGGGTGCTCGGCGACCGGGGTCGTCCCCTCGCTGATCACCACCAAGATCCTCGACCTCCTCGATGTGGATCCCGGGCGGCGCGCAAAGGCGAAAGCCGAGATCCGCGACGCGCTCGAGGTCGCCGCCCGCATCGGCGCGCTCGGCATCTCCGTTGTGCCGCGTTTCGGCCCGCCGAGCATCCCGGACCTGTCGCCGCTCGGCAGCACCTCGGAGCTCGAGCACAGGCTCTTCGTCGCCGAGATGCGCGAGCTTGCCGCGGAGGCCGAGCGGCTCGGCGTCGTCATCGCCATCGAGCCCCTCAACCGATATTTGACGAAGTTCCTGCGGACGGCCGCGCATGCGAGGCAAATCTGCGAGGAGGTCGGCAGTCCGGCCCTCGAGATCCTCATCGACAACTTCCAGAGCTACCCGGAGGAGGTGTCGGTGGCCGATGCCGTTCGGACGGCGGGCCACCATATCGGTCACGTCCATATCTCGGACAATAACCGGCGCTTGCCGCCGCAGGGCTCGACGGATTTTTCCCCGATCATCGGCGCGCTCCGCTCGATCGGCTATCGGGGTTTCCTCTCATTCGAATGCGAGGTGGCGGGCGACGATGTCGCCCCGCAATTCCAGGCCGCGCTCGCGCATATGCGCGGCCTCCTCGGTAAGCGTTCGGCGCAGGCCGCGGTGGGATGATTTTCGGGCTGTAGCGACGGTGTCGCTCGGCGGCAGCGTCGGTCGAGCGCGTCAGGCGACGATCCTGTCGGGGAATCCCGGCTGCGCGTAGACGCGGCCGAAGCGGTTCGCCAGGAATTCGTCCAGTCGGATATCCTCTTGTCGGACGAAACCCCGCTGCGGCAAGCATCCTTGCGCCAACAGGTCGAGCACGGCGCAAATTGCCGAAGCGGTCGTCACTTGGATGGCGCTTCGAAGCGTCGCGCCGATGCGGCGACTATAGATCTTGCTCGCATAGCTCTCCTGCGTAAGCCTTCCATCCTTGCGCCCGCTGACGGTCACGAAGATCACCACCACGTCCTGAACGGTGGTGGGCAAGGCATGCTCGAATATATCCTTGAGCAGATGGCGCCGGTCGCGAAGACCGAGGTCGTTGAGCAGCGTCTTCATGATCGTCGCGTGGCCGGGATAGCGGATCGTGCGGTAGTTCAGCGACCGCACCTTGCCCGCGAAGGTCTCGCACAAGGTGCCGAGACCGCCCGATGTGTTGAACGCCTCGTAAGTGATGCCGTCGATCGAAAATTCCTCGCATTCCTCCAGCGCCGGCACGGCGACGAGCTCGCCGTCGACGATCGCTTCGCATGGCTCGCAGTATTCGTTGATGACTCCATCGGTGCTCCAGGTGAGATTGTAGTTCAGCGCGTTCGACGGATATTGCGGGAGCGCGCCGACGCGCAGGCGCAGGCTGTCGAGCTCGTCGAAGCGCAAGGCGAGATCGTTCGCCACGATGGAGACGAAGCCCGGCGCCAGGCCGCATTGCGGGATGAAGGCGCGATCGGCCTTGGCCGCCAGCTCCGCGACGCGCCGCCTGCTGGCGACATCCTCGGTCAGATCGAGATAATGCACGCCGGCATCCAAGGCCGCTTCGGCGATCAGCGTCGTGAGATGATAGGGCGCCGCGCTCAGCACGGCGAACTTGTCCCGCAGCACGCCGGCGAGAGGGCCCGCCTCGGTGATGTCTTGGACCTCCAGCCGGATGCCTTTCGACATAGCGAGGCCGTCGAGATTCGGCCGAGCCCGGTCGATCACAGTGACGCGGTAATCGCCGCTTACGGCCAAGGCGTCGGCGACCGCCGTGCCGATCCTGCCGCCGCCGATAAGCGCGATGTCCTTCATCGAGCGGCCACCCTCGACGAGAGCTCGGCGCGCGCCTCCGACCAGCCTCCCAGGCCGAAGACTTTCTCGCCCTCGGCGACCATGCCGTGGGTTATCCTCCACAGCAGCACGCCGGCTTCCGGCGCCTGGATCTCGCCCTTCGCCGTGCCGAAGAGATCGGTCAGGGTCGCGAGGCGCTGTCCCTTGGAGATGCGCATGCCGGCCTCGGCATCGGGACGCAGGATCCCTGCGGCCGGCGCCTCGATCCAGAGATAGCGGTCCACGACGATCTGACGGCGCTTGCCCCGCAGCGGCGCGGCATCGATCATCCCCAGCAGCCGGGCAATGTTGAGGACGCCCTCGAGATGAAAGGCAACCGAAACGGCATCGATGATCCCGTTGGCGCCTGCCTCGGACATGGCGGCGTGGCGCTTCGAGCGGGCGCGCGCGGTGCAAGCGCGGCCTGGCGCCTCCATGAGGCCCGGCTCGAGGAGAACGATGATCTCCGCATCGAAGCATCGGGCCAAAGCGAGGTTCCGCGCATCGAACTTCGCATCGCCGATCTCCTGGCAAATCGAGAACTTCGCGACGTTCTCGCAGAGGTCGCCGCCATGAAGATCGACGAGCACTTCGGCCTCCGCCGCCCAATCCGCCAGGATCGCGTCCGCCAGCGCTTCGCTGAAGCTTCCCCGTTCGTGGCCGGGGAAGTTGAAATTGATGTTCTTGCCATCGATGGGGCATAGATATTGCGAACGGTGGGGCATTGCCGGAAGGTTCACGAGCGGCAGCATGGCGATCGTGCCGCGCAATTCCTCCGGCGCGATCCTCGACTGCAGCTGAACGACGGCTTCGATCGACGACACCTCGTTCACATGCATTCCCGCCATCACGCAGAGCCGTGGTCCCGGCGAGCGCCCGCGGATCTCGGCCATGGGCCACTTCCAGCCCGCGAGCTTGGGGTTGTCGAAGACCAACAGGCCGCGAAGGATGCCGTCCGCGGAAATCGTCTCGTCTGCGATGAAGGGCATGGGCTCGACTTGGGAGGCGGAACTGCGTTGCGACCAAGGACATCACAGCAGCGCCCCGGTGGTCCAATACCAATTTGCACCTTGCATTATGCAGATGGGATATGTGCGGCTCGACGAAGCTAACCTTCCATATCAACCGTGAATATCGACGGCAAAACTGGATATTATTCTTCGGTTTCCGGCGCCGCTATCGTTGCTGGCGCCGCTGTGCCGGGCTCGATATCAGGCCTGCGATGGAGGGAGCTCCTTGAAGGACCGGCTGAACTCTTCGCTGCGCGAGCTGATGCTGATCGCAGGATCGAGCGGCCATGAGGGTCGCGTGCGCCGCTATCTCGCGGAGCGGCTGCGTGAGCTTGGGATCGCGGCGCGTACGGATCGGTTCGGAAACCTCGTCGCGACCCTCGAGGGAACGCGGGATGCTCCGAGCGTCATGCTGTTCGCCCATATGGACCAGGTCGGCTTCGTGGTCCGGCGGATCGAACCCGACGGCTTCCTGCGGGTGGAGAGGGTAGGCGGCATTCCCGAGAAGGTCCTGCCCGCGGCCCCCGTCCTCATCTGCGCTGGCGAAGGCCGGGACCGGATCGGAATCTTCGGCTCGAAAAGCAACCACGTCACGCCGGAGAGCGAGAAATACAAGGTCCAACCCTATCTCGAGCTCTTTATCGACGCCGGCTTTGCGAGCGCCCGGGAGGTCGAGGCGGCCGGCATCGATGTGGGTACGCCAGTCGTCTATAGGCCGCAGGCCCTTTCGCTCGGCGAAGACCGCGTCGCCGGCACCTCGATCGACGACCGGGCCGCCTGCGCCGTCATCCTCGAGGTGGCGCGAGGTCTGCTGCAATCGAAGCAGAAGCCGAAGACCCATCTCGTCTTCTCGGTACAGGAGGAGTTCAATGTGCGCGGCGCCATGGTCGCCGCGCAGACGCTCCTGCCGGATATCGCCATCCAGCTCGATGTCGCGCTCTCGAGCGACACCTCCGATCTCGCCGAACAGGGCCATGTGCGGCTCGGCGGCGGACCGGCGATGAGCCTCTACAATTTCCATGGCCGCGGAACGCTCAACGGCACCATCGCGCATCCTGCCCTCGTCGCGCTGTTCGCGGGGACGGCAAAGGCCGAGAGCATCGCGCTGCAACGCATCGCGGTCGTCGGCGTATTGACGGATGGCGCCTATGTTCAGTTTGCCGGCAAGGGCGTGGCGGCCATCGATCTCGGTTTCCCGATGCGCTACGCGCATTCGCCTTGCGAGGTCTGCGATCTCGGCGATCTCGTGGGATTGACCCGTCTCGTGCTCGGTGGCCTCGCGCGTATCGGCCCCGGCTTCGATCTCGACCGGGATTCCTTCATCTCATGAGCTGTCCCATTCGCAGCAGGCCGCATATCGGGCCGGCACGACCGGCGGCCCGCTCCGCGACATCGCTCGGATGGACAGAGGAAGCCTGCCTGATCAGGAGGACCACGCAATGGGCACGTTTCGCATACGATTGAGCATGGGCGCTGCGGCCTCGCTCGTCTGTTGGCTGCCGCTGGCCGCCATGGGCCAGGCGCTGCAGCCGAAAGCCGCGGGAGAGCTGGTCGTCACGGCCGGCGGCGGAACCTGGGAGGCGGCCCTGCGAAAAGCCTTCTTCGAACCCTTCGAGCGCGAGACCGGAATCAAGGTCGTCGTCGTTCCCGATGATCGCGCCAAGCTTCTGGCCTCGGTCGAGCGCGGCAAGCCCGAAGCCGATATCACCAATTTCAGCGCAGGCGACCTGACCACCTGGCAGAGGCACGATGCCCTCGAGAAGATCGACTACGGCAACTTCGACGGCGAGACGCTCGCCAACATGCCGGATGTGGTGAAGAACCCTTACGGCGTCGGCTCCTCCTTCTATTCGATCGTGATGGGCTTCAGCGAGCGGGAATATCCCGAAACCAAGCCCCGCCCGCGGAATTGGGTCGAGTATTGGGACGTGAAGACATTCCCCGGACCGCGCGGCATGTCGGGTTGCGGCGACCGCTTGATCAGCGGCGGCGGTCTGGAATTCGCCATGCTGGCCTCGGGTGCGCCGAGAGACGCCATCTATCCGATTGATCTCGACAAGGCCTTCAAGAAGCTCGAGGAATTGAAGCCCTCGGTCGGGCGTTGGTGGCAGTCGGGGAGCGAAGCCCCTCAAGGTCTGATCGACGGCGAGCTTGCCATGTCGACGATCTTCAACGGGCGCGTCTACAATGCCTATAAGCAGAAGGCGCCCATCGGCTTCACCTGGAACGACTCGCTCATCCAATACGACTATTGGATCGTGCCGAAGGGCAGCCCGAACCGCGAGAATGCAATGAGGTTCCTGGCCTTCATCTCGAAGGCAAAGCCGCAGGCCGTCTATGCGATCGAATTCGCCGCGGGGCCCATCAATGCCAAGGCCTATGACTTCATCCCCGAGGATCTCGCCAAGTGGCTGCCCGGCTCGCCATCCATCGTCAAGCAGCAGATCTACCAGAACTATGAATGGTGGAATACCGTGACCGGCGACGGCAAGACCAATCTCGAGCATGCACAGGATCGTTGCGTCGCGATGCTCTCGCATTGATGAGAACGTGACGGCGGCGCGTTCGAGCGGGCGGCGTCCGCGCATGCCGGGACTGAGTCGCGGTGCGCGGCGGCTGGCGCAGCTTGCCCCCATGACCTTGCTGCTCGCCGCTTTCTTCCTCGCCCCGCTGCTGCGCGCCGTCTTCGGGAGCATCGGGGGACTCGCGCTCGACTTTCACGGCTATGCCGGCATCGCCGCCGACCCGCTCTATGCGGACGTTCTGGCGCGCACCTTCAGGGTCGCGGCGACCGTAACGATCATCTCGGTCGCCGCCGGCTATCCGGTCGCCTATCTCTTGACGGCCGTCTCGCGCCGGTCGGCCGCCATCCTCGGCGTCTGCATCGTGGTGCCGCTGTTCACGGCCTACCTCATCCGCACCTATGCCTGGGTGGTCGTGCTGGGGCGCAACGGCGTCCTCAACAAGATGCTGCTGTCGCTGGGGCTTATCGAGGCTCCCTTGAAGATCCTCGGCACCGGGGTAGCCGTCGCGATCGGCATGATCCATGTGCTGATGCCCGTCGCCATCTTCACCATGTACGCCAGCATGGCGAGGCTCGATCGTTCGCTCGTCGCGGCCGCGCAGGTTCTCGGCGCGAACCCGTTGCGGGCCTTTACCCGCGTCTATCTGCCCATGAGCCTGCCGGGCGTGATCTCGGCCGCCTTGCTGGTCTTCATCATCGCGACCGGCTTCTACATCACGCCCGTGCTGCTCGGCGGCCCGGCCGATACGATGATCGCCCAACTGATCGTGCTCAAGGTGACGACATCGCTCGATCTGCCTTTCGGCTATTCGCTGGCGCTCATCCTCCTCTTGGTCACGCTCGGCGCCATCGCGCTCGCGAGCCTGTTCGTGCCGATCGACCAGATCTGGGCACCACAGCGAAGCGAGGTCGAGCCGCGCCGGCTCATGCGCCGCAAGGCGGCACTGTACCGGCCGGTTTCGGCGCTGTTCGCCCGGATCGGCAGGGTCGTCGGCGACGCGCTCGGCCGGGTCGTCTGGCTCATTCCGGCGCTGCTGCGCGCCTACGCCGCGCTCGCGGTCGCCTTTCTCGTCGCCCCGCTCGTCATCGTCTACATCCTGTCGTTCAGCTCCTCGCTTTATATCGTCTTCCCGCCTCCGGGTTTCTCGCTGCAATGGTATGAGAAGTTCTTCACGAGTGCCGATTGGCGCGGCGCTTTGTCGATGAGCCTGCGCTTGGCGGTCGTCGTGGCCTCGTTGTCGACGATCATCGGAGGGTTCGCCGCCTTCGCTCTGGTCCGGTCGGATTTTCCGGGCAAGCGTGTCCTGTTTCTCCTGATGATGGCCCCGCTGCTCGTGCCCGCGGTGGTCATGTCGCTCCTCCTCTATGTCTCCATGGCGGATATCGGCCTGCTCGGCACTTTCGGCGGCCTCGTGCTCGGTCATCTGGTGCTGGCGACACCCTATGCGGTGATCGTGCTCACCGGCGCGGTACGAGGGCTCGACCGTAATCTCGAGGACGCCGCATCCGTGCTCGGCGCGCCACCCTCGCGGACGCTCAGGACGATCGTCCTGCCGCTCCTTGCGCCTGCCCTGCTCACGGCCTGGATCATGGCTTTCCTGACCTCCTTCGACGAGTTTCTGGTGACGCTGTTCCTGCTCGGCCGCCAGACCCAGACCTTGCCGCTGAAGATGTGGAGTGAAATCCGTATCCAGCTCGATCCGGTGATCAGCGCCGCATCGAGCTCGATCATCACGGTCGTGGCTCTCATCGTCATCGGCGCCGAGCTGCGTCGCCATGCGACTCATCGCGTGCCCGGGCAGCCCGCATGAGCAAGCCAGTCGAGATCAGGTCCCTCTCGCGCCGCTACGGGTCCAGCGTGCAGGCGCTCCGCGATGTGAGCCTCGCCGTCGAGGCGGGAGAGTTCGTGACGCTGCTCGGTCCGTCGGGCTCCGGCAAGTCGACCATCCTCAAGCTGATCGCCGGGCTCGATCAGCCGAGCTCGGGCGACATCCTGATCGACGGCCGCTCGGTGCTCGATATCCCTCCCTATCGCCGCGGCATCGGCATGGTCTTCCAGAACTATGCGCTCTTTCCGCATATGACGATCGCCGAGAACATCGCCTTCCCGCTGCGGGTCCGCGATCTGCCCGCGGACGAGACCGCCCGTCGCGTCGCCGACATCCTGGGCAAGACCCATCTCGAAGGCCTCGAACATCGCTATCCCCGGGAGCTGTCGGGAGGACAACAGCAGCGCGTCGCACTTGCCCGCGCCATCGTGTTCGATCCCAAGGTGCTGCTGATGGACGAGCCGCTGGGCGCGCTCGACCGGCGGCTTCGCGAGGAATTGAAATACGAGATCAAATCCCTCCATGAACGGTTGCAGATCACCATCCTGTTCGTGACCCACGATCAGGACGAGGCGCTCGTCATGTCGGATAGGATCGCGGTCATGCGCGACGGCATGCTGGAGCAGGTTTCGCCGCCGCGCGAGCTTTATACGAGGCCAGGCAACATCTTCGTCGCGAACTTCGTCGGCGAGGCCAATATCCTGGCTTGCGAGGTGCGGCAGGGCTGGTTGTGGTTCGACGGCGAACCGCTCGACGAGACGGTGCCGCGGCAGTTTGGCGATCATTGCTGCTTGATGCTGCGTCCCGAGATGATCGACATCGCGGAGGGAGGCCGGCCCGGCAGGCTGCGCGGGCGATTGAGCGAGGTCGCCTTTCTCGGCGAATCGACGCGTTGCGTGGTCGAGACCGGCACGGCGCGCATCATCGTCAGGCTGCCCAATCGGGGAGGCCAGCCCTGGGCGCTGGGCGACGAGGTTTCGTTGAACTGGGCGGCGCAGTCGGCCGTCTGCTTTCCCGGCCGATGACCGCCGGCTCGCCGGGGGCCGAGTGCCTTTCAGGTCCGGTTCCGTCGGACGAGGACGGTGCTACGAGATTACTGTGCCCAATTCGGCTTGGACGTTCCGGCATTCCTCCATCATGTATTCCGCAAGTCTCTCGCCGAGCTTGCTGAGCTTTCGGCTCATCGGCCTGAAGATGCCGATGACGAAGGGTATGGAGATCGAGAACGGACGGATCTCCAAGCCTTGGCCGAGATGAGCACGGGCGCTGATGGGATTGACGATCGACACGCCGAGCCCGCGCCGGACGAGCGCGCAGACAGCCTCGGCCGTCGTCGTTTCGACCGGCATGCGCCTCGAGACGCCGGCCTCGTCGAAAATCTTGTCGTAGCGCTGACGATAGACATCGTCCTGGGCGAGGCTGACGAAGCATTCGCCCTCGAAATCGCGGGGCTCGACGATTTTCCGGGCGCATAACGGGTGTCCGGTCGGCAGGATGCACACCTCGTCGCCGATCGGAATTTCACGAATGCTGGTTCCTTGAACCGCGACGCCCGTCTCCATCAGCCCGAACTCGTATCGCAGGTTCAATAGCTCCTTGAGCAGCAGAGACTGGTCGAGCGAATGAAAGGTGAGCTTCGCGGTCTTCTCGTGTTCGAAGAACCGCGTGCAGATCTGCGGCATCAAGGTCTGCGAGAAGAGCGGCAGGCAGGCGATCTGGATATGCGAGGTCAGGTTGCTCCTGATCGCCTGCGAGGTCCGAACGAGCTGCTGCAAGCCGGAAAATGAGCGTCTCACCTCGGCATGCAGAAGCACCGCCTGTTCGGTCGCGACCAGACGGCGGGTCTTGCGTTCGAAGAGGGTAAAGCCGAGCAAGCGCTCGAAGCGCTGCAGCTCGCGGCTGATCGTCGGCTGCGAGGTGCGAAGCAGCGCCGCGGCCTGGGTCACGCCGCCCGTGGTCATGATGGCGTGGAACACTTCGACGTGCCTCAGCGAAATATCCATCTGCGATCTCCCGAGGCGACAGCCTCACCGCGTCGGCGAGATTGGCGGCTCCCGGACGACCTCCATCTCCTCGATGTCGATCCCACGCTCGGACCGCATCGTGCCGTCGAAGCGCACATCGATCTTGAGATAGCCCCGCATCGCGGCCCGGTAGATATCGACCACGATGCCCTGCGCGTTTGGCGAGAGCCCGCACGATTTCCACGCCTTGGAGTTGATGCGAAACTTGACGCGATCGCCTGCTCTCATGACTGGCCCTCGGCCGCTACACCCTCACTTCTCCAAAACAGCCCCTTTGTGCAAGGGCTGCACGAGGCGCTTGTAGATGGCGAGCCAGCCATGCTCGGGCTCGCCCTCCCAATTGCGCAGGCGCTGCCGGCGCACGGCCAGCACCTCCTCCGGGACCTCGAGATCGGCGATGCGCCGCCCGACGTCGATGGCGATGATATCGCCGTTCTCGACGAGCCCGATAGCCCCGCCAGTCGCCGCTTCCGGCTGCACCTCGCCGAGCGTGATCCCGACATTGGTCAGCCCCGAGAGCTGTCCGTCGGTGACCACCGCGACCTTGCCGGCGAGCCCCGCGCCGAGCACGGCGAAGACCAGCGAGGAGGCCATGCCCATTCCGGGGGTGCCCTTGGGGCCGAGACCGCGCAGCACGATGATGTCGCCCTCCTTGACCTCGCCGCGCGCTACCCCGTCCATCGCCGCCTGCGCCGCCTCGTAGACGACCGCGGGCCCCCGCATCTCGAGCTTGCGTGCCTCGGTGACGCTGAGCTTCACGATGGCGGTGTCGGGGCAGAGCGAGCCGCGCATCATGACGATGGTCGGATGGCGGCCGAGCGGACGCTCCACCGGCCGCACCGTCTCGGCATCGGCGACCGTGTAGCCCGCGAGGTTCTCGCCGAGCGTGCGGCCGCTCACCGTCCTCGCCTCGAGATGCAGGAAGCGCTCGAGCTGCTTCATCACCGCACGCGCGCCGCCCGCGGCCTCGAAGGCTTCGGTCGAGGTCTCGCCGTTCGGGCGCACGGCCGTCAGCAGCGGGATGAGGTCCGCGTATTTCTCGTAGAGCCCGTAGACATCGACATCGCAGCGCGCCTCCTGCGCCACCGCCGCGAGATGCTTCGCCGAGTTGATCGAGCCCGACACGCAAAGCATCACCATGACGGCGTTGGCGAAGGCCTGCGGCGTCAGGATATCGCGCGGCTTGAGGTCCTCCTCGACCATGCGCACGATGCGTGCGCCTGCCTCCGCGACGATCTTCCACATCCGTTCGCTGTTGGCGGCGACCGGCGTCGAGCCGGGCAGCGACATGCCGAGCGCCTCGCAGGCGACGTGCATGGTGTTCGCCGTGCCCATGCCGGAGCAGACGCCGGGGCCGAGGATGGCGACATCGCTCATCGCCCGCATCTCCTCGATCGAGACCTTGCCGAAGGCGAGGCCGCCGGCCGTCGCGAACACGTCCTCGATGTCGCAATGACGCCCGCCATATTGGCCGCTCGGCTGGTAGCCGCAGCACATGACGAGGGTCGGGATGTCGAGGCGCCCCGCCGCCATCAGCTGGCCGGGCGGCGTCTTGTCGCAGGATGCGAGGCAGACCATGCCGTCGAGCAGCGCGCCTTCGACCTGCACCTCGATGTCGTTGACGATCAGATCGCGGGTCGACAGGATATAGCCGCCGCGATGGCCGGCGACGGTGATGAAATCGCTCGGCGCGGCGGTGCGCACCTCGAAGGCGACGGCGCCGGCCGCGCGGATCGCCTCCTTCATCTTCGCCGCGATGGCGTCGAGATGGCTGAAGCAGATGGCGAGGTCGGAGGACGAGTTCACCACGGCGATCTTCGGCTTCAGGAGATCGGCGTCGGTGAGGCCGAGCGCCCGCCATAGCGCCCGCCTGGTCGCCCAGCGGATCGTGCCGGGCTCGACATTGCTGCGCCATTTCCTCTGCATCGCTCTCTCCATCACGGGTCGCGCTCTCGCGCGCCCCAGTTGACGCGCGCTTCGTCCTTCTGTCCACTGTCGTAACGGCGCCGCGGCAGCTGGAGCCGGAACCAGACGCCGTTCGCGAAGAGGGAGGGGATGATGGCCACCAACGTGTCGGAAGTCGTCGACGAGGCGCGCTTCAACTCCTATCATTTCCGCATCGTCGCGCTGTGCGGGCTGATGGTCCTGCTCGACGGCTTCGACCTCTTCTCGATCGGCTTCGCGGCGCCGGAATTTGCCAAGTTCCTCGGCATCGAGCGGTCGGCATTCGGGCAGGTGTTCTCCGCCGGCCTGTTCGGCTTGGCGGTCGGCGCGCTGGGCTTCGGCTTCTTTGCCGACCGCTTCGGCGCCAAGCGCGTCTTCATCTTCTGCGGCGTGGCGTTCGGCTTGTTCTCGGTCGCCACCGCCCTCGCCGACTCGCTCGACATGCTGCTGGCCTGGCGCTTTCTTGCGGGTCTGACGCTGGGTGGCGCTACGCCGATCTCGATCGCCATCGCCAGCGATTTCTGCCCGAAGAAGGTGCGCACCTCGATCGTCATGATCATGTATATCAGCTTGGCGCTCGGCCAGATCCTGGCGGGCTTCTGCAATCAATATCTTCCCCTGTTCGGCTGGCGGACGGTGTTCTACGTGGGAGGCATCCTGCCGATCCTGATCGCGCCTTTGCTCGCCGTGCTGCTGCCCGAGACCCTCGAATATCTCGTCGCCAAGGGCGAGGCGCCGAGCCGCATCAACGCCATCCTCGGCCGGCTCGAACCCGCCCGGACCTTCACGGATACGAGCTTCGCGATGGCGCGCGAGAACAAGGAGGGGTTCCAGCCCTTGCAGCTCTTCCAGGACGGCCGCGCCGCAGTCACCAGCGTGCTATGGGTCGTCTTCTTCACGGCGCTCATCGCCATCTATTTCTTCAACAGCTGGTACCCGCTCCTGCTGACGGGAGGCGGGCTCTCGAACGAACAGGTCACCATCGTCGCCAACGCTCTGCCCTTCGGCGGCATCGTGGGCACCCTCGTGGCGGCGCCGATCGTGATGAGGCTCGGCGGATTCCAGACCGCGACGCTCGGCTATCTCCTGGCTGCCTTGGCGATGGTGGTGCTCGGCACGGGAGGCACGGGATTCGAGTTTCTGGCGATCGCGACCTTCGCGGTCGGCGCCTTCCTGATCGGCACGCAGAGCGTGCTCAACGCTTCCTGCGCCGGCGTCTATCCGCCGATCATGCGCTCGACGGGCGTCGGCTGGGGCTTCGGCGTCGGCCGCATCGGCTCGATCCTGAGCCCGGCCATCGCCGGCGCGTTGCTCGCGCTGAAGTGGAAGCCCTCCGAGCTGTTCCTGATCGCCGCCGTGCCGACCCTCGTCGCTTGCGTCGGGGCCTTCTGCGTCTGGCGCATCCTGGCGAGCCGGGCGGCGAGCGGACCTGCCATCGGGGTCTCCCGCCAGACGGCTTGACAGCGGCGCCCTCGATGGATCACGGTCACGGCATGGTCATCCGCTGCCGCAAGATGGCGACGTCGAAACAATCCCCCTCGGAGGGGACCGGCGGCCTTCGCTTGCGGTAAGCCGCGGCATCATAGGATCGATCAGGACCCCGCCGGTTTGGACGGGGTTTTTTCTCACCATTCCCGTCTCCGGCTCGACAGGAGAGGGAACACGACATGCAAACCGCTCATTCAATTCCGCACGGCATATGGCTGCCGCTCATCACCCCGTTCCGGGATGGCGCGCTCGATGAAGCCTCGCTTCGCCGTCTCGTGAGGCATTACGCGGCGGAGCCGATCGATGGCCTGATCCTCGGGGCGACGACCGGCGAAGGCCTGACCTTGGACGAAGAGGAGATCGGGCGCGTTGTGGCCGTGACGGCGGCCGAGCTCGAAGCGATCGGACGGCAAATGCCGCTTTATCTCGGCTTGTCCGGAAGCGACACCCGCAAGGGCGCAAAGGCTCTGGAGCGCACTTCGTCATGGGCAATCGATGGTTATCTGATTGCTTGCCCGTATTATACCAGGCCGTCACAGGAAGGGCTCTACCGCCACTTCTCCGCTCTGGCCGACAATACTGGCAAGCCCATCTTGATCTATAACGTTCCTTATCGAACCGGGGTCAATCTGGGCAACGAGACGATGTTGCGCTTGGCCGAGCATGCGAGCATCGTCGGGGTCAAGGATTGCTCGGCCGATCCGGCGCAATCCTTCGATCTGTTGCGCAGCCGGCCGCCCGGCTTTGCCGTGCTGACCGGCGAGGATCCGCTGTTCTACGCGGCGCTGACCCAAGGAGCCGATGGCGGCATCCTGGCTTCGGCGCATGTCGAGACGCGCGCCTTCGCGGCGATCCGCGACCGGCTGCTCGCGGGCGATCAGCCGGGTGCTCTCGCGGCTTGGCGCAGGCTCGCCGACTTGCCGCGGCTGCTATTCGCCGAACCGAGTCCGGCGCCGATCAAGCACTGGCTGTGGCGCGTCGGGCTGATCGATAGCCCGGAACTGCGTTTGCCGATGACCCTGGTCAGCGCTGGACTGGCGACCCGGATCGAGCGGGAGATCGCGCGGGTGAAACCGCTGATCTTGGCCTGACACGCCCTTCGTCACGGCGCCGGCTGCAAAGCCCTGCTGACAGCGTCGGGATTGTGGGCAATCACGGTAAGATAGGCCCGCGCCGCCGCATCCGGTTCTTTGCGGGCCTGTTCCCAATCACGCAGCGTGCCGAGCAGAATGTGAAACCGCGCCGCAAAGTCCTCTTGCGACAGGCCCAGGGTGCGGCGGATGATCCGCACGCGCGGCGTCCGCTTCATGCGCTTGAAATCTTCCGGCGTCAGCGGTTGCGCGTCGGGATCAGCCAGTGCCGCGGCGTGACATTCCTCATCGGTCATCGCGTCAAACCGGCTCCAATCATGCGCGCATGCCTTAGGTGTCTTGCTCATGGTATTCTCGTTGCTCATAGGGTTCAGCCCCTCGCGCGGATATGAAGCGAATGGTCTCGCCTCTCATGGTGTAGACGACCGCCACTAAGCCAGGCTGCGCTGCTCTTGGCGTAGGCTGTCCTTTCTCGGCCTTCTATCTCTTAGCCGACGAGATAACGACACAAATCAGGTCCAGCAGACCATCTCCTCAATCACGGGCTGATGTCAGGAGCACGGGCGCGAGCAGCCCGCCCAGCACCTTCGCGGTCGGTATGTCCGCGTCGCGGTACTGCCCGGCCTCGCCGGAGACGTTCATGGTGGCGAGCACGCGCCCGCCATGGCTGATCGGAACGTTCATGATCGAACCGATGCCGAGGCTGAAGATCAGCTCGTGATCCGCGAAGGTGGCGCGCAGCGCATCGGCATCGGGCGCGATGAAGACCTCGCCGCGGTCGAGCACTTTCTCGCCCCAGGCCGTGCCCTGCTTCTGCTTGCGGCCGCCGACCGGGTAGGCCTTGGTATTGCTCGAATAGGTCCGCTCGACCTCGGCCGCCCCAGCGATCTGGCGCATCACGGTGAACAGGCGATGGCCCAGCACCCGCTGCGCCAGGCGGTCGACGGCCGCATAGACTTCCTCCGGCGCGTGCCGCCTCGCCTCGATCTCCAGGATCGCCGCGATATCGGCGACCGTGAGCGGTTGCTTGTCCTTGGGCATCTATCTCTCCAAATTCAGCCGAGGATTGTCGGAGCTGCGATGGCGCGCGCCCCTTCTCCCGCCCGCGAAACCTTTGCATGCATCCGGCAGGGCGGTTCTTGGACAGATGCATCTCCGCTCATTCCCGCGAAAGCGGGAATCCAGTACTGCTAAGGGCGGCGGGTGGGAAGTCTGGTTCCCCGCCTTCGCGGGGATGAGCGGAGAAGCGGTTAGACGGCGAACGCGAGTCTTGGCCTCGTAGGCGGCGCGCGCTCGCCCCGGTCACTCCAGCGCCGCCTGGTCCAAGCGTGGTCGCGGCAGCGCCAGCGGCCGGATCCGCTCGGGCAGCAGGCCGCTCGGGCGCCAGCGCAGCAGCACGATCAGCGAGACGCTGATGAGAAATTCGCGCAGCGCCGCGCCCTGCACCGGGCTCAAGCCCGGGACGAGCGGGATGATGAAGCGCGTCGATTCGAGGAAGAACACGACGACCACGGCGCCGAGGATCGCGCCGCGGTTGTTGCCCAGCCCTCCGGCGAGCAGCGACAGCTTGATGTAGAGCGTCAGCAGCGGCACGAAGATGTCGGGCGCGATGAAGGAGGTGTAATGGCCGTAGAGCGCGCCCGCCAATCCCAGCGCCGCCGAGCCCACCGCGAAGGCCTTGATCTTGAAGCCCATGACGTATTTGCCGGCGACGGACGCCACTTGCTCGTCGTCCCGCATGGCCCTGAGCACGCGCCCGAAGGGCGAATGGCAGAGCCGCTCGGCGAGGATGAAGGCCACCATCACCACGCCTGAGACGATGCACAGATAGATGAGGTTGAACTGCGCGGGCGAGACTTCCCCGCGGAAGGGTCCGGGTATCCCCGAGAGCCCGTCCGATCCATTGGTCAGCCACACCTCGTTATTGGCGATGATGCGGATGGTCTCCGCGAAGCCGAGCGTCACGATCGCCATGTAGTCGCCGCGCAGCCTTGCGGTGACGAGCGTCACCAGGACTCCGACCAGCGAGGCTGCGGCCGAGCCCGCCAGCACGCCCAAGACGATCGGCAGGCCGAGCTTCACCGTCAGCAGCGCCGACACATAGGCGCCGACCGCGAAGAAGCCGACGAGGCCGAGATTGACCATGCCGGCCATGCCCCAGATGACGTTGAGGCCGAGCGCCATCAGGGCATAGATGCCCGCCGACACCGCCATGGCGATGAGGTAGTTCTCCATCAATAGGCTCGCTGCCCGAGGATGCCGCGCGGCCGCAACGTCAAGACCAGCAGCACCGCCAGGAAACCTACGGCGCTGCGGTAGTTCGGCGACAGGAAGACGAGGCACAGCTCCTCGCCGACGCCGACCGCGAGCGCCCCCACGACCGCGCCCGGGATGCTGCCGAGGCCCCCGACGACGGCGGCCGCGAAGACCGACAGGATGGTCCGAAACCCGATCAGCGGGTCGACGGTGGTGTCGAGGCCGATCAGCATGCCGCCGAGGCCGGCAAGGCCCATGCCGACGAAGTTCACGAGCCGTCCGACCATGTCGGCGTTGATGCCCTTGATGTCGGCGAGCGTCGGATTGTCGGCGACCGCCCGCATCGCCTTGCCGGTGCGGGTGAAGGCGAGGAAGAGAAACAGGGCCGCCATGACGATGACGGCGACGGCGAGGTTCTCGAGCTGTTGCGGGCCGACGCGGATGCCCTCGAAGCGCCAATCCCGTTGTATCGGCAGATCATAGCCGCGCAGCTCGTTGCCGAACATGAAGCGCACCGCGCTCTCGAGCATGATCGTCAAGGCGATCGAGCCGATAGCCGTGGTGATGAAGCCCGCGGCCCTGAGCGGCTTGAGCACGGCCTCGTCGCTGACGACGCCGACGCCGCCGGCCACCAGGAAGGCCGCCCCGAGCGAGGGTATGATCGGCCAGCCGAGGACGGCATTGCCGAGATAGCCCGCGAAGGCGCCGACCGTCGCGTGCGAGGCGAGCGCGAAGTTCGGGAAGCGCAGCACCGCGTAGATCGCGGTGAGGCCGATGGCCGGGACCGCGAGGATGGTGCCCGTCATGATGCCGTTGACGACGAGTTGCAGCAACTCGTGCGGCGATACCAGCATGGAGCGGCGCGCGCGCCTACACGATCTTGAGGAACGCGGACTTGCCGCCGTGGACCAGCTGATAGCGGAACTTGCAGTCGGTGACGTCGCCGATCGCGTTGAACTCGCAAGGGCCGCTCGCTCCCCCGTAATTGATCTCCTTGCCGTCGGCGAGCTGCTTGAGCCCCTCGACGGCGCTGTAGACCTTGACGCCGGAGGCTTGCTTGATCTTGCGGACATTGTCGCGCAGCGCCGTGCCGGTCGCCTCCTTGGCCTTGGCGATGGTCAGGACGACGAGGCTGATCCAGTCCGTGGCCTGCGTCTCGTAGCTGTCGGGATCCTTCTCTCCCAGGCGCTTGGCCGCGAGCTCGTAGGCGGGCGAATCGACATCCGAGGAGGGCTGCACCGTGTAGATGCCCTCGGTGACTTCGGCAGGCAGCGATTCCAGCACCTTGGTGGTGACGGCGTAGGATTGCGCGAAGCGCGGTCCGCTGAAACCCGCGCGATAGAGGTCGCGCAGGATGATCGTCACGTCCGGCGCATAGCCGTTGAGGTAGATGAGGTCGGGGTTCGTGCGCAGCGCCTGGTCGATCTCGGAACGATAGGTCGTCTTGTCCTTCTCGTAGATCAGCCCGCCGACCAGCTCGGATTTGTTCTTCGCCAGGATCTCCTTGCTCCGGTCCAGCATGGGCTGGGCGAAGGGCGCCTGGATCGACAGCATGTAGACGCGCTTCATGCCGAGCGCCGCGATGAACTCGCAGTGCTTCGCACCCTGCAGCTGCGTGTTCGGCTGGGTGCGGATCAGATAGCCTTGATGCGGGAGCTGCGTGATGGAATCGGCGCCCGAGACGGTGGTCAGGAAGGTCTTGCTCTCCCAGCACACCGGAGCGACCGCGGTGGTGACCGCCGAGGCCCAGGTCCCCATGATGACCGGCACCTTGTCGACCTCGATGAGCTTATGGGCGGCGCGCACGGCCGCCTCGGGATTGGTCTCGTCATCCTCGACCACGAGCTCGATCTTGCGGCCCAGCACTCCGCCGGCCGCGTTCACCTCGTCGGCGACGGACTGCATGGCCTTGAGCATGCGCGGTCCGTCGAAGCTGCCGGCTCCGGTGAGCGGCGTCAGCACGCCGAGCCGCAGCGCCGGGCTCTGAGCCCGAGCCTGGAACGGCGAGCCGCCCGTGAGGGCGAGCCCGCCGGCGCCGATGAGCACGAAACGGCGCGATGGCGACTTCGCGACGGGCATCTTGGCGATGGGCATCTTGGCCACGGGCATCTTAGCCACGCGCATCTTGGCGATGGGCATCTTGGCGATGGGCATCTTGGCGATGGGCATCTTGGCGATGGGCATCTTTGTTTCCCTCATTCTGCCTGAAGCTTCGGCTCGGCGGCTTGGTCGTCTTGTCCGCCGAGAAATATTCGCCGAACTTCCGGATCGGCGGCAAGTTCTTTCGCAAAGCCCGTTCGGCTGTTGCGGCCATCGACCAGAATGTAGGCGCGATGCGCGATGGTCAATGCTTCGTTGGCGTTCTGCTCGACCATGGCGATCGCCACGCCCTCCCGGTTGATGGCGATGATGGTCTCGAAGAGCTTCTCGGCGGCGAGCGGCGACAGTCCGGCCGAGGGCTCGTCGAGGAGCAGCAGGATCGGTTCCACCATGAGCGCCATCGCCATCGCCAGGATCTGCCGCTCGCCGCCCGACAAGGTGCGTGCCGCATGCCGGCGCTTGTCGGCGAGCACCGGGAATTTCTGGAACACCGTATCGATCCTGGCGGCGGCGTTCGGGTCCACATAGCCGCCCATCTCGAGGTTCTCGCGCACCGACAGGGTCGGGAAGATGTTGTTCTCCTGCGGCACATAGGCGAGGCCGAGACGGCTGATCTCGCGGGGAGGCAGGCCGTCGATCGGCTCATCGCGCAGCATGATCTTGCCGCTGCTCGGCCTGACGAGGCCGGCGACCGTCTTCAAGAGGGTCGACTTCCCGGCCCCGTTCGGTCCGATGACGGCGACGATCTCTCCGTCTTCGACCCAAAGATCGACGCCCTTGAGGATCTCGTCGGCGGCCGTGTAGCCGGCCACGACATTGCTGACCGTCAGGAGGCCCATTTGCGGCGCCCCATATAGGCTTCCTGCACCAGCTCGTTGCGGGCGAGCTCCGCGAAGCCGCCTTCGACCAGGCGCCGCCCCTCCGCCATGACCACCACATGGTCGCAGAGCCTCGAGATCATATCCATATGGTGCTCGATCAGGAGGATGGTGATGCCGTCCGCGACCAGCGCGCGCAGATGCGCGCCGATCTCACGGGTGAGCGTCGGATTGACGCCGGCGACCGGTTCGTCGAGCAGCATGAGCTTGGGCCCGGCCATCAGGGCGCGCCCGATCTCCAGGAGCTTCTTCTGGCCTCCGGAGAGGTTGGCGGCGCGCTCGGGCAGGAGCCTCGTCAGGTCGAGGCGCGCCGCGATCGCCGAGGCGCGTTCGGCGAGCTCCTCCTCGCGCCGCCGCACCTCGGGAAGCCTGAGAAGGGTGGCAGCCAGCCGCTCGCCCGGCTGCTCCTGCCCGTAGAGCAGGAGATTGTCGAAGACCGACAGCCGCGGAAAACCCCGCGCGATCTGGAAGGTGCGCACCAGGCCGAGCCGCGTGATCTCGTCGGGACGCCGACGGGTGATGTCGTGGCCGTCGAAGACGATCTTTCCGCTGTCGGCCGGGATCAGCCCGGAAATGCAATTGAAGAGCGTCGTCTTGCCGGCCCCGTTCGGCCCGATGAGCCCGGTTATGCGCCCTTCCTCGACGGCAAAGCTCGCCCCTCGCAGCGCCTGGACGCCATAGAAGCTGCGGCTGACATCATGGACTTCGAGGATGGACATTCAGGCCCGATTGTCGTTGCGGGCGCAACGATAGGTCACGATGACGGCGCCTAGCAACCTCGGGCGCTCCGCGCTCCTCCTTGTCCCGCCCTTGCGGAGCGCAACTGGACAGCTCCTGCTCCGTCATTGTGACGGCTCCATCTCCGCTCATTCCCGCGAAAGCGGGAATCCGGTATCAGCAAAGCAGGTGGAAGCTCTGGGTCCCCGCTTTCGCGGGGATGAGCGGAGAGGATCGAGGAACCCCATGCCGCGAAACGAGCTCGCCTTGGCCGCCAGCCCCTATCTGCTGCAGCATAAGGACAATCCGGTCCATTGGCGGATGTGGGGGGTCGCGGCCCTCGAGGAGGCGGGGCGGCTCGACAAGCCGATCCTGCTCTCCGTCGGCTACGCGGCCTGCCATTGGTGCCATGTCATGGCCCATGAGAGCTTCGAGGACGCCGAGGTCGCCGCGGTGATGAACGAGCTGTTCGTCGCCATCAAGGTCGACCGCGAGGAGCGCCCCGACATCGACCAGGTCTACATGACGGCCCTGCACGCCCTCGGTCAGCCGGGCGGCTGGCCGCTGACCATGTTCCTGACGCCGGCCGGCGAGCCCTTCTGGGGCGGCACCTACTTTCCGAAGGAGGCACGCTACGGACGGCCGGGCTTCGTGACGGTCCTGCGCCAAGTCGCGAGCGCCTATCGGAGCGATCCGGAACGGGTGGCGAAGAACACCGCTGCGCTGCGCCAGGCGATCCTCGAGACGAAGCCCGCCGTGTCCGAAGGAGAGATCACGCCGTCATCGCTCGACCTCTATGCGGAACGGTTGGCCGCCAACATGGACCCCGTGCATGGCGGGCTCGGCGGAGCGCCGAAATTTCCCAATCCGCCTCTACTCGAGTTCCTCTGGCGCCACGGCGCGCGCCGGAGCGACGCCGCATCGCGGCAGGCCTTCCTGCTGACCCTGCGCCGCATGTGCGAGGGCGGCATCCATGACCAGCTCGGAGGCGGCTTCGCGCGCTACTCGGTCGACGAGCGCTGGCTGGTGCCGCATTTCGAGAAGATGCTCTACGACAATGCGCAGCTGATCGAGTTGTTGTCGCTCGCCTGGCGCGAGACCGGCGAGGCCGTCTTCGAGGCGGCCGCTCGCGACACCGTCGCCTGGCTGCGGCGCGAGATGCGCGCCAAGGGCGACGGCCTCCGCGGGGCCTTCTGCGCCAGCCTCGATGCCGACAGCGAAGGCGTCGAGGGCAAGTTCTACGTCTGGACGCGAGGCGAGATCGACGAGGTGCTCGGGCCGCGGGATGCGGCCTTCTTCGCGCGCCACTACGACGCGCGAGCCGCCGGCAATTGGCTGGACGAGCACCAAGGCGAGCCGGTGACCATCCTCAACCGCCTGCAAGCGCCGCGGCCGACGGCGGAAGACGAGCTTCGCCTCGCCACCTTGCGGAGCAAGCTGTTCGAGCGGCGCGGCCGCCGCGTGCGTCCAGGGCTCGACGACAAGATCCTCGCCGACTGGAACGGCTTCACCATCGCGGCGCTGGTCAACGCGGCGGTCACCTTCGGGGAGACCGCGTGGATAGGGATGGCGCGCGAGGCCTTCGACTTCATCGCCGCCACCATGCTGCGCAAGGTCGATGCGGAGAGCCGGCTCGGCCATGCCTGGCGCGACGGAACCCTGGTCTTTCCCGGCATGGCGTCCGATTACGCGGCGATGATGAGCGCGGCCCTGGCGCTCGCCGAGGTCGGCGCGGGAAGCGATGCCGAAGGCCTCCTCGAGCTCGCCCAAAGATTGGCGCTGGCGCTCGACGCGCATCATCAGGACGAGGCGACGGGCTTTTTGTGCACCTCCGCCGACGATGCGCGAGATGTCGTGTTTCGCTCGGCGCCGACCACCGACGAGGCGGTGCCGAACGCTAACGCGGTCTACGCGCAAGCTCTGCTGAAGCTGTCCTCCCTGACCGGCGATGATTCCTTTCGCGCTCGGGCGGATCGCCTGATCGGCGCTCTCACGCCGGCGGCGCTCGCCAATCCCTTCGGTCACTTGGCGCTGTTGAACGCCATCGACCAGCGGCTGCGCAATGTCGACATCGTCATCGTGGGTCCGGATGCCGAGCGGCTGCGCGCGGCGGCGCTCGCCGTCACCTTCAAGAACCGGTCGGTGCGGCTCGCCCGGAACCCTGCCGCGGCAGGCGGGTTCGCCGAGATCGCCGCCTATCCGCGGGACCGCTCCGCCGCCTTCATCTGCGCCGACGGCCGCTGCTCCCTGCCCGTCACCCGGCCGGAAGAGATCGCCGAGCGGGTGGCGAAATTGCGGGGGTGAATGAGACGGAGGGTGCGCGTCCCGCGCACCATGGCGCCAAGGCCCGGCCTCAAGGGCCGCGAGACGCCGCCCCTCCGGGCGGAAACCTTCCGGCGCTGAAGACGCCGAAGCCCTCGGGCAGGCTGCCGCGGGCGATCGCCGGCGCCAACAGCTTGGCGTGGGCCGCCGCCAGGGTGACGCCGCTATGGCAAGTCGCCAGGAACGCGCCTGGGCAGGTCCGCGACTGGTCATAGACCGGAAACCCGTCCGGGCTGAGGACGCGCAGGCAAGCCCAGCTGCGCACTACGTTCAATCGAGCGATGCGCGGGAACATCCTGATGGCCCGATCCGCCATCACGCCGATCACGCCTGAACCGACACGATCCGAGAGGCCAGCCTCTTCCTGCGAGCTGCCGATCAGGATGCTCCCCTCGTCGGTCTGGCGGACGGCCCCGGTCGGAAAATCGAGGAAGGGCGCCGTCCTCTCCGTGACGATGATCTGTCCGCGCTGCGGCCTGACGGGGGCCTCGAGGCCAACCATCGGAGCCAGACGCGCATTGTCGAGACCGGCCGCGAGCACCAGCTTACGGGCTTCGATCGGGGCGCTGCCGGCGCTGCTCAGCCGAAAGCCGTCCGAGAATGCGATATGTTCGACGCGGTGATCGGCGCGATACGCGACGCCGCGGCGCAGCATCGCCTTGTGCAATCCCCGCAATAGCCGCAA
>JBIOEJ010000044.1:0-41352 GCA_044445965.1 Hyphomicrobiales bacterium
CTCCTGCCGTGGAACTGGAACCCCGCCAAGCTGCCCGCCGCAGCCTGACTTTAGTCCCCGCCAATCAACCGGCCCTTCCCGCGGCCCTCACCGAATGCTTACACATGTCGCACAATTCTGAGGTTTCTGCGACGCCATTGCACGCGCGCAAACCCAATCTCCGGCCTTGATCGGGCGTCGTAGAAACGCAGTTGCACTGAACCGCTACGCGGCAAGAGCGGAACCGCCGTCAAGCCAACGATAGCGAAGCTGCTAACGACTATCTTGACATGCGGCTTGTCGATCGGGCGTCCGCTTACTGAGGCGATTCCGCCGCACCGGCGACGCGGACGACGGGGCAGCTTGACCCATTGCGGACCTCAGAACGTCGCGAGCGCCGTCACCGGCGATGCGATGTGCCAACCATCATTCGGCACGTCCGCGCATAGTTTTTGTGGTCGGCTGGATATTCTGGTTCAGACGAAAGAAATTGGTAGGATCGTATTTGTTCTTGAGCGCTAGTAGTCGCCCATAGTTCTCGCCGTACGCCGCTTCAATGCGTTCCGTCCCTTCCTCACCAAGATTGTTAGCGTAGACGCCGCCGGTCGAGAAAGGTCGCATGGCGTCCCACAGCTCGCGCACCCAGCGGATGCGTGGCGCGTCCTCTTCCGGATTGTCCCAGATCGAAATCGGGAAACAATCATATAGCGCTTCGCGGTTCGCATAGGGCGTGGCGGTGACCGGCACTCGCGCGATTGCCCCGCCAACATGTTGCAGCACGAGGAGCGATTCCGCGGGTGCAGTTGCGTAAGCCGTCAGAAGCGTATCAATTGCCACGTCGGTCAGTTCGCGCAGGAACTGCGCCTTCCAATAGTAGCGCCGGCCACGCGGAAAATTGGCATCGCCAGCGGACTGAATATCTACGTATGACCGGTTCGCAATCTGATCCTGGATCGGCGCTCCGTAGGCCCGCAGCGGCTTGATGACTTGTTCGCCTTCATCGATCGGGCCGATATAGCAGGCAGAAATGCTGAAGACGCGCTCGCCTGAGGGTGTAGTCGCAAGCGCCCCGTCCAAGCTCAACGCGTCCGGAGCGGTGCTCGCAAATGCTTGGTAGAAGCGCATTGCGTCGCGCGCGCGATCGTAGGGATGTAAGATCGCGCCCGCCAACAGCATAGGACCGACAGGATAGAGTCGGTACTCAAAGCTCGTGACGATCCCGAAATTGCCGCCACCGCCGCGAACAGCCCAGAACAAGTCCTGATGTTCGGTAGCGCTCGCTCGCAACAGTCGGCCGTCCGCCGCGACGATCTCAACCGACACGAGGTTGTCGCACGAGAGCCCATACTTGCGGCCGAGTTTGCCGAAGCCGCCACCCAGCGTCAGTCCGGCAATACCGGTGTCAGCGTTGACGCCCATTGTGGTTGCAAGACCATGCGCTTGCGTCGCGGTGTCAAACTCGCCGAGATTCAGACCGGCCTGCGCCTGCGCGGTCCGTTCAATGGGATCGACCTCGATTTGCTTCATGCGCGAAAGATCGATGACGAGACCGCCATCGCATACTGACGCACCGGCAATGTTGTGGCCGCCGGCGCGCACGGCGGCAAGCAGATCACGCGACCGCGCGAATTTGACCGCCGCAACAACGTCATCAGAGCCAGCGCAGAAGACGATTGCGGCGGGACGCCGGTCGACCATACCGTTCCAAACTTTGCGCGCCTGGTCGTAGACTACATCTCCGGGTACAACCACTTCGCCGCGGATTGTCCCCCTGAGGAGGGCGACGCCAGAAGCTTGCAGAGCGGATTCACCACCGCTTCTCTCCGTAAGTCTGGTCGCGCCCATGGAGGTCTCCGTTTGCCACTGTGACGTAGCGTTGCCAGTCTGAAGCGTCTCACGTCTCTTAATTACCGGCAAAATCGAATTTTTCAGTCGCCAGATGAGTTGAATTCACCTACGACTTGGCAATGCGAAAGCTTCCTCCCTTGGGATCGCTTCGCGCCTTCGAAGCTGCCGCGAGGCACATGAGCTTCCGGGAGGCAGCCAACGAACTCGGCGTGACGCCGACGGCGATCAGTCACCAGATTCGGATTCTCGAGGAGATTTGCGGGCAGCCGCTCTTTCGTCGTCGCCCGCGCCCGCTCGAACTAACGCGTGCAGGTGAACAGCTGTTTCCCGTGATGAGGAACGGTTTCGACACCTTTGCCAGCGCCATCGCTTCTGCGTCCCCCCGCATCGGTCACCGTCGCTTGCGGGTGACGAGCCCTAATGCGTTTGCGAGCCGTTGGCTCGTGCCGCGGCTGCCGAACTGGCGCGAGGCCTATCCGAAGATTCCGCTGGAGATCATCGGAACGGACGCAGTGCTGGATTTGCGTGGTGGAGAAGCAGATATCGCGATCCGATACGCGCGCCGCATGCCACTTGAGCTCGCCGGTAAAGAGATCTTTCGCGACACATTCTTTCCGGTCTGCAGTCCGGAATTGCTGGCAAGGGGAAAGCAGCGGATCGAACGTGCCGCCGATCTCTTGCAATATCCATTGATCCACTTCGATTGGATGAATCGCGATCGAGAAGCGCCGACCTGGCCGCGCTGGCTCGCGACGGCGCGATCAGTCGATCCTAATATCCCGGAAACCAACAAGGAGTGGGAGCTGAGCTTCCGGGAAGAACTGCATGCAATCGACGCTGTGGCCGCGGGTCAAGGCATTGCGATGTTCAGCGATATTGTCGTCAGCCGCGAGCTCAAGAGCGGGACCCTCGTTAAAGCTCATGATCTGTCGCTGCCCGGTTATGGCTTCTACGTCGTTCACGTCCCCAATCATCCCGAGCAACCAAGCATCGAGGCCTTCTCCACCTGGCTGCGACTCGTGACGTGATCTGCCGTACAACACTGCGCGTGCGGGCAGCTAGTCCGCCTTTGGCAATTCCTGAACATCGTGCTGGCTGCAGGCACGTCCGGTTATTGGGGTAGTGCGGTCATCGGTGGGGCGGGGAAGCGGCTCAACAGAGCCAATCCCGATATGTCGCACAGGATAACGAAGCGGACCAAAGCCGAGGGTACCAAGCGTCTGGTTTCCACCACTAGCAATACGGGAATGCGGGAATACGCCGCAATACGATGAGCCATATCTTCTTTCCCCTATTCCGCCCACCCCCAAGCTCCCGCCTCATCACGCCGCCTTGCTGCGGTTCGCCTGCAGCTTTGCGTCCACCAAGGCCACGGTGGCATCGATCACCTTGTGGCTCATACCCTTCTGCCTGGCGATGAGCTGGACGAGCTTGTCGGCGCGCTCGATATCGGGCGCGCCGTTGGCGAGCGCACGCGCGGCCGAGGAGGGGCGCGACAGGCCAAGCGCGGCCGCGGCGTATTTCTCGAAGGGCACGAGGTCGTCGCGCGAGGCGCCGAGTTCCAGGCACAGGCCGACGACGAAATCGTAGACCGATCTCGACCGGTCGAGGTCCGCATGCACCGCCTCCTTGATGGTGAGCGGGGCGTCCTCGGTGACGCAGCGGTAGTTGCCGGAGAGCAGCATGGCCCATTTGGCGAGCGGCACGAAGATCGAAGCGTGCAGCTTGAGCTTGACGGGCAATTCGATCTTGCCTTGCGGCGTGTCCAGGCGCACGGCCTCGATATCGTCCTGGAGGCGCTTCAGGATCGCGGTCGGCGCGTCGCCGTCGAAGCGCGCGACCTTGAAGTTCGTCGGGAGCGTGACCTGCAGCACGTTCGCCATCTCGTTCGGCGGGCGGATCGCCGGCGGATCGGGGCTGCACAAGGTGAGCCTCGCCGGATCGAAAGCGTCCCAGATGCCAGGCTCGGTGTAGGCGGCTTTCAGCGCATCGTAATTCAGGCCCGGGATGCGCTGCATATAGGGCAGCGGCGGCATGTTCATGATCGACATGCATGGCACGCCCGACCTCGCCACCCGGTCGAGGAGTTGGCGAACGCCCGGCGCGCGATATTGCGGTTCCTGCATCGCAAGCCCGATCAGGTCGTAATCGGACGGGTCGACGTCGGCAGGACCGGCGGCCGAGACCTTACCGGGCAACTTGCGCGAATCGATCTCGACCGGATCCTGGCGGCCCTTCACCGGCATGAGCACGCGGAAGCCCTCCGCATTGATCAGCTCGCCCTCGGCCGGCAGGCAGACCAATTTCACGCTATGTCCCGCGAGCAGCAGCTTGGAGGCCAAGAGCGATCCATAGGACGCGCCCATGATGAGGATGTCGTGCTCGCCCATCGATGCTTACTCCCCGGTCCGACGATCGATCCTTCGAGATGCTTCCAGTGCAGCGAATCCGAAATTCGCATCACCTTGGAGCAACGCGCGGGGCGAATTTCGGATTCAAAAGCTGCTCTAGCAAGTTAATGTTTCTAGTGTGGTTTTCGAATTTGAAGTTCCTACCGCGCGCATGCCATCCAGGTGATAGGAACTTCAAATTCACCACACTAGCGGCGCCTCTCATCTGTATCCTTTGGATATCCTGAGCCGAATGTCGATTCGAGTTTTGCTGAAACGAGCGCGAGCGCGCGACGGCGACAACTCATGGAAGCCCTCGCTATGCGACGCGCGGCCTCGCGATCTTCTCCTGCGCGCGGCGCACGAGGCCTAGCTGGTGCTCGCGCCAGATCACGAACAGCCCCGCCGAGATCACCACCACGGCGCCCGCCAGCACGATCTGCAGCGGCCTGTCGCCGAACATGAAATAGCCAAGCGTCAAGGCCCAGATCATCGAGGCGTAGTCGAAGGGAGCGAGCGTCGATACGCCGGCATGGCGATAGCTCGCCGTCAGCAGGATTTGGCCCATTCCCCCGAATATGCCGGTCGCGACCAGGATCGCTCCATCGGCGAGGGTCGGCATCCGCCATCCCCAGAAAAGCGACAACAGCGCCAGCGCCGAGCATACCGTCGAGAAGTAGAAGACGATGGTCGCGGTGCTTTCGCTTTGCGACAGGCGCCGCACTTCGATGGTGGCGAAAGCCCCGCAGGTGCAGCCTGCGAGCGAGGCGAGGGCGCCGAGCGCCGGTCCGCCCTCGCGGGCATCGGTGATGATCGACACCGACATGTGCGGAACCATCATCAGCGCGACGCCGACGAAGCCGATCAGGACCGCCGACCAGCGATAGAGCCGCACCACCTCCTTCAGCAGAACCGCCGCGAATACGACGGTGAGCAGGGGCCCGGCATAGCCGATTGCCGTGGCGTCGGGCAGCGGCAGGTGGGTGAGGCCGACGAAGCCGAGGAACATGCCCGCGGCGCCGACGATATTGCGCCTGACATGGCCCACAAAATTGGTCGTCTGGTGGACGGTCGAGATCTCGCGCAGCCAACCCGACCAGCTCATCAACGGGATCAGGGTGAAGAAGGCGCGGAAGAACATGATCTCGCCGGTCGGATAGCGAGAGCCGACGAGCTTGATGCTCGCCCCCATCATCGAGAAGACGAGGGTCGAGGCGATCTTGAGGCTTATTCCAAGGAGAGGGTTCACGAGCAGGGGATGTGGACGATCAGCGGCTCGACCATGCACCCGATTGGATGCAAGGCCAAGCCGGAAAGACCGGCAGAAATGCCCTTTCACGATATCCGAGGCGCATGCGCCGGCATTTCCCGGCTTCGGCGCGGCAGGTTTCGCGCCCCGATCTGCGTCGACGCGCAGGGGTGACTTGTGGCTTGATATCGCGGTAGTGAGATCGAAGGGTCGGCGCAAATCGACCCTCGGCATCGCTCTCGAACGTCAGGGGAAGGCCAGCCGCGTGTCCATCCGTCCGCAGGTCCGTATCGATTTGGAGGTCGGCAGCGCCGTAGTGGCGTTCGACGGCTCTTGGATCGCCCGCCGCGCCAGGGTGGCCGAATCAGCGCTCGCGGCAGCTCTACGGCAACTCGGCTCGGCGCGCCGCGTCACGCTGGATTTGCAGGGCGTCGACCGGATCGATACGGCCGGCGCCTGGCTCGTCGAACGCACGCGCCGCGTCCTTGCCGATTCGGGCGCGAGCGTCGATCTCAAGGCCGCCAAGGACAAGCAACGCATCCTCATCGACGAGGTGCGCGCCCACTACGCCGACACGCCGCCGTCACGTCCGGCGGAGCGCTTCGTCGATCTCCTGGCCGATCTCGGCAAGGGCGTCATCGGCGCGTCCCAGGACATGGTCAGCGGAACGTCCTATCTCGGCCTGTTCACCTCGACGGTGATCCGGGCCTTCACTCACCCGGCCAAGCTACGCTTCACCTCGATCATCTTTCATCTCGAGATGATCGGGCTGCGCAGCGTGCCGATCATCTCCTTGATCTCGTTCCTGGTGGGCGGCATCGTTGCCCAGCAAGGCATCTTCCAGCTCAATACCTTCGGCGCGCCGCTATTGGTGGTCGACCTCGTCGGCATCTTGACCCTCAGGGAGCTCGCTCTGCTGCTCACCTCGATCATGATCGCCGGGCGCTCCGGCTCCTCGATTACCGCGGAGCTTGGTTCGATGAAGATGCGCGAGGAGATCGACGCGCTGCATGTGATCGGTCTCGACCCGATGGAGGTCCTGATCCTGCCCCGCGTCATCGCGCTTCTCCTGGCGATGCCGATGCTGACCTTCATCTCGGCCATGTCGGCGCTCTTCGGTTCGGGCGTCGTGGCGTTCATCTATGGCGGCATCAGTCCCGAGGTCTTCCTGCTGCGCTTACAGAACGCCATCGGCCTGCACACCTTCCTGGTCGGCATGATCAAGGCACCCTTCATGGCGCTGGTCATCGGCCTGATCGCCACCATGGAGGGAATGGGGGTCGAAGGCTCGGCTGAATCGCTCGGCCGTCAAACCACCTCGTCGGTGGTGAAATCGATCTTCATGGTGATCGTCGTCGACGGTATCTTCGCGATGTTCTTCGCCGGGATCAATTACTGATGGCGCCGGACGGATTTGCCGTGTCGAACCCGCTTGCCCCGGTCAGGCGAGCCGAGCGCGTCCGCCGGCTCACCGAGAAACTGGAAGAGGTTGCCGCGAGCGACGCCAATTTGCTCGGCGTGCAGCATCTCGCCGTCGAGCTCAACGGGCGAGAAATCTTGAAGGACGTGACCTTCGACGTGAACCGCGGCGAGCTGGTGGGGGTCGTCGGGGCCTCGGGCACGGGCAAATCGGTGCTGACGCGCGCCATACTCGGGCTCGTCCCGAAAACGCGCGGACGCATCATCATTCTGCAGGCCGACATGGACCAGCTCGACTACGCCGAACAGCGGGTCGTCGAGCAGCGGCTGGGCGTGATGTTCCAGCAGGGGGCATTGTTCTCCTCGCTCACGGTGAAGCAGAATGTGCAGGTGCCGATGCGGGAATATCTCGATCTCTCGCTGAAGCTGATGGACGAGCTCGCGATCTTGAAGATTCAGATGGTCGGGCTCAAGGCGGACGCGGCCGAGAAATTCCCTTCCGAGCTCTCGGGCGGCATGATCAAGCGCGCCGCGCTCGCTCGCGCCCTCGCGCTCGACCCGGACGTGCTGTTCCTCGACGAGCCGACATCGGGCCTCGACCCGATCGGAGCCGGAGAGTTCGATGAATTGATGATGACGCTGCAGAAATCGCTCGGGCTGACGGTGTTCATGGTGACGCATGACCTCGACAGCATATTTACCACCTGCGACCGCGTCATCGCGCTCGGCGAGGGCAAGGTGATCGCCGACGGCCCTATCTCCGCCATGCTCGCCTCGGATCATCCCTGGCTGAAATCCTATTTTCATGGCAAACGTGGCCGGTCAGCCATTGCGAGCCAAGGGAAGCTCGCGCTCGCGAAGGACGCCGATGGAAACACGCGCTAAATATGCCCTCATCGGCCTGTTCACGATATGCGTGATCGCGGCGGCCTTCGGTTTCATCTTCTGGTTCTCGGGATCGCGGGCCGGTACTGACCGGAAGTCCGTACAGGTGGTCTTCGATTCGCCGGTGACCGGCCTTTCGCAAGGCGCTGCCGTGCTGTTCAACGGCATCAGGGTCGGCGAGGTCGCGGATTTGAGCTTCGATGATCGCAATCCAAATCTCGTGGTGGCGCGCGTCGATATCGTGTCCAAGGTGCCGATCACGCAAACGACCAAGGCCAGGCTCGAATTCTCCGGGCTCACGGGGGTCGCCTCGGTCCAGATATTCGATAGCGGCCCGAGGTCGCCCGACCTGCAGCTGAAGAAGGACGAGACGATGCTGAGGCTGTCGGCGGTTCCCTCGCCGAGCCTGCAGACCGTCCTCGAGACGGCGCAGTCCGCCGGCAAGCATGCCGACGAGGCCATCGTGAGGATCAATGAAATCCTCGCCGCGAACGAGGCGCCGATCGGGCGCATCATCGCCAATGTCGAGAAGCTGTCGGCGGCGCTCGACGCCGCCAAGATCAACGCGGCCGTCGACAATATCTCCGCGCTCGCGGCCAAGTTCGACGTCGAGAAGCTCAATCACGCGATCGCCTCGATCGATACGGCCGTGAGCTCGCTCGACACCAGCACCGTCAATCACACGCTCAAGAGCATCGACAGCTTCGCGACGGCGCTTGCCGACAATGCCGACAATGTGCGCACCATCGCCAAGGATACGACCGAGCTCGTCGCTAAGCTCAAGGGCACCGCGACCGCCATCGACGACTTGGTCAAGACCGATTCGACCGCCTTCAACAATGCGGTCGCCAATCTCGACAAGATCCTGGCGAGCATCGACACCGCGAAGCTCAGCCGCACTGTCGACGGCCTCGATAAATTCTCGACGACGCTCGGCGACAATTCGGGCCGGATCGGCGACTTCATCAAGGATGCGCGAGACGTCGCGGCGAGCCTCAACCGCTCGGCGGCCCAGGTCGAGGCGTTCCTCGCCTCGGGCGCGCCTGCGGCGCTGACGCGCACCATCGATAATCTCGAGGACATCACCAAGCATATCGATGGCACGAAGGTCGCCGGCGTCGTCGACAACGTCGCGAAATTCGCGACCACGCTCGCCGACAACGGCCCGCGTGTAGATCAAATCGCCAAGAGCGCCGGCGAGCTGTTCGCCAAGCTCGATGCGAGCGCCGACAAGGTCGACAAGATTCTCACCAGCGTGGATGCGATCGTCAGTTCGCCCGACGGCAAGAGCGCTTTCACGGAATTCGCGGAAGCATCGCGCTCCGTGCGCAAGCTCGCCGACGATCTCGACAAGCGCTCGGCGGAGTTGCTCGCCAATCTCAACAGGTTTTCAGGGTCGGGATTGCGCGACATCCAACAATTCGCCATTGATGGACGACATACGCTCGGAGACATAAGCCGCACTCTGCAAAGTGTTCAACGCAATCCGCAGCAATTCATCTTCGGCGGGAAGGCTTCGCTGCCGGAATACGGGAATTGACCACCGGCGTGCCGGTCAGGGCAGGGGTTAGGGGTATGAGCAGTCCACCGCATCGACGGGCGGGGGGTATTCGGACCGGGCGGTGGTTTGCGGGCCTCCTCGCGACGAGCTTGGCGCTCGCAGCCTGCAGCAGCGGGCCGCCGCCGGCAACCTTCGACCTTGCCCAGCACCAGCTTGCCACGCAGGGGCTGCGGGTGAGACGGCAGCTCGTGGTGAGCGAGCCGTCGGCACTGCAGCCGCTCGACTCGGACCGTATCCTGGTTCGCCGCGCCGACGGCACGTTGGCGACGTTGGCGCATGCTCAATGGTCGGATCGCCTGCCTCGCCTCGTCCAGGCGAGGACGATCCAGGCCTTCGAGAATGCGGGAGCCGTCGGACGCGTGGGCGCCTCCGGCGGACCGATCACGGCGGACCTGACGCTCGACGTCGAGATCCACGCGTTCGAGGTCGATGTGGGCGCCGGGCTGGCCAGGGTCGAGCTCGCCGCGAAGCTCGTCGGCGCGTCGTCAGGACGGACGGTCGCGGCACGCATCTTCACGGCCAATGTGCCGGCAGCAGGCGAAGGCCCGTCGGCCGTCGCCTCTTTCGACCAGGCGCTTGGTCAGATCCTCGCTGAGCTCACGCGCTGGGCGGCGTCTCATCTGTGATTGGAACGGTCGGGGCGCGGTGGCCCCTGACCCGATGGAATCGGGCCGGGGGCATCAGCTCTTCGGCTCGGCGCCTGTCCTTCGCGCAAGACTCGATCCGAGCGGGCCTCTTGGCTATTCCAGCCTGCCGGCCGCATGGGCGAGGATGGTGTAGACCTTGCCGGTGTCCGAGGTCAGATAGCCGCGCTGGGTCGCCGGATCACGCGCCACTTCCGACAGCAGCCTCTCGAACTCGTCGACATAGCGGTCCGCGGTGTCGCGGAATTCCTGGTCGCGGCGATATTTGCGCCTGATCTCGTCGAACATCTGCTGACCTTGGGCCGTATACATGGCCCGGTTGAAGACATTGTGCTCGCCATGCTGGTAGCGATCCCACATCTGAGCCGCTACGTCATGATCGATCATGCGGGCGATATCGACCGCAATCGTGTCGAGGGAAGCAAGCGTCGTCTGGCCAGGCTGGCCAGCGGCCGGCGCGGCCGTCGGTTGCGGGCGGCTGCTGGTCGAGGGCATGGGTTCCTCGCGCGAAGCGCGAGACAGCAGGTCGGTCAGCCAACCGGCACGCGGCAACCCGTCCTGGCGGGCCTCCGGCTCCTGCCGCCGATCGCGGGGCGAGCTTTGCGTCGCCGGCGTGGCCGGATAGCTGGACGTGGCCGGACGCCGCGCCGCAGCGGCCTCCGAGGCGCTCGGCCGGCTGGCCGTGACCGGGCGCGGCGCCGATGCGGCCTGCGCGGGGCGCGCTTCGCGCTGCTGCAGCGTCGCGCTCATCGCCGGCTCGGCGGCATCGAAGCTCGATGCCGAGCGGGTCGCGATCGCGGTCAACTCGTTCAGGACCTTGATTTGCTCGCCGACCACGCGGCGCATCTCGCCCGCCGAAGCCTGGGTCTCGCGCGGCAGCTCGACCAGGCCGCGATGAAGCTCGACCCGCGTGCTCTCCATCTCGCGTTGAATCTGCGCGGTGATCTGGCGCATCTCGGAGGCCGCATCGCGGAAACGGGTCGTCGCTTGGCCGAGGGTCTCGTTCATATCGGTCGCGACCGCATCATAGACTTCGCGAAGCGCCGCGACGGTGCGGTCGCGTTCCGATCCGGTCGTCGCCCGGATATGAGCGAACTGCTCGCCGATGGCGGCCGCGGAAGCGCGCGAGTTCTCGCCGAGAACCTCGGCGATGCGCCGGGCCTTGTCTTCGGCGGCGTTGAGCGAATCTTCCACCATGGAGCGGAAGGCGCTCGTGACCTTGTCCAGCTCTTCGCTACGGCCGCCGATCGAGGCCGTCAGGCTTTCGAGCGCGTCGCGCTTCGAGGTGAGCGAGCGCGCGATGCGCGCCTCGACACGCTCGAGGAGGTCCGCCGCCTCGTTCCAGCCGCGGGTCTGGGCCTCGGTGGCATCGGCGAGCGCGTGTGCTTGGCTCTCCAGCTTTTCGAGGAGCGTTTCCGCGTTGCGCAGCGTCGAGCTCGAAACCGAGTTGAGCGCGCCCACCTGATCCGCCACGCGCGAGGCGGCGCGATTGGTCTCGGAAACGATGCCGCCGAGAAGGTATTCGAGGTCCTTCAGGCGCTTGGCGAGACCAGACTCGAGGGCGCCTAGGCTCTGGCCCGCTCCCGACATGATCTGCTGCAACAATCCGTTGGCCGCGCTCAGGCGATCGAGGATGCCGCCGATCTCGCTGCGCACGGTCTCATGCGCGTTGGCAAGGGCGTCGATCGAGTGCCTGGTGCTGTCGTCGACCGTGCTGCGCAGCTCCGCCGAGGAGCGCGCCACGCTGTCCGAGAAGTCGCGGACGCCGCCCTCGAAGCTGGCAACGAGCGCGGTTGCGCCCTGATCAAGCGCCTTGGCCGTCGTGGTGCTCGCCCGCTCGATGTCGACCTTGATGGCGACAAGACGCTGCGTCAGGTTTTCGGTAAGCGTCGTGCCGGTGCCCCCGATGAGCCGCACGATCTGTTCGCCCCGCTCGGTGAACGCTGCGGATATGCCCTCGATCCGGTCGGAAACCTTGGCATCGAAATGTCTGATCTGCCCTTCGAAGGCGCGCGTGAGCTCGCTGGCGCTCGAGCCGAGCAGCGCGCTGACTTCGCTGGTCCGGGTCGAGAGCACGCCCGAGATCTCGTCGAGCTTGCCGTCGACCGTGGTCGCCAATCGGTCGATCTGACGGTCCATCGCATCGGCGAGCTCGACGGCCCTTCCGCCCAGCAGCTCGAGCCGCGTGTCGACGCGATCCGACATCTGGTGAACCTGACGATCGAAGGCCTGGGTCACGCCGCCGATGCGTTCATCGAGAAGATGCAATTGTCCCTCGACGCTCTGCGTCAACTGGTTGACCTGCTGATCGAGCGACTGTGTCAAGGTCGTCACATGGCCGCCGAGCAGCCCGAGCTTCTGGTCGACGGTCGCCGACAGGCGCTCGGTCTGTTCGTTGAAGAGGCCGGCGATCTCAGCCGCTCGATCGCCGAGCTGCGCATGGACCTCGTCCGTGCGGGCGCGCAGGCTCGACGAGATGAATTCCAGCCGTCCGACGACCTCGTTCTGGAAGCGTGCCACTCCCGCGTCGAGCGAGCCGACGAGCTCGGAGGAGCGCTCGCCGACGAGCCTGTTGATCTCTTCGGCGCGATCGGCCAGGAAGGTCGCCTTGTCGCTGATGGCGTTGCCGGCATCCGTCATCGTCGCCTCGAGCTGGGCGGAAGCATTGCGCCCGCTCTCGGCGATAGCGCGCGCCACTTCGATGGTGCGCGCCTTCAGCCCATCGGTGAAGACGTTTGCATGTTTCTCCAAGGTGTTGTCGACGCGCTCGATGAGGCCATCGAGCGAGCCTGTAACCTGCGTCGTCTTGGCGCCGGCGCGTTGCTCGAACGAAGAGATCTGCTGCTCCATCGCCTGCGCGGCTTCGCGCGTATGGTCGGTGAGGCGCCCGATGAACCCATCGAGCGAGCCCGTAACCTCGCTGGTCTTGGCGCTGGCGCGTTGCTCGAACGAGACGATCTGCTGTTCCATCGCCTCGGCGGCTTCGTGCGTATGGTCGGCGAGGCGCCCGATGAACCCATCGAGCGAGCCCGAGACCTCGCTGGTCTTGGCGCTGGCGCGTTGCTCGAACGAGGCGATCTGCTGTTCCATCGCCTCGGCGGCTTCGTGCGTATGGACGGCGAGGCGCCCGATGAACCCATCGAGCGAGCCCGAGACCTCGCTGGTCTTGGCGCTGGCGCGCTGCTCGAACGAGACGATCTGCTGTTCCATCGCCTCGGCGGCTTCGTGCGTATGGTGGGCGAGGCGCCCGATAAGCCCATCGCCATGGGTCGTCAGCAGCGTTTCGATGGAGCCTAGCTTGGTGGACACGATGTCGGTGAAGACGGCAGCGTCCGACGCGATCTTATCGGCGAGCGAGCCGCCCCGGACGACGATTGCGTCCTCGAAGGCGTTGAGATGGCCGCTGAGGGTCTGGGACAGCTTGTCGGAATGTCCCGCCAAGGTCGCCTCGGCCTGAGCGGTGCGCTCGTCCATGATGGAAGCGATCTTTTCGCCGAGCGCCGACAACCTCGTCTCGAGAGCGCCGCCACGGCCGGTCACCGTCTCTTCGATCTGGCTGCCGGTCGCGGCCAAACGCTGCACGAGGCTGTCACCGCCATCGACGATGCTGTGGGAGACGCGCTGCCCCGTTTCGTCGAGGCGCTGCGTCACCTCGGCGACGCGCGCGCCGAGCTCCGTGACGATCGTATCGCCGACGGAGCGTAGATCCTCGCGCACCTCGGCCGACCGTCCCACCAGGCCTTCGAGGAGTGCCTTGCCGGTTTCCGCCAGGCGATCGTTCACGACGTCGGCGCCTTCACGCAGCGCGTTCGCCAGAACGGTCCCCGTATTGCCGAGGCTTTGATGCACGTCGCTTCCGACACGATCGATATGGGCGACGAGGCTGGTGCCCGTTTCGTCGAGGCGAGTGACGACATTGCCGCTTACCCGCTCGAGCGATGCCGCGACCTCCGAGCCGATCTTCGCCACCTGCTCGGTGACGTTGGTGCCGGTCGCCTCGAGCCGCGAAGCGAGATCCGTGCTGCTGCGGTCGAGCGAGCCGGTCAAGGCCGCGCCCACCTCGGCGACCTGCTGCGTCACGCGCGTGCCCGTGTCGGCGACTTGCTGCGTCACGCGCGTGCCCGTGTCGTCAATGCCGCGCGTGACCGCGTCGCCGTGCGTCATGATCTCCTGGGCGATTTCCCCCGTGATCGCCGAGAGGCGGTCGGTGACCTCCTTCGAGCGACGCTCCATCTCGCCGGTGATCGCCTCGCCGGAAGCGCCGAGCTGACGTCCGACCGCGTCGGTCGCGGCGAGCAGGCGCTCGGTCAGATCGGCTCCACGTGCACCGATCTCGGCCATGATGCGCTCGCCGGCCTGGCCCAGCGCCGAGGTTACGAGCTCGCTTCTGCCGTGCAGCGTCTGCACCACCCTGGTGCCGGTCTCGTCGAGCGAGCCCGTCAGTTTCGCGGTCGCCGCGGAAAGCTCGGTCGAAAGCTTGATATGGGTGTCGGCGATGACGTCTCGTACCCGCTCCGAATGAGTGGCGATGCCTTCGCGCTGGGTGATGAGCTCATCGATCAGCGAACGGATGCGGATCTCGTTCTCCCCATAGGCCCGCTCGAGCGTGGATATCTCGCGGTGCACGAGGGATTCGAGCTCGGTCGCCCGCGCCATGGCGCGCTCGATGCCGTCATTCATCGCCACGACCTCGCGCCGGATCGCCTGGCTCACGCTGACGACCGCGTCCTGGGCCGAGACCTGCGGATCGGCGAGCCTGAAGGCGATATGGGAGAGCGAGCGCGCCGTCAGGCCGAGCTCGGACGAACGGCGGAACAATGCCGCCAGCGTGAAAAAGAACAGGATGGGGCCGACGAGCAGGGCGACCGCCAAGCCGAAGGCCGGTGTTTCCAGCCGCTCGATCAGGGTCGATTGATCGGCGATGCCGCCGAGGTCGAGGCGCAACCAGGCGAGCGCGCCGACCGCGCCGGCCCAGATGAGCGAAGCGAGCGTCGCGATGAATAAAGGACGCGACGAGGGCTTCGCCTGCATCGTCTGGAGGAGGGTGCCGATGACCTCGCGATCATCGTTGGCGGCGGGAGTTGGAGCGAGCCCGCTCGTCTGAGTGCTGGTATCGGCCGGGGCGGAGGGCTCGGGGACCGGCGTTCGGGTGGCCGCAGGTCTCGCCGAGCTGGGGGGCGCCGCGACGCGGCCGCGCGTGTCCGTCGATGGACGCCTGACGGCGATGATGTCGGATGTTGCTTCGGGCAGGCGCGGTTCGGTCGTCACTGGCGTCCCCTTCAGCGCTTCTTCGATGGCGCTCAGAGCGGCCTGCGTTTGATCATCGAGCTTCGGTTTCGTGCTCATACGCTACACCTTCACTGCGCCGAATCCGCAGGCGACGCCAATCAAGGCGATGGCCCTGGTCGGACGCATATTCAACCGCGCTGCCCGTCTCGACGGAAGCGCGGCTTTTGCACAGCCCCGTTAACCAAGTCAGTGTAGAGCCTTGAGGCGAAATTTGAAACCCGAGTTGGTTCCTCATTGCAAAACGTCGTTAACGGACCAGAAACCATGCAGATTTCAACGCCGCGGCGCCGCTACGACGATCTGAGATAGGCAAGAGCTCGCACGAATCGGCGGCGCCTCGCGCGAGGAGGGTGGATCGTCATGAAAGGCCCGACCGATATCGGCAGGCAAGATGGTCGGCGCGGCGCTTCGGGAAAGCCGGAGGCGGCCGCGCCCTGCGCTGTCGTCGACACGCGGCATCTCGAGTGCCAGGTCGGCGGCGACCTCGCTTTGCGCGCGGAGCTGCTGGAACTTTATGCCGGGCGCCTCGTCGCGCTCGCGCCGGCGGTTTGCGGTCCGCCGAGCTTGCGGCGGCGCGAGGCTGCCCACGCGCTGAAGGGAGCTTCGCTCGCCGTCGGCGCCTTCCCCTTGGCGCGCCTCTGCGAGAGTCTGGAGACGCAGGATGGCGCGGATGCGCGCCGCGGCGCCCGGTCGCTGATCGAGGCCACGCGCCGATGCGTCGCCGAGCTCTTGCGTCCGCGCGATTGATGGGCCCTCTGCTTGCGCTTGCGGATCGGCTATGCCAATTCGGCTCCCGCCTTCCCGTGGCTTGCCGCGAATGAACGGCGCGAGCGCCTACCCGTCGACCCGAAAGAGACGATTTCGATGCCGAAGATCACCTATGTCGACAATGACGGCACGAAGCGTGTCGTCGAGGCGAAGGTCGGCTCGACCGTCATGGAGACCGCGATCGAGCACGGCGTGCCTGGGATCGTCGCGGAATGCGGGGGCGCCTGCGCCTGCGCGACCTGCCATGTGCATGTCGCTCCCGAATGGCAGGAGGCGGTCGGAGCGCCCGAGACGATGGAAGAGGATATGCTCGACTTTGCCTTCGATGTCCGTCCGACCTCCAGGCTCTCCTGCCAGATCCGGGTCACCGATGCCCTCGACGGGCTCGTGGTTTATACCCCCGAGCGGCAAGGCTGATGCTCGGCTCGCCGTCAGTCCGGGCCGGACGCATTGGCAGGCCGGGGCGCGAATATCTTTTTCCCGCCGTTTTTGTGACAATGCCGCCACACTGCGCCTTGCGAGCCCATAACCCTCTTCTTATATCGCGAAAGACGCCGGTAAGGCCGGCGCTCCGGATGAGGGGCGTGCTCGCGCAGCCTCGCCGGAGCCCATGCCCGGCTGCTTCGGGGCCGGGCGATCTGCTTTCTGAATTCAAGGGATCCAATCATGGGTAAAGTCATCGGCATTGACCTCGGCACCACGAACTCCTGCGTGGCCGTGATGGACGGCTCGACGCCAAAGGTCATCGAGAACTCGGAAGGGTCGCGCACCACGCCCTCGATCGTCGCCTTCACGGATGACGGCGAGCGGCTCGTGGGGCAGCCGGCCAAGCGCCAGGCGGTCACCAACCCCGAGCGCACCTTCTTCGCCATCAAGCGGCTCATCGGGCGCACCTACAACGACCCGATGACGCAAAAGGACAAGTCGCTGGTCCCCTACAAGATCACCAAGGCGCCGAATGGCGATGCCTGGGTCGAGGCCGACGGCAAGCCCTATTCGCCTTCCCAGATCTCCGCCTTCGTGCTGACCAAGATGAAGGAGACGGCCGAGGCCCATCTCGGCACGACGGTCACCCAGGCCGTCATCACGGTGCCCGCCTATTTCAACGACGCGCAGCGCCAAGCGACCAAGGATGCCGGCAGAATCGCCGGCCTCGAAGTGTTGCGCATCATCAATGAACCGACCGCGGCGGCGCTCGCCTATGGCCTCGACAAGCGGAAATCCGGCACCATCGCGGTCTATGACCTCGGTGGCGGTACCTTCGACGTGTCGGTCCTCGAGATCGGCGACGGCGTCTTCGAGGTGAAGTCCACCAACGGCGACACCTTCCTCGGCGGCGAGGATTTCGACATGCGCCTCGTCGAATATCTGTCGGCCGAGTTCAAGAAGGAGCAGGGCATCGACCTCACCAAGGACAAGCTGGCTTTGCAGCGCCTGAAGGAAGCGGCCGAGAAGGCCAAGATCGAATTGTCTTCCGCCACTCAGACCGAGATCAACCTGCCCTACATCACGGCGGACGCTTCGGGCCCCAAGCATCTGACCTTGAAGCTTTCGCGCGCCAAATTCGAATCGCTCGTCGACGATCTCGTGCAGAAGACGGTCGAGCCCTGCCGCAAGGCCCTCAAGGATGCCGGCCTCTCGGCCGGCCAGATCGATGAGGTGGTGCTCGTCGGCGGCATGACGCGCATGCCGAAGGTGCAGGAGGTGGTGAAGCAGTTCTTCGGCAAGGAGCCTCATAAGGGCGTCAATCCCGACGAGGTCGTGGCGATCGGCGCGGCCGTGCAGGCCGGCGTGCTGCAGGGCGACGTCAAGGACGTGCTGCTCCTCGACGTGACGCCGCTCTCGCTCGGCATCGAGACGTTGGGCGGGGTGTTCACGAGGCTCATCGACCGCAACACCACCATCCCGACCAAGAAGAGCCAGGTGTTCTCGACCGCCGAGGACAACCAGACGGCGGTCACCATCCGCGTCTTTCAGGGCGAACGCGAGATGGCGGCCGACAACAAGCTGCTCGGCCAGTTCGACCTCGTCGGCATTCCGCCGGCGCCGCGCGGCATGCCGCAAGTCGAGGTGACTTTCGACATCGACGCGAACGGCATCGTCAACGTGTCCGCCAAGGACAAGGCGACCAACAAGGAACAGCAGATCCGCATCCAGGCGTCCGGCGGGCTTTCGGACGCCGACATCCAGAAGATGGTCAAGGACGCGGAAGCCCATGCCGCCGAGGACAAGAAGCGTCGCGAATTGGTCGAGGCCAAGAACCATGGCGAATCGCTCGTCCATTCGACCGAGAAATCCGTGAAGGAGTTCGGCGACAAGGTTTCGGCCGAGGACAAGAGCGCCATCGAGACCGCCATCGAAGCTCTCAAGACCGCGCTCGGCGGCGAGGATGTCGAGGCGATCAAGTCGCGCACCAATGAGCTGCTGCAGGCTTCCATGAAGCTCGGCGAAGCCATGTACAAGGCGAGCCAGGCCTCGGCCGAGGCCGGCGCTGCCCCAGGGGCCGGCGCGCCCGAGCACGACGCGAAGAAGGATGATGTCATCGACGCCGAGTTCAAGGAGGTCGGCGAGGACGACAAGAAGAAGAGCGCTTGACCCTTCGCTTGTCCCGCGGCGCACTGGCCGGTCGACCCCGAGGGTTTCCATATGCGAACGGCTGATGAAAAGACGGCGTCGCGGTTTCCGCGACGCCGTTTGGCTATGCGCCTCGGCAGGTGGAGCATCGGTGTTGCGCTCTAGGGCATTTTCCGGCGAAGCATGCCCCGCGAAGGCGGGGGTGGCCTCCAGTTCGCCGCAGAAAATGCGGCAAGAACAATTGACTGGAGCCCCGGTCCGATTCAATCGGACCGGGAGAAGCTCTAGGCAAGCTTGGAGCGAGGCCTGCGGCATTATGATCGGTGGCGGCAAACGCGGCGCAGGACTTGAGAGGCTCTAATCGTGGCGACGGAAACGATGTCCAAACGCGACTATTATGAGGTGCTGGGGGTCGAGCGCACGGCCACCGAGGTGGAGTTGAAGGCGAGCTTCCGCAAGCTCGCCATGCAGCATCATCCCGATCGCAACCCCGGCGACAAGCAGGCCGAGCTCCGCTTCAAGGAGCTCAACGAGGCCTATCAGGTTCTTTCAGACGGGCAGAAGCGCTCCGCCTATGACCGCTTCGGCCATCAGGCCTTTGCACAAGGCGACGCCGCGGGCGGCGCTGGCTTCGGGCCGGATTTCTCCGATTTCATGTCGGATATCTTCGACACCTTCTTCGGCGACAGCAGGCAGCGCGGCCGCGGCCAAGCGCGCGAGCGCGGCGCCGATCGCCGGGCCGACCTCGAGATCACGCTCGAGGAGGCCTATAAGGGCAAGACCGCGACCCTCGAGGTGCCGACCAACATGCTTTGCGAGCGATGCGCGGGCTCGGGCGCAAAGCCCGGCGCCAAGCCGAAAACGTGCGCCACCTGCCATGGCCACGGCCGCGTGCGCGCGACGCAAGGCTTCTTCTCGATCGAGCGCGCCTGCCCGACATGTAATGGCCGGGGCCAGACCATCGACAATCCCTGCGCCGCCTGTGCCGGCATGGGCCGCGTGACGCGCGAGCGCTCGCTCTCGGTGAATATTCCCTCTGGCGTCGAGGACGGCACGCGCATCAGGCTCGCGGGGGAGGGGGATGCGGGAGCCCGGGGCGCGGCGTCGGGCGACCTTTACCTGTTCTTGTCCGTCAAGCCGCACGCCTTCTATCAGCGCGACGGCGCCGATCTCTTCTGCCGCGTGCCGATCTCGATGGTCGCCGCGGCGCTGGGCGGCGACATCACGGTCCCGACGCTCGATGGCGGCGAAGCCAAGCTCCGCGTTCCGGAGGGCGCGCAGTCCGGCAAGCAGTTTCGTCTGAAGGGCAAGGGAATGCCCATCCTGCGCAGCCGCGATTTCGGCGATTTGCATATCCAGGCGGTCGTCGAGACGCCTCAAAGCCTCACCCGCCGCCAGCGCGAATTGCTGATCGAGTTCGAGAAGGAGAGCTCGAGCGCCACTCACCCCGAATCGACCGGCTTCTTCGCCAAGGTGAAGGATTTCTTCGAAGGGCTGTGAGGCGCCCCGGTTTTGATTTGAGACGGGGTATTCAAACGTCCGGGACCGCGCAATGGCCGATTGCCGGCCTCGATCGGCCGTCCGCCCTTTCAACGGAGCGCGCCTGCCGCCTGGATCGCCTCCAATAGCCGCTCGAGGCTCGCCTCGACGCCGGCATCCGAGGTATCGACGCTTGCTCCCGCCCGCGCATAGAGCGGCTCCCGGCTCGACAATATGGTCGTGAGCTCTGCCATTGCGGTCTTGTCGTCGGCCATGGGACGCAGATCGCCCTGATCGCGGACGCGGCTCATATGCTCGGCCGGCCTTGCCCTGATCCAGATGGTGAAGAAGGACGACATCAGGAGCTCGAAGGTCATCGGCTCGGCGACGATGCCGCCGGCGGTCGCCAGCAGCATGGGCCCCTGGCGCGCCATGACCTGCTCCAGCGCCGCGAGCTCGAGACGCCGATAGCCTTCCTGACCGTAAAGCGAGAACACCTCGGCGATCGACAAGCCGGTCTCGGATTCGATCTCCCGGTTCAACTCGACGAATGGCCAACCGAGGCGCGCGGCGGCAAGGCGCCCGAGCGTCGACTTGCCGGCGCCCCTCAGGCCGATCAGCGCCACGCGCTCGGCCGGCGCCGCGGCCCGATCCGCCGCGACACCGCCGCGACGCCGCAGGCCCGCGAGCACGGCCTTCGCCTCGCCGATCGCGTCGGGGCCGGCGCGCCGCAACAGGTCGCGCACCAGCGCCCAATCCTCTGCCGCGCCTCCGACCTCGGCGACAAGATCTTCCACCGGCTTTCCGATCGCCGCAGCGACCCGCCGCAAGAGCGTTATCGATGGATTGCCGAGGCCGCTTTCGAGCTGCGCGATATAGCGCTCGGAGACGCCCGAATTCTTCGTCAGGACCTTGCGCGACATGCCCCTGACGGCGCGCATCCGGCGCACTCTTTGGCCGAGCTCGGCGAGAAAGGCTTGGTCGCGCTCGCGATCCCGAACGGTCGGCATGACGGGCGTGGCGGTCACACTCCTGCCGGCGCCGGGAACCGAAGCCGAGCGTCCGGTTTCGGCTTGCGCGTCCTCAGTCGGAATTTCGCTGCGCATCGAAAAAATCCTACCTAAGGAGGCTAGGAAACTCAAGAAAAATATGAACTATAATGCATCTATCGTTTGTGAAGCATTGCCGTGCGCGCTATCGTATCAGCGCTCGCGGGCGCAAAAGCGCGATTGGACGAATGAACGAGCATGCACTATAGTGCATAGAGCGGAGCTTGGGAGACGGAGATGGCGGAAGGCCAACGCAGATTGGCGAATGGGGGCGATCGCATCGCGTTTTCGACCGACCCTTTGCGTTACAGGCATTGGAAGCTCTCGGTCTCGGGCGAGGTCGCCACGCTCGCGATGGACGTCGATGAGAATGGCGGCCTGTTCGAGGGCTATCAGCTCAAGCTCAATTCCTATGATCTCGGCGTCGACATCGAGCTGGCCGACGCCTTGCAGCGGCTGAGGTTCGAGCATCCGGCGGTGAAGGTCCTCTTGCTGCGATCGGCCAAGAACCGGGTCTTTTGCGCGGGGGCCAATATCCGCATGCTGGCCGGCTCCTCGCATGCGCACAAGGTGAATTTCTGTAAGTTTACCAATGAGACACGCAATGCTTTTGAGGATGCAAGCGAACATTCCGGCCTCCCCACCATCTGCGTGATCAACGGCACGGCGGCGGGCGGTGGCTATGAGCTCGCGCTCGCCGCGGACCATATCATCCTCGTCGATGACGGCTCGGCCTCCGTCGCCTTGCCCGAGGTGGCGTTGCTCGCGGTGCTGCCCGGCACCGGCGGGCTCACGCGGGTCACCGACAAGCGCAAGGTGCGCCGCGACCGTGCCGATGTCTTCTGCACCACCGAGGAGGGCATCAAAGGCAAGCGCGCGGTCGAGTGGCGGCTCGTCGACGAGACGGTGCCGAGCACCCGGCTCGAAGCGGTAGTGGCCGAGCGGGCACGGGAATTCGCCGCGAGGTCCGCGCGTCGGGCGGATGCGACGGGAATAGCGCTCCTGCCGCTTGACCGGCGGATGACGCCGGACGCCATCGAATATGGATTCGTGTCGGTCGAGCTCGACCGCGCCGAGCGCCTGGTCACGATGACGCTGCGCGATTGCGATGCCGCCCCTCCCGCGACGGCCGAGGATATGGTGGCGCTGGGTGCGCGCTTCTGGCCGCTGCAACTCGCGCGCGAGCTCGACGACGCGGTCCTCGATATCCGCAACAACGAATTCGAGATCGCGGCCATCCTCTTCAAATCGATCGGCACGGCCAAGAATGTGCTGGCCTATGACGAATTTCTGGATGCTCACGAGGATCATTGGCTGGCACGCGAGATCAGGCTGTTGTGGAAGCGCGTGCTCAAGCGGCTCGACATGACGTCGCGGACCCTCGTCGCGCTCATCGAGCCGGGCTCATGCTTTGCCGGTACGCTCGCCGAGCTCGTCTTCGCGGCCGACCGGGCCTATATGCTCATCGGGGAGAGGGAGGGGGATAATCGCCCGCCCGCCCTCATCGGGCTCGCGGCCTGCAATTTCTTAAGCTTTCCGATGGCCAATGGCCTGACGCGCTTGCAGTCCCGCTTCCTCGCCGATCCCGGCGAAGTCGAGCGCGCCAAGGCCGTGATCGGCCAGGAGATCGACGCCGACGCGGCCGAGAGGCTCGGCCTTGTGACTTTCGCGCTCGACGACATCGATTGGGATGACGAGATCCGCATGTTCCTCGAGGAACGCAGGAGCTTTTCCCCCGATAGCCTGACCGGCATGGAGGCCAATCTGCGCTTCGGCGGTCCGGAGACGATGGAAACCAAGATTTTCGCGCGGCTGACAGCTTGGCAGAACTGGATCTTCCAACGCCCGAACGCGGTCGGCGAGGAGGGTGCGCTCAGCCGCTACGGAACCGGCCAGAAGCCCATCTACGATATGCGGCGTGTCTGATCGAGCAGCGGAGCCCGAACGATGATCGACATCCAGAAGGTCGACTATTCCACCCCGGATACCGAACAATGTCGGGCTCACCGAGGATCGGCAGGTGCTCAAGGCGCTGGAGCGCTGGCATCCGGGCTATCTCGATTGGTGGCAGGATATGGGGCCGGAAGGCTTCCAGGAGGCCTTGGTCTATCTGCGCACGGCGATCTCGGTCGATGCCAAGGGCTGGGCGAAGTTCGACTATGTGCGCATGCCCGAATATCGCTGGGGCGTGCTGCTCGCCCCGCAGGAGGAGGGCCGCAAGGTGAATTTCGGCGTCCATCTCGGCGAGCCGGCCTGGCAGGAGGTGCCGGGCGAATACCGCTCGATGCTGCGCCGCCTGATCGTCGTGCAAGGCGATACCGAACCTGCCTCCGTCGAGCAGCAGCGCCATCTCGGCAAGACGGCTCCCTCGCTCTACGACATGCGCAATCTCTTCCAGGTGAATGTGGAGGAAGGCCGGCATCTATGGGCGATGGTCTATCTGCTGCACAAATATTTCGGCCGCGACGGGCGTGAGGAGGCCGATGATCTGTTGCGCCGCCGCTCGGGCTCCGAGGACGCCCCGCGCATGCTCGGCGCCTTCAACGAAGCGACACCCGATTGGCTGTCCTTCTTCATGTTCACCTTCTTCACCGATCGCGACGGCAAGATGCAGCTCGAATCGCTGGCGCAATCGGGTTTCGACCCGCTGTCTCGCACCTGCCGCTTCATGCTGACCGAGGAGGCCCACCACATGTTCGTGGGCGAATCGGGGGTCGGTCGGGTCATCCAACGGACCTGCGAGGCGATGCGGGAGGCTGGCATCGAAGACCCGGCCGCGACCGACGCCGTGCGCTCGCTCGGCGTCGTCGACCTGCCGACCATCCAAAAGAAGATGAACCTGCATTACTCGCTGTCGCTCGACCTCTTCGGCTCGGAGGTGTCGACCAACGCGGCGAATTTCTACAATGCGGGCCTGAAGGGGCGGTTCCAAGAGACCAGGATCGACGATGACCATCGCCTCACCTCCGGCACCTATCCGGTGGCCAAGCTGGTCGATGGCGCCATCAAGCTCGTCGACGAGCCGGCGTTGACCGCCCTCAATATGCGGCTTCGCGACGCCTATACGCGCGATTGCGGCAAGGGCGTCGAACGCTGGAACAAGATCATCGAGAAGACCGGCGTCAATTTCCGCCTGAGCCTGCCGCATGCGGGTTTCCATCGCCAGATCGGCGAGTTCAAGGGCGTGAGGGCGCGCCCGAACGGCGAGCTTCTCGATGAAGCGCAATGGGAGAAGGAGCGCGATGCCTATCTCCCCTCGGCCGCCGACGGCGCCTTCATCGAATCCTTGATGAAGCCGCAGATGGAGCCTGGCCGCTTCGCCTCCTGGATCGCCCCGCCCAGGCTCGGCATCGACAACAGGCCCGGCGATTTCGAGTATGTGAAAATCGATTGAAGGGCGAATAGCGAGTAGGGGTTAGCGAGTAGGGAGTGGAGAAAAGCTCTTCCATTCGCTATTCGCTATTCGCCATTCGCTACTCCCCGGAGCCTACCTTGAGCCGCCTCGACAGCTTCATCCGCCGCATGCAGGCGCAGCGTCTGCTGCTCGATCACGCCGGTTGCGCGATCGCCCGGCTCGACGGCCCGGTCGTCGAGCTCGGCCTCGGCAATGGGCGCACCTATCATCATTTGCGCGAGAAGCTGCCGCAGCGCCGCATCATCGCCTTCGACATCAAGGTCACGGCCCAGCCGGATTCGGTTCCGGCCGCCGAGGATCTGGTGCTCGGCGACATCAAGGATACGGCGCGCGGCTTTGTCGGCCTCGGCGCGGCCCTGGTACATTCGGATCTCGGCTCGGGCGTGCCGGAGCGCGACGAGGAAACGCTGCGCTGGCTGCCGTCATTGGTGCCGACGCTGCTCGCGCCGGGCGGCATCGCAGTCTCGGATCTGCCGCTCGAGGACCCTTGCCTCGTGAAGCTGCCCTTGCCCGACGGCATCGCCGAGGGCCGCTATCGCCTGTATCGAAGGCAGTGAGCGTGCCGTCCTGAAGCTCGTGGCCTCGGCTGGGCGTTGAAACCGTCGGCGGGGAGGGGCTCGGATGGCGCGGGGCGCCGTTGGCGTTCATTAGGCAGCCAAGCAATTCCATTTTGCATGTGTTGGGGCTTGATCCATCTCAGTACCTGATGAAGCTTCGCGGATATCGTTAAGAATTCTATGGGAAACACTGAATTGGGTGCCCCTTGAGCCGTCTCGACAGTTTCATCCGCCGCATGCAGGCGCAGCGCTCGCTGATCGATTACGCAAGTCGCGTGGTTGCCGATCTCGACGGCCCGGTGCTCGAGCTCGGCCTCGGCAATGGGCGCACCTATCATCATTTCCGGGAGAAACTCCCGGAGCGTCGCATCATCGCTTTCGATCTCAAGGTGACGGCGCAACGGGATTCGATTCCGCCTCCCGCCGATCTCGTGCTGGGCAACATCAAGGATACGGCCCTTGGTTTCGTCGGGATCGGCGCGGCCCTGGTCCACTCGGATCTGGGACCGGGCGTGCCGGAGCAAGGAGAAGAACCAACCGATTGGCTGGCGGATCTCGTGCCCTTGCTGCTTGCACCTGGCGGTATCGCCATTTCCGATGAACCTCTCGAGCATCCGCAGCTGGCGCCGCTGCCATTGCCCGACGGCATTCCGGAAGGCCGCTACAGCCTCTACCGGAAGGACGCGGCCGAAGGCTTTTTCGCCTGGACGACCGTCGAATACGCGATAACCGACAAAGGGCTATCGCGCCTCGATCACCACGAAGGCCTGCGCATAGGGCGGATCATCGGTCATCGAGAGATGGATGAAGGCCGCCATGCCGTCCGGCGTCATGGCGGCGAGGCGCTCGGCCGCGCCGCCCGTCAAGCGTAGGGTCGGCTGGCCGGAGCGCAGATTGACGACCCCCATATCGCGCCAGAAGACGCCGCCGCGCAGACCGGTGCCGAGCGCCTTGGCGCAGGCCTCCTTGGCGGCGAAACGACGCGCCAGGGTCGGGCCGGCGACATGGCGCCCGAGCGCCTTGCGGCGCTCGATATCGGTGAAGCAGCGGCCCAGGAACCGATCGCCGAAGCGAGCGAGCGTCGCCTCGATGCGGCGGATATCGGTGAGGTCGGAGCCGATGCCGAGGATCATTCTAAGGTCTTTGATATCGCATCATTCCGAATGGCTAAGAATCGCCCCCGCCTTCGCGAGGGGCAGGCTTTTTCGGAATGATGCCTAGGCCGCGGCCCTCATCCATGGCGCGGCGCATCTCGCCGACCACCTTAGGCAGACCGAAGAACAGCGCTTCGCCCATCAGGAAATGGCCGATATTGAACTCGACGAATTCGGGAACGGGGGCGAGACGGCGCGCCGTGTCGAAGTCGAGGCCATGGCCGGCATGCACCTCGAGCCCCGCCGCATGGGCGAGCTTCGCGCCGAGCTTCAGATGCTCGAGGCCACGCGCGTCCGCGGCCTTGTCGCCGGCCACTGCCGCTTCGCACCAGGCGCCGGTGTGAAGCTCGACGACGGGCGCCCGCAACCGCCTGGCGGTCTCGATGGCGCGCTCGTCCGGCTCGATGAAGAGCGACACGCGGATGCCGTGATCCGAAAGCGCCGCGACAAAGGGGACGAGATGGTCGTGGCCGCCGACTACGTCGAGGCCGCCTTCCGTTGTCCGCTCCTCCCGCTTCTCCGGTACGAGGCACACGGCATGCGGCTTTATCCGTAGCGCGATGGCGAGCATCTCCTGCGTCGCCGCCATCTCGAAATTGAGCGGCTTGCCGATCTCCGCCTTGAGGCGCGCCATGTCCTCGTCGCGGATATGGCGGCGATCCTCGCGCAGATGGGCGGTGATGCCGTCGGCGCCGGCCTCGATCGCGGCGAGCGCCGCGCGCACCGGATCGGGGCGTGCGCCGCCCCTGGCGTTGCGCAAGGTCGCCACATGGTCGACATTGATGCCGAGGCGGAGGCGCGAGGGCTTAGGCGAAGCGGTCATCGGGTCACCCTTGCAATCCCCGCCTGCCCGGCTTCATCGCGGGGACCGCGGCGAGTTCGGGCGGCAGCCTGTCGGCCGGATAGGCGGCGCGCTCCTTGGTCGGCTCAACTGCGTGGAATAAGGCATGTCCGTCATTTGGAGATGAGCCTCTTCACATAGCTGACATCATCGCCATGCGCAGCCTCCCAGAGGTCGATCCCGGCCTTGGCCGAGGCGATATCCTCGTCGATCGATGCGGATCCAGGCCCTTTCCCGATCTCGACGCCGAAAGGCTCCATGTCCTTCTCGGGCTCTTGCGGCTTGCCGAACAGTTTGGCGAGCACTTTGTCGCCGAGCCACGGATAGAAATGCGAGCTCTCGACAAAATAGCGCCTTTCTCCGGGCGGGGGCGAGGTAAAAACCGGCTGCTCGACGAAAGGGTGAGGCCTCGCGAAGTCGAAGAGGCGCAGCTTGCCGGTTCCCGGCGCCGCGGCGAGCTCGTCCACGATGGCGGCGAGGCTGCGCCGCCAGGCGTCGTCCTGCGCTTCGACGCCGATCAGCCGCAAGAATTCGAGCCGCCAGATATGCACCGGCACGATGGCGAGATCGACATCGATGCCCGCGGCCTTGAGCTCGATGAGGCGCTGCCTCAGCTCGGCAAGAGCTTTGTCGATCTTCTCCTGCGAGAAGCGCCCCGAATCAAGGATAATGCCGGTGAGCTCGGACCCGAAAAGCTCCGCGATCGCCGGTCCTTCCACCGGGTCGCTATAGATCTCGAGGCCATTGCGCTTCATCTGCGCGCGCACCTCGCGGTGCGTCGCTTGCAACAGCGCTCTCCAGCTCGACACGACGCGCTTATAGGCGAAAAGGTGGCGCAACAGGCCCGACGCGATGCTGCGTCCGGCGAAGGCCGAATCAGGATAATCGGTGAAGGTCAGGATGGGGGAAGGGAAGGTTTCGATCGATAGCCCCCAGACGATGCGCCTGATCCCGGGCTCATGGGCGAGGCTCCAATCGAGCGCGACGATCTGTTCTGCAAGGGTCGCCCCGACAAGCGCTGCATTATACCCTTTGAGGCCCGAGAGGGCCGGCGAATCGGGATCGAGCCCGCGCAGGGTGCGGGAATCCCCGGTGAACAGGATTTCGTCGCCCTGTCGCTCGGCAATCTCGATCGCCTTGGTGACACGATCGCCATATTTGGATAGGCGCAGCTGCGGCGGGAAGCGTGAGGCGGGAATGAGCCTCGTTCCGAACACGCCATAGCCGTCGACGACAAGGCCCAGGGCCGCGATGAGCGCGAAGCCTGCGAACGCAAGAGCGGCGAAGGTGGCGATATAGGCGCGCGCGGCCACGGTCGGAAGCTTACCCACGGCTGACCGTCGCGGAAGGTGAGGTTACGCCCGCCATATCTCGCCCCTGCGGGACGGATCGGATCATCGCGAAGCGCCGACCGCGTGAGGGGCCGGCGCCGAGTTGCAAGATGCCCGCCGCTTCGGCGGCGCCTCGCGCCGGGACATCCCGCTCGTCAACGCAAGATGAGCTTTCTGATATGGCTGACTTCATCTTCATGCGTGCTCTCCCAGCGGTCGAGGGCGGCCCTCGCCATCGCGATATCGCCGTCGATCGATATCGAATTGGCGCCTCGGCCGATTTCCCGCCCGAAGGGCTCCGTCCCCGGCATCGCCTCGGGACCTTCGCCGTTGCCGAACACCGTCGCCAGCACCTTGTCGCCGAGCCAGGGATAGAAATGCGAGCTCTCGAGATAATAGCGCCTTTCGCCGGGAGGGGGCGGCGCATAGACCGGTTGCTCGACGAAGGGGTGCGGCCTCGCGAAGTCGAAGAAGCGCAGCTTGCCGGAGCCGGGTGCCGTAGCCAGCCCCTCGACCGTTGCGGCTATACGGCGCTTCCAGGCGTCGGCCTGGATATCGACGCCAGTTTGCCAGAAGAATTCGAGCCGCCAGATGTGGAGAGGCACGATCACGAGATCGACATCGAAGCCGGCGGCCTTGAGCTCGGCGAGCCGCCGTCTCAGCTTGTCATGCGCCTCGTCCATCGCCTGCCGCGGCCTCGGGGCCAAGATATTGTGGCTCATTCCTTTGAGCTCGCTCTCGAAAAGCCGCGCGATCGCCGGCCCTTCGACGGGATCGCCGCTAAAGGTCGCGACGCCGTTGCGCTTCATCGTGGCGCGGACCAAGCGGCGCGCCTGCAGCAGCGCCTTCCAGCTCGACATGACCCGGTCATGGGCGAAGAGATGGCGCAGCAGGCCTGAGACGATGCCACGGCCGGCAAAGGCCGAGTCTTCATAATCGCTCCAGGTGAAAATTCCGAAGGCAAATTCCTCGTAGGACAGCCCCCAGACAATGCGCCTGATCCCGGGTTCGTGAGCGAGGCTGTAATCGAGTGAGACAATCTGCTCGGCGAGCGTCGCCCCGACGAGGGCCGCATTGTAGGCCTTGACCCCAGCGAGCGCCGGCGCATCGGGATCAAGCCCGAGCTGGGTGCGGCTATCCCCGACGAACAGGATCTTGTCGCCCTGCCGCTCGGCGATCTCGATCGCCTTTGTCACGCGATCCCAACCCCTCGTGAGGCGGAGATTGGGCGGGAAGCGCGAGGCGGGGATGAGCCTCGTGCCGAATACGCCATAGGCGTCGACGACGAGGCCCAGCGTCGCGATGAGCGCAAAGCCTGCAAGCGCCAGCGCGGCGCAGGCGGCGACATAGGCGCGCGCAGTCACCGTCGGAAACTCGCCCATGGTTGAAGGTCGCGAAAGGTCGGGGCGCACCTGCCGCATCTGCTCCCTGTGGGATCGGCCGGATCATCGTGAAGCGCCGACCCGAGCGAGAAGCTGGCCCCCAGCTGAAAGGCGCCCGCCGCTTCGGCCGCGCCTCGCGCCGGGACGCCTTGCTCGTCAGCGCGAGATGAGCTTTCTGATATGGCCGACTTCATCTTCATGCGTGCTCTCCCAGCGGTCGAGGGCGGCGCTCGCCGTCGTGATGTCGCTGTCGATCGATATCGAATCGGGGCCCTGGCCGATCTCCTGCCCGAAGGGCTCGGTCGCCGGCATCGCCTCGGGGTCCTCGCCCTTGCCGAACACCCTGGCGAGTACCTTGTCGCCGAGCCAGGGATAGAAATGGTTGGTTTCGAGATAGTAGCGCCTTTCGCCCGGTGGTAGCGGAGCGAGGGGCGATTGCTCGACGAAGCGGTGGGGCCTCGCGAAATCGAAGAGGCGCAGCTTGCCTGTGCCAGGCGATGCGGCCAGCCCCTCGAGCGTCGCGGCGAACTGGCGCTTCCAGGCATCGCTTTGCGCTTCAATTCCGATCCGCCGCAGGAATTCAAGCCGCCAGATATGCATGGGAACGATGACGATATCCACATCGATGCCAGCGGCCTTGAGCTCGCGCAGTCGCTGCGCCAGCTCGCCATGGGCCTTGTCGATCGCCTCTTGCGACAGCGGTCCGGAGAGCTCGCGGATCTTTCCCGCGAGCTCGCTGTCGAACTGCCTCGCGATTCCCGCCCCCTCGACCGGATCGCCGCCATAGGTGACGACGCCGTTGCGCTTCATAGGCGCGCGCACTGCATGGCGGGCTTGCCACAAGGCCTTGAAGCTCGACACGACCCGATCGGCACCGAAGAGATGGCGCAGCAGACCCGGGAAGATGCCGCGGCCGGCGAAGGCCGATTCTCCATAGTCGGTCGGAGGGAAGATCTCGAAGGGAAAGCTTTCGAAAGACTGTCCCCAGACGATATGCTTGATCGTCGGCTCATGCTTGAGCGTGTAATCGAGGGCCGCTATCTGCTCGGCGAGCGTCGCCGCGGCGAGCGCTGCATTGTAGCCCTTTACCCCGGCGAGCGCCGGTGCATCGGGATCGAGCCCGTGCTGGGAGCGGGAATCCCCGACGAACAGGATCTGGTCGCCTCGCCGCTCGGCGATCTCGATCGCCTTGGTCACGCGATCCCAATGCTTCATGAGGCGCAGATTGGGCGGGAAGCGCGAGGCGGGGATGAGCCGGGTGCCGAACACGCCATAGCCGTCGACCGCGAAACCCAGGGCCGCGATCAACAGCAAGCCCGCAAAGGCGAGGGCCGCTGAGGTCGCGATATGGGCGCGCGCCGTCATGCCTGCTGCTCGCCTCTAGAACTGGAAATATATGAATTCCGTCGTGCCCCAGGAGAAGAGCACGACGGCGACGATGGCGGCGGCGCTGAGGGCGGCCGTGAGGCCTGAGGGCGACCAGACGATGTAGCGCGCGAGGCTGCGGGGTGGCTCGACCGGGCCGATCACCGGGGCGAAATTCCGCATGATCTGCTGCGAGTTGGGCAGGATTAGTGTCGCGGCGAGGAAGATCGCCGCAAGGACGACGCCGGCCCCCTTGCTCGCGCCTATGATAAAGTCGCCCTTGCCATGCATGCCGAACATGCCGGCGACAATATTCGTTGCGCTCGAGAAATCGCTGGCGCGGAAGAAGATCCAAGCCACGATCACGGCAAACAGGGTGATCGCCCATGCCATCAGTTTGGGGAGCGTGAAGGGCGCCAGGCTGCGCCAGGCATGGTTCACGAGAAGATAGAGGCCGTGCAGGCCGCCCCAGGCCACATAGGTCCAGCCGGCGCCGTGCCATAGGCCGCCGAGCAGCATTGTCAGCATCAGGTTGAGGTAGCGCCGCGCCCTTCCCTTGCGGTTGCCGCCGAGCGGCACATAGAGATAGTCGCGCAGGAAGCGCGACAGGGTCATGTGCCAGCGCCGCCAGAAGTCGATGATGGATAAGGATTTGTAAGGCGAGTTGAAATTCGCCGGGAGCTTGACGCCGAACAGGCGCGCGAGCCCGATCGCCATGTCGCTGTAGCCGGAGAAATCCGTGTAGAGTTGGACCGCATAGGCGAGCGCTCCCTGCCAGGCGGCGAGGAGGCCGATGCGCAGATGGGCCTCGCTTGCATGCTCGAAGACGCTCGACGCATAGGGCGCGAGCTGGTCGGCGATGCAGATCTTCTTGACGAGGCCGATGAGGAGAAGGGTCAAGCCGGTCGCGCTGTCGAGCCAATAATCGGCGTCGGCGCCCTTCGCCGCCATGGCGCGGAATTGCGGCATCATCTCGGCGTGGTGGACGATCGGGCCCGCGATCAATTGCGGGAAGAAGAAGACGAAAAGCGCGAAATCGCTCAAAGGCCCGGGCTTTGCGAGGCCTGCATGGATATCCGCGAGATAAGCGATCTTCTGGAAGGTGAAGAAGGAGATGCCGAGCGGCAAGACGACATGCAAAAGCGGCCAATCGAGGCCCGAGACCGCATCGAGGTTCGTGATGAAGAAATCGGCATATTTGAAACAGGCGAGGATGCCGAGGTTCCAGATCAGGCCGAGCACCAACAAGGCTTTGCGCCGCGCGCCCTCGAATCTCGCCATCGCATGCGCGCAGCCCCAGTTCACCAGCATTGAGACGAGGAGGAGGATGAGGAAGCGCGGGCTCCACCAGGCATAGAAGACAGCCGAGGCCAGGAAGAGCCAGGGCACGCACAGCGCCGGCCTGCCGGCAAGGCGCAGCAGATGGAAGCCCGCGAGCGTCAGCGGCAGGAAGACGAGCAGGAATTCGGGCGAGGGGAAGAGCATGGGGTGTTCAGCCGCCGCTTCGCTGGTGGGATGGAAGGAGAGAGCTCACCGGCATGCGAACAGCAAGCGCTGGGCGAGAAAGGAGAGGTAGCCGTCGAGCAGCGATTGCGGAAAGCTCAATGTCATCGATGAAACCTCGGGCGCGAGGAAACAGGCCAGGCGCGGCCTGTCAACCGCGAAGGAGGTGACGATCTCCTCGTGTGCGGCCGAAAGGCGCGCCTTGCGCGGCCATCATTGCGGGCGCAACTGAGCAATCCGGAAGAGCGGCTGGATTGCTTCGTCGGCTGCCGGTGGTGTCTAGGGCAGCGAATCCGAAATTCGCATCACCTTGGGGCAACGCGCGGGGCGAATTTCGGATTCAAAAGCTGCACTAGCAAGTTATTGTTTCTAGTGTGGTTTTCGAATTTGAAGTTCCTACCGCGCGCATGCCATCCACGGGATAGGAACTTCAAATTCACCACACTAGTCAGCACGGGTCTTGCCTCCTCGCAACGACGGCAAAGGCGCTCCCCATGAGCAATGGGCGCAGCGTCACTCCGCGGCGCGCGGCAAGGCGCTCTCGGGCTCCGGCGAGCGGAACTTCAAGAGAAGGTCGGCCTCCTCGCGCTTGGCGGCCTCGAGATGGCGCGCCTTGACGTAGCCGAAGCCGCGGATCTTCTCAGGGATGGCGGCAAGCGCCACGGCGAGCGCGTGATTGCGGGCGTCGAGCTTCATGACGATCTCGCCGATCAGCGCTTCGTACTCGGCGATCAGCCTGCGCTCGGTCTTGCGCTCGGCGCTATGGCCGAACAGGTCGAAGGCCGTGCCCCGCAATCCCTTGAGCTTCGCCAGGAGGCCGAAGGCCCGCATCATCCAGGGCCCGAAGCTCGTCTTCTTCGGCAGGCCCGTGGTCTTGTCCTTGCGGCCGAGGATCGGGGGCGCGAGATGGAAGACGTAGCGCAGAGGCTCGCCTTCGAAGGTCGCCTCGACCTGCTTCCGGAAGGCGCCGGAGGTGTAAAGCCGGGCCACCTCGTACTCGTCCTTGTAGGCGAGCAGCTTGAAGTAGTAGCGCGCCACCGCCTCCGTCAGCCCGGTCGCATTGGCGACGGCGCGCGTCTCGGTCGCCCGCACCGTCTCCACGAGGGCGCGATAGCGCTCGCCATAGGCGGCGTTCTGGTAGTCGGTCAGGAACTCGACGCGGCGGGCGATCGTCTCGTCGAGCGACTGCGACAGCTTGCGGTCCGGCGTCGGCGTGGTGGCCGCGGTCACGAAAGCCTCGACGGAGGCGCGGTCATGCGCGGCCCGCCTACCCCAACGGAAGGCCGCGACGTTCATGGCCACCGCCTCGCCATTGAGCGCGATGGCGCGTTCCAGCGCCTCGCCCGAGAGCGGCACCGCGCCCTTCTGGTAGGCGAAGCCCAGCATGAACATGTTGGCGGCGATCGAGTTGCCGAGCAGCGTCGTGGCGATCTTGCTCGCATCGATGAAGCTCACCTGGTCGGAGCCCGCCGCGCCGACGACCGCACGCTTGATGCGCGCCGTCGGCAGCGAGTAATCGGCGTTGCGGGTGAAATCGCCGGGCAACAGCTCGGCGGTATTGACGACGAGCCGAGTGACGCCGCTGCGCACGGCGGCGAGCACCTTCTTGGTGCCGGTGACCACGAGGTCGCAGCCGAGCACGAGGTCGGCATCGCGGGCCGCCACCCTTATGGCGTGGATATCCTCCTGGCGATTGGCGAGCCGCACATGGCTGTAGACGGCTCCGCCCTTCTGGGCGAGGCCGGCCATGTCGATCATGCCGCAGCCCTTGTTCTCGAGATGGGCCGCCATGCCGAGGATGGCGCCGACCGTGACCACGCCGGTGCCGCCGACGCCGGTGACGATGACGGAGAAGGTCTGCTTGGCGATCTGCGGCACGACGGGGTCGGGGATACCGGAGCTGTCCGCCTCCGCGCCCGTCGCGACAACCGGCTTCGCCTTCCTCGGCCGCGCCCCTTCGACGGTCACGAAGGAAGGGCAGAAGCCGTTGACGCAGGAGAAATCCTTGTTGCAGTTCGATTGATCGATCTGGCGCTTGCGGCCGAACTCGGTCTCGAGCGGTTGGACGCTGACGCAGTTCGAGGCCACCCCGCAATCTCCGCAGCCTTCGCAGACGAGCTCGTTGATGATGACGCGCTTGTCGGGATCGGGATATTCGCCGCGCTTGCGGCGGCGCCGCGTCTCGGCGGCGCAGGTCTGATCGTAGATGAGCGCGGTGACGCCCGGAATGGCCGCGAGCTCGCGCTGCACGGCATCGAGATCGTCGCGATGATGGAAGGTCGCGCGCGGGGGCCAGAGCATCGCGGGGCCGTACTTACCGGGCTCGTCGCTGACGATGGCGATGCGCTCGACGCCTTCGGCGCGTACCTGCTGCGCGATCTGATCGACGGTCAGCCCACCTTCATGGCGCTGGCCGCCCGTCATGGCGACGGCGTCGTTGAAGAGGATCTTGTAGGTGACGTTGGTCTTGGTATCGACGGCCCAGCGCAGCGCCAGGACGCCCGAATGGTTATAGGTGCCGTCGCCGAGGTTCTGGAAGACATGGCCGCGGCTCGAGAACGGCGCCTCCCCGATCCAGTTCGCGCCCTCGCCCCCCATCGCCGTCACGCCCTCGGTGTTGCGGTCCATCCATACCGCCATGTAGTGGCAGCCGATGCACGCATAGGCGCGCGAGCCTTGCGGCACGCGGGTCGAGGTGTTGTGCGGGCAGCCCGAACAGAAATAGGGGGTGCGGACCGCGGCGTCCTGGGTCTGCGCCAGCATGGCTTGAGCCTGCTTCAGCCGCGCTACCTTGGCCTCGATCTCGTCGCTCTTGCGATAGCGCAGCAGCCGCTCGCCGATCGCCACCGCGATATCGTTCGGGTCGAGCGCGCCCTTGACCGGGAACAGCCAGTCGCCGCGCTCGTCCTTCTTGCCGACGCAGATCGGCTGATTGGCAGTGCTGTAGAGCTCCTCGCGCACCTGCACCTCGATCAGCGAGCGCTTCTCCTCGACGACCATGATCATGTCGAGGCCTTCGGCGAACTCCTTCAAGGTCGCCTGGCCGAGCGGCCAGGGGCAGCCCACCTTGAAGAGCCGGATGCCGAGATCGTTGGCGCGCACCTCGTCGATGCCGAGATCGTCGAAGGCTTGCCTCACGTCGAGATAGCTCTTGCCGGTGGTGATGATGCCGATCTTGGCGTTCGGCCCGCCCGAGGTGATCACCCGGTTGAGCTTGTTGGCGCGCACGAAGGCGAGCATGGCGTCCCGCTTATGCTCTTGCAGGCGCTCCTCCTGGCCGAGGATCACGTCATTCGGGCGGATACCGAGGCCGCCTGGCGGTATCGCGAAGTCTTCCGGCACGAGAATCTTCACGCGCTCGAGCGAGCCATCGGCGGTGCCGGTCGATTCGATATTGTCCTTGACGAGCTTGAGCCCGGCCCAGGTGCCGCAGAAACGGCTCATCGCGTAGCCGTAGAGCCCGTAATCGAGAATCTCCTGCACGCCGGCGGGATTGAGGATCGGGATCATCACATCGACGAAGTGGAACTCGCTCTGATGCGCCGTGGTCGATGATTCGGCCGTGTGGTCATCGCCCATCAGCGCCAGGGCGCCGCCATATTTCGAGGTGCCAGCGAGATTGGCGTGGCGCAGCACATCGCCGGAGCGGTCGACGCCGGGCCCCTTACCGTACCAAAGGGAGAAGACGCCGTCATAGCGGCCCTCGCCGCGCATCTCCGCCTGTTGCGCGCCCCAGCACGCGGTCGCCGCCAGCTCCTCGTTGAGGCCGGGCTTGAAGACGATGTCGTTGGCGAGGAGGAGCTTGTTGCAACGGGCAAGCTGCAGATCGAGGCCGCCGAGCGGCGAGCCGCGATAGCCCGAGATGAAGCCGGCGGTATTCAACCCGGCGCGGCGATCGCGCTCCTTCTGCATCAGCAGCATGCGCAGCACCGCTTGCACGCCGTTGAGGAAGATATGCGATTTCGTCAGGTCGAATTTGTCGTCGAGGCTGACCTGGAATTTCAGCTCACTCACGACGTCCTCCTCGGCTGCCGCCCGGCGCCTGCGGCGCGCGGCTGCCTCTGATCATGATGACGGGAAGATAGCGCTTCTCTCGAAGTTGGAATAGGTCAGCGTTGCTGACATATCGGCGCCGAGTCGTCAATCGGGAAGTGGTTCTGCCGAGCCCCCTGAAACGGTGGTTACGCGGCGGTCGGGTGAGCTGGCGACCCGGCATCGGTCGCCGCCAACGGGGCGAGCTTCCTCCGCGACGCCCTAGTGTGGTGAATTTGAAGTTCCTATCACATGGATGGCATGCGCGCGGTAGGAACTTCAAATTCGAAAACCACACTAGAAACAATGATTTGCTAGTGCAGCTTTTGAATCCGAAATTCGCCCGGCGCGTTGCTCCAATGCGATGCGAATTTCGGATTCGCTGCACCAGGTGCCGTCACTCGCCATTCGGGAGGAGACCAGGCAGCAGCCCACGGACTCGGCAGGATCAACTTGACGGGAACGCTTCATTTCTGGGAGTAATCCGGCTCAAGGGCCGGATGGCCACATCGGAGGGGGTTGCGAGTTCGTGATTGGATTTTCGGGACCCACCCTAGCCGACCGGCTGACCGCCGCGGCCAACCGGCCGGCGGGCTTCGATTATCTGCGGCTGCTGCTGGCGTCGGGCGTGATCGTGACCCATTCGTTCATGCTTACTCTGGCCGATGTCAGTCGCGGCAGGCCGCTCATCGCCATCATCTTGCCGATGTTCTTCGCGCTGTCGGGCTTCCTGGTCTGCGGCAGCCTGATGCGGTGCCGCACGCTGGTCGACTTCCTGGCCCTGCGCATCTTGCGACTGCTGCCGGCGCTCGCCGTCGAGACATTGCTGTCGGCCGTGTTGATCGGGGCCATCTTCACCACGCTGCCGCTCAAGGCCTATTTCACGGATCCGATGTTTCGCGGATATTTCACATCCATCATAGGCATGGTGAAATACAAGCTGCCAGGTGTCTTCACTACCAATCCCTGGCCGGGTTTCGTCAATGCCCAGCTCTGGACACTCAAGTTCGAGCTCGCCTGCTACGTCCTGCTCGCCGTGGCCGTGCTGCTGGGGCTCGTTCGGCGCAGTAGGCGCTTTGCCGTCTTCATCCTCATTGCGATGCTGTTCGTGTTCGCGCGCGACGGCTTCTTGAGGAGCGCTCCGGCTGCCGTGAGTGTGCCGGGCTCGGTGCTGGTGCTCTCCTTCCTGCTCGGCGTGGCGGCCTATCTTTATCGGGAGCGCATCGTCTGGTCCGGCCGCCTGTTCGCCGTTGCTCTGGCGACGACGCTCGTGTGCCTGTCGGTACCCATGGGCGACTTCGTGGTCGCGGTGCCCGCAACCTACGTGACCGTCTATCTCGGTCTGCTCAACCCCGGTCGGATCAGCCTCGTGGCAAAGGGCGACTACAGCTATGGGCTGTTTCTCTATGGCTATCCGATCCAACAGGCCACCGTGGCGGCTCTCGGCGAGCCGGGCCGCCACTGGAGCATCAATCTCGCGGTCGCCTACCCGATCGCCTTCGCGGTCGCGGCCTTCTCCTGGTGGTGTGTCGAGCGCCCGTGCCTGCGGCTCAAGCCGCTCGTCAGCCGGGTGCAGTCGTGGATCATGCCGCGCCCTCGCGTGGCTCGCACGATCAGCGACCCGCAAACCGTGGAATAAACGGCGCGACCACCGCCCTTGATCGGCGCAAAGCCGCTCGCACCGCCAATGCCATCGAACGGCGATGCCGCGAAGTCAGGCGGCGCACGGGCACATTCGAGGACAAGACATCCGTGATGGGTGCCGAGCGCATTCGAGCGGCACCCGTCTTTACAAATCTTTACCTTCCGGAGAACGCTCGGAAAATATCGGCTCCTAGCTTGCCGGTGAGGGCGATGTCGCCCGCAACCGCATAGGAGACCATGATGGAAGAAAACGGCAAGCCTGGAACCCAGCCGCAAAACACGCCGATATCGTCCGGCCGGCGCCTCGGTCGGGGGAGGGCGGCGCTGCTGGCCGTCCTTGTGGCGCTCGTCGCCGGCACCGCCGGCAGCCTCGCCACCAGCGCATTCGGATATGGGGGCGGCCCCTGGGGCGCCGGCGGCTTCATGGACGGCCCGATAGACCCCGCTCAGCTCGACCGCCGGGTCGACCATATGATGAAGCACATCGCCGTCGAGGCCGATGCCACGCCGGATCAGCAGGCGAAGCTTGTCGCCATCGCCCAGGCGGCCGTGAAGGATCTGCTGCCGCTGCGCGACAAGGCGCGGGCCGATCACAAGCAGGTGATCGATCTCTTCGCCGCCTCGAGCATCGACCGCACCGCCATCGAGCGATTGCGCGGCGAACATGTCGGGTTGGCCGAGACGGCCAGCAAACGCATCGCCCAGGCGCTCGGCGACGCCGCCGAGGTGTTGACGCCGGAGCAGCGCCGGAGCCTTATCGACCGCCTCTCGTCCTGGGGCGGCTGGCATCGAGGTTGAACCGGGTGTGGCTCAGCGCATCCTGCTGATCGAAGACGATTCCCGCCTCGCCGCGATGGTCGGCGAGTACCTGGGCGAGGCGGGGTATCGCGTCATGCATGCGCGCAACGGCAAGCAGGGCCTGGCGATGCATGCACGCGAAGCCTGTGACGCGCTCATCCTCGACCTGATGCTGCCCGACATGGACGGGCTCGATGTCTGCCGGCAGATTCGCGCCCATGCCGAGACCCCGATGCTGATGTTGACGGCGCGAGGCGATGCCATGGATCGCGTCGTCGGCCTGGAGATGGGAGCAGATGACTACCTGCCGAAACCCTTCGAGCCGCGTGAGCTGTTGGCGCGGCTGCGGGCCATACTGCGCCGGCGCAAGGGCGTCGCGGACGCCGATATTCTGCGCTTCGGCCGTCTGGAGATCGACCGCGCCGCCCGAGAGGCGCGCCTCGACGGATCGGCGCGGCCGCTCACCGGCTATCAGTTCGCGCTGCTGCTCGCGCTCGCCGAGCATGCGGGCCGCGTGATGTCGCGCGACACCTTGATGGACCATCTGAAGAGCGAGCCCCTCGAGGCGTTCGATCGGTCCATCGACGTGCATGTCTCGCGCATCCGCGCGGCGATAGAGGATGACCCCAGGCATCCGCGCCGGGTCCTCACCGTGCGCGGCGCCGGATACGTCCTCGCCAAGGCGCAGGACTGATGCGCCGGCAGGACAAAGGGCGCCTTCCATGAAGCGCCTCTACCATCAGGTCTACCTCACCATCATCACGAGCCTCGTCCTCGTCGTGCTGATGGCCGGGCTGGGATGGCGGTTCGCGGCCAATGTTTCGCCCATCAGCCAGGCCTTCGAGATGGCGGGCGAGCTAGCCGGCGCGGCGATTGCGCCCCCCGATGCTCCGCCCGCCATGCAACAGCAGGCGATCGAGCGATTGGCGGCGCGGCTTCATACGGACGTTGCGTTGTTCAACGCCGCGCGGCAACCGATCGCCGCCGCCGGCGCCGCGTTGCCGGCTCCGAGCGGACAGGGCGAGATGGGCGGGTGGTTCCACGGCGCGTCAGGGCCGGCCTGGTCGCTGCGGCTTCCCGACGGACGCTGGCTTGTCGCGCGCCTCCGTGCGGACCATCCTCACCCGGGCCTTGCTTTCGTCGGCTTCCTCGGAGGAATCGCTCTCGCGGTGGCCCTTGGGGCGTTTCCCGTGGTGCGGGGCCTCACGCGGCGCCTCGAGCGCCTGCGCTCGGGGGTCGAATCGCTCGGCGCGGGAGAGCTTTCGGCGCGCGTGAAGGTCGAAGGTCGCGATGAGGTCGCTCAGCTCGCCGAAAGCTTCAACCGCGCGGCTTCGCGCATCGAGAGCCTGGTCAATGCCCATAAGATGCTGCTCGCCAATGCCTCACATGACTTTAGAACCCCGCTCACCCGCATCCGGCTCGGCGTCGAGCTCATGCGGGCAACAGCCGATCCGAAACGCAAGGCCGAGCTCGAGCGGGACATTGCCGAGCTCGATCGACTGATCGACGAGGTCCTGCTCGCGAGCCGCCTCGACACGGTCGCTGGGCTCGAGATCGATGAGGAGGTGGACCTCTTGGCGTTGGCGGCCGAGGAATGCGCCCGCTACGAGCGCTGCACGCTCGACGGCGAGCCAGTCGCGGTGCGCGGCGATCCCCACCTGTTGCGACGCATGGTCCGCAACCTCCTCGAGAATGCCGAACGTCACGGGGCGCCGCCGACCGAGGTCGAGGTACGCCGCCGCGACGACAAGGCGCTGCTCACCGTCCGCGATCATGGTCAAGGCGTCGTCGAGGCGGAACGCGAGCGGCTATTCTCGCCGTTCCATCGCGTGGCCGGCGCGGCGAGCGGCAGCGGACTCGGGCTCGCGCTGGTGCGCCAGATCGCGCGCCGGCATTGCGGCGATGTCGCCTACGCGTCGCAAGGCGATGGCGTGAGCTGCTTTATCGTGACGCTGCCCGCAAGCCCGATGCGGTCCACGTCCAGACGGCGTGCCGACGATTGTCATGAGGACGGTCGCGAGACCCTGCGCCCTGGCACATAGTGCGCCGCCAGCAGATGCTTGTCGCGGGCGAGCGCCCGACAGGCGATGGCGACGATGGGCGGGAGCGCATCCCTCTCGAGATAGCCCATGATGGTGCGCCGGCCGTCTCCGAGCAGCTTGGCCGCTTCGGTCAGCGACAATCCCAAGCCGGCTC
>JBIOEJ010000045.1:0-40674 GCA_044445965.1 Hyphomicrobiales bacterium
CCTCTCGTCGAAATTCGGGTGTTGGAAGGTAGCCATATGTCTCCGTCTCGAATGGACTAGAATCGCGGCCGACTCGACCTTTGTCGAGGCAGTCTTGCCGGCCTCTCGTTCAAGGGTGTTCGTGGAGCGGGATGCCCCGCGCGCACATGTGTTTCGGCGCAGCCTCCGCGTCAAGCCCTTTGTTTGCAGAGCTGATCTTCGCAAACGCTCAGTGATAGCCCTCCCCCTCGACGAGCTTGCCCCTGAACGTCCAATACACGAACGCCGTATAGGCGAGGATCAGGGGCAAGAGAAACACCACGCCGATGAGCATGAAGATCTGGCTCGCGGGCGCGGCCGCCGTCTCCCACACCGTCAGTGAAGGGGGCACGAGATAGGGAAAGTTCGAGATCGCGAGACCGGCGAAGCACAGAATGAAGACCCCGACCGTCGCGAAGAAGGGCTCGACATGGCCGCCCGTCTCGATGGAGCGCCAGATGCGCCAGAGGAGGAGCGCGGTGAGCGCCGGCAGCGGCCACAGATAGAGGATATTGGGCAGCGCGAACCAGCGCTCGGCGATGCGCGGGACGGCGAAGGGCGTCCACAAGCTCACCGCCGCGGCGGCGGCGACGACCGCGGCGAGGCAGAGGGGAGCGCGCTGGCGCGCCAGCGCGGCCGCCGCGCCTTCGGTGCGCATCACCAAGAAGCCCGCGCCGAGGAGCGCATAGCCCGCCGCGAGGCCTAGCCCGCAGAGAGCCGAGAAAGGTGTCGCCCAATCGAAGGGCCCGCCCGCGAAGGCGCCGTTCTCAACCTTGATGCCTTGCAACAGACCACCGAGCACCACGCCTTGCGCCAGGGCCGCGACGATCGAGCCGCCGCCGAAAGCCAGATCCCAGAAGCCGTGATGCGGCTTCGAGACGAAGCGGAACTCGAAGGCGACGCCGCGGAAGACGAGGGCGAGAAGCATCACCATCACCGGCAGATAGAGCGCCGGCATGATCACCGCATAGGCTCTCGGAAAGGCGACCCACAATCCGCCGCCCCCGAGCACGAGCCAGGTCTCGTTGCCGTCCCAATACGGCGCGACGGCGTTCATCATCTGGTCGCGCGTGTGCTCCCCGCGGGCGGTCGGAAACAGGATGCCGATGCCGAGGTCGAAGCCGTCGAGGATCACATAGAGGCCGACGGCCGCGGCGAGCACGCAGGCCCAGATCACCGGCAGATACCAGTCCATGCTCATCGCAAGGCCTCCGGAAGAGCGGCGCGCGCGGCCGCGCCGGAAGCCGAGATCGGACGATTCGGCAAACCCTCCTCATCGGCGAGAACGAGCGTTTGCGGACCCTTGTCGATGAGCTTGTTGATGAGCCTGATGCCCATGCCGAACACCGCCGTGTAGATCAGCACGAACAGGATCAGGGTCGCGAGCACCTGCTCGGCCGGCAGCGGCGAGATGGCGTCGGCGGTGCGGATGATGCCGGTCGCGAGCCAGGGCTGGCGGCCGCTCTCGGTCACGATCCAGCCGCTGATGATGGCGATGAAGCCGAGCGGCCAGGAAAGCGAAGCGACGCGCAGGAAGAACCGGTTCTCGAAAAGCGTGTCGCGCAGCCATAGCAGGCCACCGAACAGGGCAAGCGCGATCAAGTAGAGGCCGATGCCGACCATCGCCCGAAAGCCGAAGAACACATTCGCCAGCGGTGGACGGTCGGCCGCTGCGACGTCCTTCAAGCCCGGGAACTTGCCGTTCCAGTCATGGGTGATGATCAAGCTGCCGAGACGCGGGATGGCAAGCTCGTAGTCGTTGCGCTCGGCCGCCTGGTCCGGCCAGGCGAACAGGATGAGCGGCGCGATCTCAGCCCCATCCCAATGGCCTTCCATGGCGGCGATCTTGGTCGGCTGATACCGCGCCGTCTCGAGGCCATGCGCGTCGCCGATCACAAGCTGCGCCGGCGCCAGCACCAGCATCAGGCCGAGGCCCATGCGGATCATCGTATAGGCATGGTCCGGAAAGCGGCCGGCGAGCAGATAGCGCGCGCCCACCGACAGCACGACCACCGAGGTCGTCAGAAAAGCCGCCGTCACCATGTGCAGGAAGCGCAAGGGGAAGGTCGGGTTGAAGATGATCGCGAGCCAATCGAGCGGATAGGCGATGCCGTCCTTCATCTCGTAGCCGACCGGAAATTGCATCCAGCTATTGGCCGAGAGGATCCAGAAAGCCGAGATCAGCGTGCCGACCGCCACTACGATGGCCGAGAGCGTGTGCAGCCAGACCGGCACGCGCTTCCAGCCGAACAGCATGACGCCGAGGAAGGTCGCCTCGAGGAAGAAGGCGGCGATCACCTCATAGCCGATCAGCGGCCCGATGGCGTTGCCGACCGCCACCGAGAAACGGCTGAAATTCGTGCCGAACTCGTAGGAGAGCACGATGCCGGACACCACCCCCATGGCGAAGGAGACGGCGAAGATCTTGGTCCAGAACCGGGCGAGCGTGCGGAAGCGCTCCTGCCCGGTGATGGCGAAGCGGGTGAGCAAGGTCGCGATGAAGGCCGAGGTCCCGATGGTGAAGGCGGGAAAGATGATGTGGAAGGAGACCGTGAAGGCAAATTGCAGCCGCGCCAGGAGCGATGCGTCGAGCTGCATATGGGCCTTCCTCCGCGTCATTGCGCCGGTTGCGCCTCACCGACTATATCTGGCGCGCTGTCGCCTCGATGTCGAGGCGGCGCATCGCCACGGTGAGGCGCCGGTGGTGTTTCTCGATCACCTTGAGGTGCCCCAATATTGCTAACCCATCCGCGTCATGGCCGGGCCAAGCCAAGCCCGGCCATGACGGCAAGAGCCTTATCCGGCACTTGCTCGTCACCTCGGATGCGACACGCCATGCGCCCCGACATAGATGGCGTAGAGCGAGGTGGTGCCGCAGATGTAGAGGCGGTTGCGCTTGGGGCCGCCGAACTGCACGTTGGCCACCACCTCCGGCACCTTGATCTTGCCGAGCAACGTGCCGTCCGGATGGTAGCAATGCACGCCGTCGCCGGCCGAGCTCCAGACATTTCCTTCCGTATCGCAGCGAAAGCCGTCGAAGAGACCAGGATCGCAAGTCGCGAATACTTCCCCGCCGGACAGCGTGCGGCCGTCGGCGGCGACCTTGAAGCGCCGGATATGGCGCGGCCCGTCCTCGACATGGCTGATGCCGGTATCGGCGATGTAGAGGAGGCTCTCGTCGGGCGAGAAGGCTAGGCCGTTCGGCTTGACGAAATCGGTCGCGACCGCTTCGAGCGCCCCGCTGGCGGCATCGATGCGGAAGACGTGGCTCGCGCCGATCTCGGAATCGGCGGCATCGCCCTCGTAATGCGAATCGATGCCATAGGTCGGATCGGTAAACCAGATCGAGCCGTCTGATTTCACCACGACGTCATTCGGCGAGTTGAGCTTCTTGCCCTGCCAATTATCCGCCAGCACGGTGCGTGAGCCGTTATGCTCGGTGCGCGAAACGCAGCGTCCGCGGTGCTCGCAGGAGACCAGCCTCCCCTCGCGATCGACGGTGTGACCGTTGGTGTTGTTCGAAGGCTCGCGGAATACGCCGACCGAGCCGTCGCATTCGTCATAGCGCAGGATGCGGTTATTCGGGATATCCGACCACAGGAGATAGCGTCCTGCCGGAAAATAGGCCGGGCCCTCCGCCCAGCGGCAGCCGGTATGAAGCTTTTCGAGATGCACATTGCCAAGGGCGAGACGCTTGAAGCGCGCGTCCAGAATCTCGATCGAATGAGTGTACATCCATCCTCCCTCAAGCCCTGCGCGCGGCACTCGACGCCGCTTGGTCCTGGACGATAGCGTCGCGGGCTTGCGTGACGCAACATCGGGAGCTGGTCCTGCCGCGCAATCAGGCGCGCAGTCTTGCACCTGTCATCCGTCCAAAGTAACCAGGCGACCCGCCCCTGCCCTGCGAGCGGCCGTTTCAGACGAACGAGGTTACCGATGCTGATTGCGCAAATCTCGGATCTGCATCTGCGCCCGCGCGGCCGGCCGGCGATCCGTATCGTCGAGACCAACATGTTCGCGGCACGCGCCATCGCGGTGGTGTCGGCGCTCGATCCGCGCCCCGATGTGGTGCTCGTCACGGGAGACGTGGTCAACAACGGCACGCCCGACGAGTATGAAACTGCGCATCGACTCCTGCGGCGTTTTCCCATGCCCGTCTACGCCGTGCCCGGCAATCACGACCATCGCGAGAATTTCCGCGAAGGGCTCAAGCGGTTTCCGGGTATCACATCGCATCCGCGCTTCGTGCAATATGCGATCGAGGATTATCCGGTGCGGCTCGTTGGGCTCGACACGCATATCCCGAAATCGGGCGCTGGCGAATTATGCGAGGAGCGCCTCGCCTGGCTCGACAAGACGCTCGCGGCCGAGCGCGGCAAGCCGACCCTTTTGTTCATGCACCACCCGCCCTTCGACTGCGGCATCGGGCACATGGACAAGATCAGGCTGATCAACGGCGCCGAGCGGCTCGAAGCCCTCGTCCGCGGCAACCCGCAGGTGAAGGCCCTCACCTTCGGCCATCACCACCGCCCGATCGAGACCCTGTTCGGCGGAGCGCTCGCCTCGATCGCTCCCGGCGTAGCGCATCAGGTGGAGCTCGACCTGCGGGCCGGCGAGTCGGAAGGACTGATCGCCATGGAGCCGCCTGCCTACCGCATCTGGCGTTGGGACGGCGAGCGCCTCGTCAGCCATATGGCCTATGTGGAGCGCTATCCGGGACCCTATCCGTTCATAGAGGATTGAGAGGGTCAGCGCCCGCCTCCCTTTTGTGGGCTATCATGTTCACCCGTCTGCGCAGCCGCGCCCTCACCTCGCGGGCTGCGCGGCGGCGGGCTTGGCGGTGCGCCCGGCGCGCAGCCTGTGCAGCCCCACGAACAGCAAAGCGCCGACCACAAGGACCGCGACCGCAGCAACTGGCCTGAAGGCGAACCAGGCAATCGCAATGGCGACCGGGGCGATGATCAGCGTCGCCAGAAGCGCGATGAAGCCGAGCCCGAAGCCCACCATGCTGCCGATGAAGGGAATGAGATCGGCGAACACGGCGAGGGGGCGGACGCACAGGAAGGAACCGATCCAGATTGCGATCATCAGGGCGGCGCGAAGCGCCCAGGTCAGAATGGTGTTCTCCTCCTCGGCGGCGGCGAACATCTGCGGCGCGGCCATGATCCCCGGCCTGATCAGTTCGAGCTTGTCGCCGGCCTCGGTCTGGAAGGGCTGGAACCCGGTCCCCGACTGGGCGGCGATGACGCTGAGCGCGCCGGCTGGCGTCAGCTGATAGGAGATGCGCACATCCCCGATGCGCGGCTCCGCTGGATTTTGCCCGATATAGATCCCATCACCGGAGACTTGCGCGTCGGGGTTCTTGGTCTTGAGCGAAGCCGCGATGTCCTGGGGGACGGCCAAGCGCTGGTCGTCCGGGAGCTTCGCCAGCAGCATCTGATCGAGCGCGAAGCCGCCGAGCTTGGCATCCTGCGCGAAAAAGTCTCGGCCGGCGATGGTCTTGGCCGGATTGCCGTGGTCTTGCGGGTGCCGGAAGCGGCCCGAATCGATTTGCTCCGCCGACCACGTCTTCGCATAAGTGTAGGTCGTGGTCTTGGTTTCGCTGCCGCCGGCATTCTTGGTCGTCTCGGTTTTCTCCTCCTCTTTCCACTGGTACATCTCGGCGATTCGCCGCAGGCGCAGAGCCGTTGCCGAGACACCGAAATCCGCATCGAGGAGCGGTTGCGTCACGCTCGCTGTCCCCGCGACGTGCACGAGCTTGGCGTTGTTCGCCGGGTCGGGCTTTTGGGCGTCGACATCGACGACAAGGCCTCGCCCCTGGGCCAGCGAGCGTGCCGTCTGCACCGCCCGATGCTCGTTCCAGAAGATACCGGCGATCGAGCCGACCACCAGGGCAAGCCCGATGACGATGCCGATCAAGGCGCTCTTGATGCGGCTGAACCAGGAGATCGTCGTGGTTTCGGTGAAGCTGTCGGACATATCCGCCCATCCCCTCTCGCGCCTCGATCGCGCTTTCGCCCCTTTCAGCGAATTTCGCGGCAATGCGCCGAGAAAGCAAGCGCCTCTCCGGGCGATGCGCGCCGTGCCGCGGATCGGACCCGAGAGTTTGCATCGACTACCGCGATATGTTTCGCTCGACAGCAAGGCCGGATCAAGGGCTCGCTCGATCGGAAAGAGGGGTACCCGCCATGCAGCTCGAGGCCGACGTGATCGTCATCGGCGGGGGCCTCGCCGGGCTCGTCGCGGCGGCCGAGATCGCCGATGCCGGCAAGCATGTCGTCATCGTGGAGCAGGAGGGAGAGCAAAGCCTCGGCGGCCAGGCTTTCTGGTCGTTCGGTGGCTTGTTCTTCGTCGACTCTCTCGAGCAGCGGCGGTTGCGCGTGCGCGATTCCTACGAGCTTGCCCTGCAAGACTGGATGGGAACTGCGGGTTTCGACAGGGTCGAGGATCATTGGCCGAAGCGATGGGCGCAGGCCTATGTGGCTTTCGCGGCCGGCGAGAAACGCTCCTGGCTGCGCGCCCAAGGCCTTCGCATCTTTCCCGTCGTGGGCTGGGCCGAGCGGGGCGGCTATGGCGCGATCGGCCATGGCAACTCGGTACCGCGCTTCCACATCACCTGGGGCACCGGACCCGGCGTGCTCGAGCCTTTCGAGCGCAGGGTGCGGGAAGGAGCGAAAGCGGGGCTCGTGACCTTCAAGTTCCGCCATCGCGTCGACGCGCTGACATCAACAAACGGCGCTGTCGACGGAGTGAGCGGAGCAATTCTGGAGCCGAGCGGGATCCCGCGCGGGCAAACCAGCTCCCGCATCGGCATCGGCGAATTCGAGTTCAGGGCCCAGGCGGTAATCGTCGCGTCGGGCGGCATCGGCGGCAATCATGATCTCGTGCGCGCCAACTGGCCGGAGCGTCTGGGCAAGCCGCCGCGGCGCATGATCGCCGGCGTGCCCGCCCATGTGGATGGCCGCATGCTCGCCATAGCCGAGGCCGCTGGCGCCCGAATGATCAACCCCGACCGTATGTGGCACTATGTCGAAGGGGTGCGGAACTGGAACCCGATCTGGCCCATGCACGGCATCCGCATCTTGCCTGGGCCCTCCTCGATGTGGTTCGACGCGAGCGGTCAACGCCTGCCGGGTCCCCTCTATCCCGGCTACGACACGCTCGGCACGCTCGAGCATATCATGAAGACCGGGTATGATTATTCGTGGTTCGTCTTGAACCAGAGCATCATCCGCAAGGAATTCGCGCTGTCCGGCTCGGAGCAGAACCCGGATTTCACGGGCAAGAGCTGGCGCCTGGTGGCGCGCCGCGCCGTCGGCGGCAAGGCGACCGGACCGGTCGAAGCCTTCAAAGACAAGGGCGAAGATTTCGTCGTGAGCGACAATCTCGCCGATCTGGTCGCCGGCATGAACGCGCTCACCGGCGAACACCTCGTCGGGCTCGAACAGCTCGAGCGCGAGCTCGCCGCCCGCGATCGGCAGATCGACAACCCCTTCTGCAAGGACGCGCAGATCGCCTTCATCCATAATGCGCGCCGCTACATCGGAGACAGGCTGATCCGCACCGCAAAGCCGCACAAGATCCTCGACGCCAAGCATGGACCGTTGATCGCGGTGCGCCTCAACATCCTGACGCGCAAGACGCTCGGCGGGCTCGAGACCGATCTCGAGGGGCGCGTGCTCGGCGCGGACGGCGCTGCCCGGCCCGGCCTCTATGCGGCGGGTGAGGCATCGGGCTTCGGCGGCGGCGGGATGCATGGCTACCGTTCCTTGGAAGGTACTTTTCTCGGGGGCTGCTTGTTTTCCGGGCGGGTCGCCGGTCGGTCCGCGGCCGGCGCCGCCGCGTGAGCCCAATGGCCGGGCCTGCCATTTGCGTTTACGGCGCGGGCAGTGTCGGGTGCCTGTTGGGCGGCCTGCTGAGCCCGGCGGCCGATGTCGTCTTGGTCGGCCGCGCCCATCTTGCCGCCGAGGTCGCCGCCCATGGCTTGCACCTGACCTCTTGGCGAGGCGCGGATCTGCGGCTGCCGCCAGGGCATCTGCGTTACGTCACCGACGGTTCCATCGCCGCAAAGGCCGATCTGGTGTTGGTCACCGTGAAGTCGGATGCGACCGAGGAGGCCGGACGCGAGCTGGCGTCGGTGCTGAAGCCCACGGCCCTGGTGATCAGCTTCCAGAACGGTCTCGGCAATGCCGGCGTCTTGCGCGATCACCTGCCGCGACATGTGGTGCTCGCCGGCATGGTGCCTTTCAACGTCCTGCATCGTGGCGAAGGCGCGTTCCACCGCGCCTCGGCAGGAGAGTTGATGGTCGAGGCGCATGCAGCGCTCATGCCCTTCGCCTCCTTGTTCGCGGCTGCCGGCCTGCCTCTCTTGCGACGCGGCGACATGCCGCAAGTGCAATGGGCGAAGCTGCTCTTCAATCTCAACAACGCGATCAATGCGCTGTCCGACTTGCCGCTCAAGGATGAGCTGGGGCAGCGCGATTATCGGCGTTGCCTGGCGCTGCTGCAGCGCGAGGCGCTGCGGGCGCTCGACATGGCGCATATTCGGCCGGCCAAGCTCACGCCGCTGCCGCCGCATTGGATCCCGCGCTTGCTCGAAGCACCCGATGCCGTGTTCCGCGTATTGGCGAGCCGCCTCATGGCCATCGATCCCCTGGCGCGCTCCTCGACTTGGGAGGATTTGCGGGCAGGACGTCGCACCGAGATCGCTCATATGAATGGCGAGGTCGTCAGGCTGGCGCCGAGGCTCGGCGTGTCGGCGCCGGCCAATGCCCGGGTGATCGACATGATCCGCGCGGCGGAAGCCGGCGACCGCAGGCGCTGGAGCGGCGCCGAGCTGCTCTCCGAATTGCGGACGGCGGCCGAAGCCCATTTGGCGCATGGCGAAAAGCTGATCCCGCGATAGGATGCGGCACACGGACGACTGAGCGCGACTGGAGATTCGATGAGACAGGCAGCGACCAAGACCGAGGCGACGCGGCGCGACAGGCCGAGCCACGACATCGCCGCTTTCCGGCGTGAAATCGGCGACGTGCCGGTAATCGACGACCAGCGCGTGGTCCGCCTGCGCTCGCGCGACTACTTCTGGTACAGCCCGGTCCTCAACGAGCAATTGCACGGCCTCTCGGCCGATATCATCGCAGTTCCTCGCAACGAGGCCGATGTGGTGACGGTGGCGCGGGCCTGCGCCCGCCACAGCATTCCGCTGACGCCGCGTGGCGGCGGCACCGGCAATTACGGCCAGGCCGTGCCGCTCGAAGGCGGCGTGCTTCTCGACCTCACCGGCCTCACCACCATCGAATGGCACAGAGCCGGCGTGCTGCGCGTCGGTGCGGGCGCGAAGATGGTCGATATCGACACGGCGCTGCGCCCGCAGGGCTGGGAGTTGCGCATGCATCCCTCGACCAAGCGCTCGGCAACCATCGGCGGCTTCGTCGCGGGCGGCTCGGGCGGCGTCGGCTCCATCACCTATGGCGGCCTGCGCGAGTCCGGCAATCTCCTCGCCGCGCGCATCGTCACGCTCGAAGAGGAGCCTCGCCTGCTGGAGCTGCGCGGCGCCGCGGCGCAGGCGGTCAACCATGCCTATGGCACGACCGGCATCATCATGGCGCTCGAAATGCCGCTGGCGCCGGCTTTTCCCTGGGTCGACCTCGTCGTCGCCTTCGACGATTTCCTCGATGCCGTCGCCTTCGGGCGCGAGCTCTCCCATGCCGACGGCATCGTCAAGAAGCTCGCGACGCCGATCCAATGGCCGCTGCCCACCTATTTCGGGCCGTTGAGACCCTATTGCCCCGAGGGCAAGCACCTATTGATCTGCATGATCGCGGAACCCTGGCTGCAAAGCTTCAAGGAGCTCCTGCGCGGACGCGGCGAGCTCACCTATGAGGCGCCCATGGAGGAGGAGCCGGGCAAGACGCCGCTCTACGAATACACCTGGAACCATACGACGCTGCATGCGCTGAAGCAGGACCGCAAGGTCACTTACCTGCAATGCCTCTTCCCCTCGGACCGACTGGTCGACAGCTTGCGGGAAATGCACGCGATGTTCGGCGATGAGGTGCTCTATCATTGCGAGTTCCAGCATTTCGGCGGGCGCGTGACTTGCAGCGCGCTGCCCGTGGTGCGCTACAGCACGGCCGAGCGGCTGAACGAGATCATCAGGCTGCACGAGGAAAACGGCGTGTTCATCGCCAATCCACACGTCTACACGCTCGAGGACGGCAGCCGGCACAAGAAAGCCGATTCCGATCAGCTCGGCTTCAAGCATGAGGTGGACCCGATGGGGCTCCTCAATCCCGGCAAGATGCGGAGCTTCACCCCTCGGCCCGCCGGAGCCTGAGGTGAGGATCCTCTACCTCTATTGCCACCCGCTGCCCGAGAGCTTCCACGCCGCGATCCGCGTCGAGGCCCTGGCGGGGCTCGCGGAAGCCGGCCATGAGATCGACCTATGCGACCTCTACGCCGAGGGCTTCAACCCGGTAATGAGCGAGGAGGAGCGCCGCCGCTATCACGACACCTCGAAGAACCAGATCGGCATCGAAGCCTATGTGGCGCGCCTGCGCGCCGCCGAGGCGCTGGTGCTGCAGTTCCCCACTTGGTGCTTCGGCCCGCCGGCGATGTTGAAGGGCTTCCTCGACAAAGTCCTGGCACCCGGCGTCTCCTTCGATATTTCCGATCCTTCGAACGTCAAGCCACTGCTCGGCAATCTGAAGCTTGTCGCCGGCATCGTGACCTATGGGCGCGACCGGCTGCGCGCCATCGCCATGGGCGACCCGCCCCGCAAGCTGGTGATGCGCTACCTGCCGCGCTCCGCGACCGTCAAGGCGCGCGCCCGGTATCACGCGCTCTATCACATGAATGTCGCGAGCGAGGCCAGGCGCAAGGGCTTCATCGCCGATGTGCGCAAGGCCATGGTGCGGCTTGGCTGACCCTCGGATTTCATCTCGATTGAGTTGAGAAGCTCGAATTCAAAGCAGAGGAAGCGCCATGCGCAAGCTGTATTGGACAGATCTTACGACCAAAGAGTTCGAGATCCTCGATCCCGGCCGCACCATCGCCATCCTGCCGATTGCCGCCATCGAGCAGCACGGTCCGCATCTTTCGGTGGCTACCGACACCGCGATCAATCAAGGCATGCTCGACCAACTGGCGAAGCGCCTGCCGGAGGATCTGTCGATCCTCATCCTGCCGATCCAGGCGATCGGCAAGTCGAACGAGCATTTGCGCTCGCCAGGCACGCTGACGCTCACCGCGGAGACGGCGCTGCGCGTTTGGGTCGAGATCGGGGAATCGGTGGCGCGCGCCGGCTTGCGCAAGCTCGTGATCGTCAATTCGCATGGCGGCAACTCGGACCTCCTCGGGGTGGTCACGCGCGAATTGCGCATCAAATGTGGGATGCTGGCGGTGCACACCGCCTGGAGCCGCTTCGGCAAGCCCGAAGGTCTTTACTCTGCTGCCGAGGGTATCTACGGCATCCATGGCGGTGACGCCGAGACCTCGCTCATGCTGCATTTCAGGCCCGATCTCGTGCGCAAGGAAAAGGCGCAGAACTTCGTCTCCTCGGCACAGGCGATGGAGAGGGAGTTCACCTATCTGCGACCGACCGGGCTCCAAGCCTTCGGCTGGATCGCGCCTGACCTCAACCCGCATGGCGCGGTCGGAGATGCCTCGCTCGCGACCGCCGAGAAAGGGCGGCTCACCGCCGAGCACCAGGTCAGCGGCTTCATCGCGCTGTTGAAGGACGTGGCGAAGTTCGATTTGGCAAGGTTGGCGTGACGATCCTCGACAAGAGACTCACTCCGGCTCGCGCCGACCTCGCGGCGGCGCATCTTTCCGGCCGGGTCGAGGCTGCGCGCTTCGTCGAGGCGCTCAAGATGCGGGTCGTCGCGCCATCGGCCCCGCTGCGCCGCGCGCCCGGCAACGAGGCCGTGCTCGATACCGAGGCGCTGTTCGGCGAGAGCGTCGATGTCTACGAGATCGCCGGCGGCTTCGCTTGGGGGCAGCTGAGCTCGGACGACTATGTCGGCTATCTGCCGGCGGCGGGGCTCGGCGCGCCGGTCGGCCGGCCGACGCATCGCGTCGCGGCGCTTCGGACCTATGGCTTCCCGGGCCCGAGCATCAAGCTCCCCGCCTCGCATCTTCTGAGCATGGGATCGCTGATCGAAGCCAAGGGCGAGGATGGAAGCTTCCTGGTGACGGCTGAAGGGCTCTACCTATGGGCCACGCATCTCGCGCCGCTCGACGCCGCTGTGCAAGACTATGTTGCCGTCGCCGAACGCTTCCTCGGCACGCCTTATCTCTGGGGCGGTCGCACCAGCCTCGGCCTCGACTGCTCGGCCTTGGTGCAGCTCGCGATGAACGCGGCCGGGCTCGCTTGCCCGCGCGACAGCGACATGCAGGAACGGATCGGAGAGCCGGTCGCGACGGGCGACGACCTCTCCGGTCTCGAGCGCGGCGACAGGGTGCACTGGAAAGGCCATGTCGGCATCATGACCGATGGTGTCGGGCTCCTGCACGCCAACGGCTTCCACATGCAAGTCGAGATCGAGACGCTGCGTCAGGCGCGCGACCGCATTTCGCGTGCCGGGGGCGGTCCGATCACCGGCGTTCGTCGATCGCCCGAGCCGCGCAGGCCGTAGCCGCGCTCGGAGCATTTTCCGGCGAAGTGCCCCGGTCCGATTCGATCGGACCGGGAAGAGTTCTATTGTCCGGCGGCGAGGCTCTCCATCGACGCCTCGGTAGGCTCGGATACGCCTTCGGCGTTCGGCTTCAGCTCGATGCGCCGCTGGTGGAAGGCTTGCAGCGTCTTGCGGTGGCCGATCGAGACCAGCGTCACGCCGGGAAGTTTCTCGGGAAGGAGACGGTACATGGCCTGCTCCAACGGCTCATCGAGCGCGGAGGTCGCCTCGTCGAGGAACAGCCAGTCGGGCTTCGCCAGAAGCGCGCGACCGATCGCCAACCGCTGCTGCTCGCCGAGCGACAGCGTCTGGCTCCAATGGGCGTCATCGTCGAGGCGATCGGCGAATTGCGACAGGTTGACGGCGTCGAGCGTGGCGCGCACGGCCGCGTCGGGATAAGCGGTCGCGGGCGCCGGATAGGTCAGCGCCGCGCGCAAGGTGCCGATCGGGATATAGGGCCGCTGCGGCAGCAGCATCACCTTGGCGTTCACGGGTACGTTGACCGTGCCGTCTCCGAATGGCCAGATGCCGGAGATGGCGCGAAACAGCGTGGACTTGCCGGAACCCGACGGCCCGTTGACGAGCACGCTCTCGCCCGAGCGCAGCGTCGTGTCCTTGATGCGCACCACCTTGCCGCCCTTCGGCAAGTTGACCTCGACATTGCGCATGCCGAGATCATGGCCGCCGCTGCGGGAGACCAAGATATGCGGCTTGACGTTACCGAGCGCGCGGGCCCGTTCGGCTGACGCCGCAAAGCTCGTCAGCCGGTCGATCGCGGCCTTGTACTCGGCGAGCTGCGTATAATTGCCGTAGTCGATGAAGAAGGACAGCGCTTCCTGCACATTCGAGAAGGCGGCAGCCGTTTGTTGCATCGAGCCGAGCGTTATCCTGCCGAGAAAGTAATAGGGCGCGGCGAACATGAAGGGCACGACCGCATTGATCTGCTTGTAGCCGACGGTGAAGCCGGCGAGCCGCTTGCGCTGGTTCACCAGCAGCATGAAGTTGCCGATCAAAGCGCCAAACCGGTGGCGCAAATGGGTATGCTCCACCTCCTCGCCGCGCAGGAGCGCGACCTGCTCGCCATATTCGCGCAGGCGGGCGAGCGAAAAGCGAAAATCAGCCTCGAAGCGCTGTTGCTGGTAGTTGAGGCTGATCAGCGGCCGGCCGATAAGGTTGGTGAGCCAGGTGACGACGATTGCGTAGACGAGCGCGAGCCAGAACAACATGCCCGGAATCACGATATCGGTACCGGGAAACGTGAAGCCCGCCGAGAGAGACCACAGGATGACCGTGAAAGAGATCAGCGAAGTCACCTTCGAAAGGATGCCGAGCCCCAAGGCCATGGTGATGTTGATGAAGCTGTTGATGTCTTCCGAGATGCGCTGATCGGGGTTGTCGCTCGGACCGCCCGCGAGCTGCATGCGGTAATGCGCGAAGCCCGCTAGCCAATCCGCGATCGTCCTCTCGGTCATGAAACGCCGCCAGCGGATGGCGAGATAGGAGCGCAGCACGAGCTGGACAACACTCGACACCACCCCGATCGCCGCCCAGGGTGAGAAGACGAACAGGAGCTGCCGCCAGAATTCCGCTGCATCCTTGTTCTGGATTGCGTCGAACCAATCCTTGCCGAAATAGGAGATGCGAACTTCGATGCCCACCTGGCCGAGCTCGATGCCGATCACGATGATCAGCAGCGCAAGGCCCACGAAACATTCCTGAATGCGGAAGGCGCCGAAGGGCCAAATTCGCGCTTCCCCGACTTCGCGCGTGGCGAAATAGGGGCGCGCCAGTCGCCAGATATCGGCAAGCGCAACCATCAATGCGCGCATGAAGCTTTTCTCCTCGCGGGCGCCGCCCGCATTGTGCGGGAAGCCAGATCGCTCTTGGACGCGGCGGATTCATGACGCAACCACGGTCGGCGATGCGTCGATCTCCGCCTTACCAGGCGGTTGGAAAGATGGTCTAGCGGGACAAGCTTGACAATCGCTTGACCCCGGGGCAGCGGAATGGGCCACAAGACCTCTTCGCCCCCATGGACTGGCGGCGATGCCCCGTTTGTGACAGAATCCGAGCGCATCGCCCGGACAAGTCCGCCCCCCAAAAGGTTGGTACGCATGATTCTCGACTTCGACAAGCTCGCCGCGACCCCGCTGGAGCGAGACCCCTACGAGCACGTCGTGGTTGAAAGATTCGTCTATCCCGAGCAGTTCTCCAAGGTCAGCGCCGATTTCCCCGAGCTGCCGGGGCCAGGCCTGCATCCGCCGAGCGCGGTCGCGCTCAAGGGCGCCTTCGCGAGCATGTTGGAAGAGTTCTACAGCGACCGTTTCCGTGACGCCATCGCCCAGAAGTTCGAAGTCGACCTCGCGGGCAAGCCGCTGATGGCCACCATCCGCGGCTTCACCCGGGCGCGGGACGGGCAGATGCATACCGATTCCGAGAGCAAGATCATCACCGTGCTCATCTATCTCAACAACAGTTGGGAAAAAGAGGGCGGCAATCTGCGCCTCCTGCGCAACGGCACCGATATCGAGAATTACGCCAAGGAGATTTCGCCGATCGAGGGGACGCTCCTGGTGTTCAAGCGCTCGGACCGTTCCTGGCACGGCCATCTGCCCTTCGAGGGGCCGCGCCGCGCCATCCAGCTCAACTGGGTCACCGACCGCTTGACCGCCTTCAAGGAGAATGCGCGCCACTTCATGGGCTCGAAGCTCAAGGCCGCGCAGGAGAGCCTCGGCGCGCGCGGCTGAACCGCGCCCGCGGGATCATCACGAGAGGAGGCCGCCATGGCCATGACCCAAGCCGCAGCCAGCGCCGCATCGGCGCGCTTTCCTTATGCCGCTGCCTTCAAGGAACCGGTGATCGATATCGAGGCGATCCGGCACGCCGAGGTGTCGCGCGAGCCCTACACGCATATGCTCGTCGGCAACGTGCTCAACGCCGATGCCGTCCCGGCCTTACGCGCCGACTTCCCCAACATCACCAAGCCCGGCTTCCTCACCGTCGACGAGGTGGAGATGCGAGGCAAGTTCAGGCAGCTCATCGAAGAGCTCGAGAGCCCCGAGCTCTCAGAGGTCATGTCGCAGCGCATGGGGCTCGACCTGCACCCCTATCCGCGCCTCACCACCATCCGCAAGATCAGCCAGGCCAAGGACGGTCGCCCGCATACCGACGGCACCGCCAAGGTGATGACGCTGCTCGTCTATATGAACGACGCCTGGAAGGACGACGGCGCGGGGCGCCTGCGGGTGCTCTACGGGCCTGACGGCTTCGAGCCCTACAAGGTCGAGGTGCCGCCCACCATGGGCACCATGTTCGCTTTCCTGCGCGCCGATAATTCCTGGCACGGCCACCCGCCCTTCGCCGGCGAGCGCCGCGTGGTCCAGGTGGCCTGGGTGAAGGACGAGGCGGAGCTCGAGCGCAAGAAGAAGCGCAATTCCATGGCTCAGTTCTTCAAGGGGATATTTGGGAGGTAGAGGTCTTTCCTCTTCCCTCTTCCCTCTTCCCTCTTCCGGCGGATGAATAACTTGAGTGGCTTCACGCCTTCCTCCCCCTGAAAGGGGGAGGTCGACGCGCTGAAAGCGCGTCGGGTGGCGCCGGAGTCCGCGACAGCTCCTGCGGTGATCCCTCCCCGACCGGCCCCTTGGCTGCGCCAAAGGGCGCGACCCGAGGGACCGTTCGACCCTCCTTTCCAAGGGAGGGTAAGCGCGCCACCCTCGGGTCCAATCCGAAATGCGATGCCCTGCCACAGACGCTACGCGATCGACCGGCGAGCTCTCGCTCTAAGCCGCGTGACGCAGGGGCTCGCCGCCCCGCTTGATCATTCTCCTTCCGGCGACCTAGAGTGGCTCGGAGCTTTGCAGTCTGGTCGCGCGGCGGCTTGGCGAAGGGGAGGTGTTCATGTCGAAACGTATGTCGATCACGGTCGCGGCGGCGCTCGCGACAACGGTGTGTCTCGGCCAAGCGGCCCGCGCCGAGATCAAGATCGGCTTCATCACCTCGATGACGGGCGCCGCCTCCTCGATCGGCATTCCCTATTCCAAGGGCATGGCGACCGGCATCGCGGCGATCGGCTCGGTCGGCGGCGAGAAGCTGACCTATATCCAGATCGATGACGGCTTCGATCCTTCGGCGGCGGCGCGGGCGGCGCACAAGCTCATCGAAGAAGACAAGGTGGATATCCTTTGCGGCTCGGCCGGCGCACCGTCTTCGCTCGCGGTAGCCGCGGTCGCCGCCGAGCAGAAGGTTCCCATCGTCGTGATGGGAAACGTCGTCGTGCCCGGCGAGGGTGCCCAGTGGTCGGTCACGGTGCCGCAGGACCCGGTGCTGATGATCGCCGCCGATGTCGAGCTGATGAAGAAAACGGGAATCAAGAAAGTCGCCTATATCGGCTACAGCGATGCCTGGGGCGACCTCGTCTACACCTCGCTGAAGAAGACGGCGGAGCCGCAAGGCATCGAGATCATCACCAATGAGCGCTATGCGCGCGCCGATACCAGCGTCACGGCGCAGATCCTGAAGATCATGTCTGCCCATCCGGATGCCGTGCTCACCGGCGGCTCCGGCACTCCCGGCGCGCTGCCGCATATGGCCCTTTATGACCGCGGCTATTCGGGGCCGCAATATTCGACGCATGCGATCATCAACAGCGAGTTCGTGCGCGTCGGCGGCCAGGCGGTCGAAGGCGTGATCGCACCGACCGGGCCCGTCGTCGTCGCCGACCAGCTCCCCGATTCCAACCCGATCAAGAAGGTCGCGCTCGACTTTCTCAGCCAATACAAGAAAGTGAACAACGAAGCCTCGACCGACGCCTTCGCCGCTTATGGCTACGATACTTGGCTGATCATCGCCGATACGGCGAAGCGGGCCCTGGCGAGCGGCGCCAAGCCCGGCACGCCGGAATTCCGCGTGGCGATGCGCGACGCCATGACGACCACGAAGGAGCTCGTCGGGACGCATGGCGTCTATACCTTCCATCTCGGCCACCCCTTCGGCACGGATGAGCGCTCGCGCGTGATGGTGAAGCTCGAAAAGGGCGCCTGGAAGCTGCTGCCCTAACTCGGGGAGGCGAGACCCTGGCGCCCGCCCCTCTCCGCGGGCGCTCGGCCGCAATGCAGCCGCGTTGGCCACCGCCGTTATCCGCCTTTCCCCGCGCGGGCGGCACTTTCTTCCACCTCGTGGAGGAAGGTGAGCCGCGCAGTAGACATCGTTGCGCGCCGCCGCCAGATATTTTAAGCTTGAAATAATCAGCGCTTGGTCAGGAGGCCTGCGACCCTCTCATGCATCCGATGCACGGCCCCAATGCCTTCAAGCTCGGCATCTTCTCCATCAATGCCGATGGTGGACTGGCGCTCACGCGCGTCCCCGAACGCTGGCCGGCGCTCTGGCCGGAGATCGTCGAGGTGGCGCGCATGGCCGATCAGGCGGGCTTCGAGTTCATATTGCCGATCGCCCGCTGGAAGGGATTTGGCGGCGAGATGAACAGCCGCGAATGGTCCTATGAGACTCTGACCTTCGCGGCGGGTCTCGCAGGTGTCACCGAGAACATCGCTCTGTTCTCGACCGTGCATGTGCCCATGGCGCATCCGGTATTCGCCGCCAAGGCGCTGATGACCGTCGATCACGCCTCGAACGGGCGCGCCGGACTCAACATCGTTTGCGGCTGGAACCCCGAGGAATTCGCGATGTTCGGGCTCAGCCTGATCGACAATCGCTATGCGCAAGGACTCGAATGGTTCGAGATCCTCTCGCGTATCTACACCGAGGAGAGACCGTTCGATTTCAACGGGGCGTTCTACAAGCTCGAGAACGTCTCCGGTCAACCGCGGCCGATGCAACGACCACGACCGATCACCTTGAATGCCGCCTTCTCGCCGCCCGGGCGCGACTTCGCCGCGAAGGCGGCGGACTTCCTGTTCACCACCTTCACGGAGATCGACAGGGGGCGCGAGCATATCGAGGACATGCGGGCGCGAGCCAAGGCGCAGGGGCGAAAGGTCGGCGTCTTCACCACCTGCCATGTGGTGTGCCGTCCGAGCCAAGCCGAGGCCGAGGACTATTACCACCACTACGCCGTCACCATGGCCGATGACGCGAGCGTCGACCATTATATGGGCCAGAAGGAGAAATTCTCGCGCTCGCACGAGGCAGACGCCTATCGGTTGCATCGCACGCGCTTCGCGGCGGGCGCCGGCACCTACCCGCTGATCGGCACGCCGCGCCATATCGCCGAGGAGATGGCCCGCATGCATCAGGCCGGTTTTGCGGGCACGACCGTGTCCTTCGTGAACTTCAAGTCGGAGCTTCCTTATTTCATCGCAGAGGTGCTGCCGCTCTTGCGCGAGGCGGGGCTGCGGCAGTGACGCGGGCGCCGATGCCGCTCGCCCGCAGCGAGGCCTGCTCGGACAGCGCGCCTCGATGATGCAGCACGCGCGCCCGGCGCATCTCGCCGAACAGGGCGATCCAGCGGATGAGCAGCGAGCCTTTCGTCGGGCGCTGGGGCAATTCGCGACTGGCGTCGCGATCATGACGGCACGCGCCGGCGACCGGCTCGTCGGCGTCACGGCGAACTCGTTCAGCTCCGTCTCGCTCGATCCGCCCCTGGTGCTGTGGTCGCTCGAATTGAAAGCGCAGAGCCTTCCCGTCTTCCGGGAAGCGAGCCACTTCGCCGTCAACGTTCTCGCGGTCGACCAGGTGGCCTTGTCGACGCGCTTCGCACGCTCGAGCCCCGACAAGTTCGAGGCCGCGGATTGGACGCCGGGCCGGAGCGGCGCGCCTCTCATCGAGGGTGTGGCGGCGCAGTTCGAATGCGCGCGCAAGGCCGAGCATGAGGGCGGCGATCATGTGATCCTCGTCGGCCATGTCGAGCGCTTCACGCGCTTCGACCGGGAGGTGCTGCTCTTCGCGCATGGTCGCTACGGGCTCGCCGTCGACCATCCGGCGGTCGATGTGGCGCGCCGGACGCTGGTCGAAACCGGCGACCCGCATCCGCTCGACGACTTCCTGCTGCCGCTCCTTTTCCGCGCCTATGAGCAGCTCTCCAATGCCTTCGAGCAGCACCGCGAGGCCGAGGGGCTGACGGTCAATCAGAGCCGTATCCTCGCCTGCCTCGCCGCCCATACCGGCTCATCGATCGAAGCTCTGTCGCGGCTGTCCTATGTCGGGCTGGCGACCACCGAGGACGCGGTCGCGGCTCTCTTGTCGTCGGGGCTCGCGGCGATGCGGCCGCCCGGTATCCTCGACATCACGGCCGAGGGGCGCAGCCGCCTCGCCGGCATCGTCACGCGGGCGCGGGAATTGGAAGCAGAGAAGCTCGCCGGCATCCCCGCCTCCGATCTGGCCGCCTTGCGGCGCGCGCTCATAGCGTTGGGGAAGGGCGAGTAGTGAGTGGTGATTAGTGAATAGAATAGCGGCCCAGTTGTCGTTGTTCGGTCCTTCCTATTGACTATTTCACTACTCGCTACTCACTATTGCTTCCGCCTCTTCCCCAAAGGGCTTCCACGCCACGAGCGGATTGTCGGGCGGAACGGCGGCGAGCAGCATGCGCGTGTAAGGATGGCGCGGCGCGGCGAACATGGCGGCCGTCGCGCCGGTCTCGACGATCTCGCCCCGCCACATGACGAGCACGCGGTCGCAGAGGTGCCGCACCACCGCGAGATCATGCGAAATGAACAGCATGGCGAAGGAGAGCTCGCGCCGCAAGCGGCGCAGCAGCGCGATCAGTTGCGCCTGCACGGACACATCGAGGCCGGAGACGATCTCGTCGGCGAGCAGGAGCTTCGGCGTGGCGCACAAGGCGCGCGCGATGTTCACCCGCTGCTTCTGGCCGCCGGAGAGCTGCGAAGGATAGCGCGCCGCAAGCTCCCCCGACAGGCCGACCTCGGCGAGCAGTTCGCCCGCGCGCGCCAACCGCTCGCGTGAAGCCATCCGGGGAGCCGCAGCCTCCAGGATCTGCGTCACGATGCTCGCGACCCTGCGGCGCGGGTTGAGCGCGGATTGCGGATCCTGAAAGACCATCTGCAGGTAATCCATGCGCCGCTTGCGTGCCTCTTCGCTTGCGTTCGCGACATCGACCCCGCCGAGCTCTATGCGGCCCGAGGACGGACGTTCGAGGCCGACGATCAGCTTCGCCAAGGTGGATTTGCCGCTGCCGCTCTCGCCGACAAGGCCGACGAACTCGTTCTCGGCGACCGAGAGGCTCAGATTGCCGACCGCGGTGAATTCGGCACGGGCGAACAAGCCCCGTCCACCACGGTAGCGTTTCGTCAGCCCGGTGACCGACAGTAACGGCGCGGCCTCGATCGCGGCGCCGGGCACCAGGGCTTCTGTGGGCGCTTGGATCGCCGGGGTCATGGCGACGCGAAAGCAGGCCGCTTCGCGGCCGGGCTCGACCGATGAGAGGTCCGGCCGGCTCTCTCGACAGGCTTCGACGACATTCGGGCAGCGAGGGGCGAAGCCGCAACCGGCGAGCGCGTTCAGCCGTGCTAGTCCTGGCATCTCTCCGGCCAGGGAGTAGAGCTCACGCTCGGGCGCGGAGAGCGACGGTATGGCGAGCTGCAAGCAGCGTGTGTAGGGGTGAAGCGGCCGAGACAGCAGCGCCCGCGCCTCGCCCATCTCGACCGCCCGCCCGGCATAGAGCACCAGGATATCGTCGCAAATCTGCGCCGCGAGCCGCAGATCATGCGTGATGAACATCACCGCCGCGCCGAACGTATCGCGCATCTCGGCCATCAGGGCGACGATGCGCGCCTGGATGGTGGCATCGAGCGCCGTCGTCGGCTCGTCCGCGACCACGAGCTTCGGGCGGCTGGCGAAAGCCATAGCGATCAGCACGCGCTGGCACATGCCGCCCGAGAGCTGGTGGGGGTATTGGCGCAAGAGCTCCTCGGCCCGCGGCAGATGCACGGCTTCGAGCATGGCGCGCGCCTGCTCGCGCCGCCCGGCCGGTGTCGCAACGCCGATCCTGGCGAGGTGCTCGGCGAACTGCGCCCCCACCGTCAGGACGGGATTCAGCGCGCTCAGCGGCTCCTGCGGGATGAAGGCGATCTCGCGCCCCAGCAAGTTGCGGCGGCGCTCGGCGTCCATCAGGACCAGGTCTTCGCCCGAAAAGGCGAGCGCGCCTGAAGTCACCGAGAAGCCCGGCGGCAGCAATTGCGCGATGGCGCGTCCGATCATCGACTTGCCGGCCCCCGACTCGCCGACGAGGCCGAGCACTTCGCCGGCATCGAGCGCAAAGGAGATATCCGACAGCACGGCGAGGCGCCGCCCGTCGCCGAGTCGTGCTTCGACGGTCAGGTGCTCGGCCGAGACGAGGCTCACATCAGACCTCGCGCGCCTGAATGAGGCGCGGATCGAGCGTGCGCCTGAGGCCGTCGCCCAGGAGGTTGAAGCCGAGCACGGTCATGAAGATCGCCAGCATCGGCAGAATAAGGTTCCAGGCGGATTCGTAGATCGACTGGCGCGCATCGGCGATCATCTGTCCCCAGGCCGACTGGTTCGCCCCGACGCTCATGCCGACAAAGGACAGGATCGCTTCGACGATCACCGCGATCCCCATTTCGATGCTGACGAGCGTGATCAAGAGCGGCATCGTGGCGGGCAGGATCTCGCGCGTCAGCGTTCGCCAATGGCTGAAACCGACGAGCCGCGCAGCGGCCACGTAATCCTGGCGCACCGTGACCAGGACTTCCGCGCGCAGCACGCGGCAGAAGCGCGTCCAATCGACGAGTACGATGGCCAGGATGACGCTGCGGATACCGGCGCCGAGACCGGTCATCAGCACGAGCGACAACACGACGGGCGGAAACGACATCCACACATCGACGGCGCGGCCGATGAGCCAATCCACCTTGCCGCCGAAATAGCCGGCAAGATGGGCGAGCGTCGCGCCGACCAGCATGGCGCCCAGCGAGGCGACGACCGCGACCGTCATGGCCACGCGGGCGCCATAAAGCAGGCGCGAGAGGATATCGCGCCCGAGCGAATCCGTGCCGAGAAGGTAGGTCGGGTCGCCTGCCGACGACCAGGCGGGCGGCACCAGCGTCGCGATCAGATTCTGCTCTTCGGGATCATGCGGCGCGAGAAAGGGCGCAAAGAGCGCGCAAGCGACGACGACGGCAACGATCGCAAGACCGACGACCACCCGCAATGAGCGCAGGAAGGCGAAGCCCTTGCGCATCAAGCGGCCCTCAGCCGCGGGTTGAGCACGAGGTAGAGACCGTCCACGATCATATTGATGATCAAGACCACGCCCGCATAGGCGAGCGCCACGGCCTGGATGATCGGCAGATCGGCGTTGCGCACGGCATCGACCATGAGATTGCCGAGGCCTGGATAGGAGTAGATCACCTCGATGAGCAGCGTGCCGCCGAACAGAAACCCGAACTGCACCCCCATCAGGGTGAGCGTCGGCAGAATCGCGTTCTTCAGCGTGTGGCGCACCAGGATACGCCCTTCGGAGACGCCGCGCAGGCGCGCCTGGCGGATATAGTCGGCCTGATCGACCTCATAGAGGCTCGAGCGCAAGACGCGCATGATCGGGACCGAAAAGGCGAGGCCGAGAGCCGTGGCGGGCAGCAGCATATGCTTGAGCGCATCGACGAACATGTCGGGCCGCCCCTCGATCAGCGTATCGAGGAGGAGGAAGCCCGAATGCAGGGGTCGGGCAAAGCTCGCCGTCAACCGCCCGGTGAAGGGCAGCACCGGCCAGAGGACGCCGAAGGCCAGGATGAAGATCAGCCCCCAGAGAAAATCGGGCGTCGACATCAGCGCCGTCGAGCCGAGATCGGCGGCTTCGCCGCGCCAGGTGCCGCGCAGATGGAAGAGCAAGAGGCCGCCGGCGAAGCCGAGCACGGCCGACACCAGCATGGCGAGCGCGGCTAGCTCGATGGTGGCGGGCAGGCTCTCGCCGATCAAGCCGGCGACGCCTCGCCGGAAATGGATCGATGAGCCGAGATCGCCTCTCAGCGTCTGGCCGAGCCAGATGGCGTATTGCTGCGGCAAGGGGCGATCGAGGCCCATTTCCTTGCGCTTGGCCTCGATCTCCTCGTTGGTCGCGTTGGGCGGCATGGACATCGCGGCCGGATCGACCGGCAGCACGCGCAGCACCGCGAAGACGAGCGCGGACACCACGAGGAGGATGGGGACCGCGACGAGGAGCCGCCTTGCGAACAGCGCGAAGACCGGCGCGATCATGGCAGAAGACGGACAACGGACGACGGAGGACTGAGGAGCAAGCGGCAGCGTCGGTTCATCTGTCCTCTGTCGTGCGCCCTCCCTTCGTCCGACGCTAGCTCCACGCCATGGTGTCGGCGCGCACCCAGCCATTGCCGTATTTGGTGTAGGCGAGATCCTTCTTGCGCACGAGGGTTTGCACGCTTTGCAGGATCGGCATGCAGGCCCCGCTCTCGACGGCGTCCTTGTCGAGCGCCTTGTAGCCGGCGACACGCTCCTCGTAATTCGCCACGTTGAACAGGTCGATCGCCCTTTGCCCGATCTCCATGCCCTTCCAGGGCGAGAAAGGCAGCTTGGGGTTGAGCAGATAGCCGCCGAAGATCTCGGGGTCGCCCGTGGCGTTGTCGAACGAGTAGAGCGTCGCTTCGGGAAGTTTGTTGCCGCGGTTCAGCTCGAAATACTTGGCGTATTCGATCACCTCGAGCTCGACCTCCAAGCCGACCTTCTTCCACATCTGGACCAGGGCGCGAGCCATATCGTAATCGGAAGGGAAGTTGCCGTTGGTCGAGGCGAAATTGAACTTCGCCGGCTTGTCGGCCGAATAGCCGGATTTGGCGAGCAGCTGCTTCGACAATTCGGGGTCGTAGGCGAACTGGTAATCGTCGATATAGGCCGCGGTGCCGGGCGTCGCCGGCACCGAGAGCGGCACCGCAGCGCCGCCGTAGAAAGCCTGCGAGAGCGCCTTCTTGTCGATGGCATGGTGGGCGGCGAGCCGCACATTCTGATCCGCGAAGCCGAGATCGTTGCGCACCTGCAGGAGGATGATCCGGGTGATCGGGTTGAGCTCGCCCGCGAGGTTCGGCTCGTTCTTCAAGCGCTGTACCTCGCGGACCGGCACCGCGACCGTGAGATCGATCTGCCCGGACTGGACGGCGGCGACGCGCGCCGAGGGATCCTTGATGATCTCGAAGGTGACGCGCCGCAGCTTCGGCTTGGGCCCCCAATAGCCGTCATTGCGCTCGAGCACGATGCGGGCGTTCAACTGATACTCGGCAATCTTGTAGGCGCCGGATCCGATCGGCTTGTCGCGGAAGGCGTCGACGCCGACCTTCTCCATATAGTCCTTGGGCACGATATAGCTGCCGAGGAAGGCGAGCCATTGCGGGGCCGTCGGCGCCGGCGAATCGAAGCGCATCACCGCCTTGGTGGCCGACACCACCTCGATATCGGTGACCTTGCGCCAGGATTGGGCAATATCGACCTTGTGGCCGGCCTTGATCCGCTCGAAGAAGGTATAGCGGAAATCCGCCATGCTCATCTTGTCGCCGTTGTGGAACACGGCGTCGTCGCGCATCTCGACCGTCATGCTCTTGCCGTCGGCGGAGAGCTCCCAGGATTTCAGGACGTTCGGGATCAGCTTGAGCTTCGGGTCCTGATCGAGCGGTTGGTCGAAGACCATCTTGAAGATCGGCTGCGCGTCCGGGACGAAGCGCTGGTTCGGGTCCCAGCTCGGCACATCCTGCGGCCAGCCGATGGTGACGCTGTCGCTTTCGGCGGCCAGCGCCTCGATGGCGCCGGTGAGCGAGCGGGCTCCGGCGAAGCCGAGCGCTGTTGCGCCAAGCATGGACCTGCGGGTGAAGGGGGTTGTCATGGCGAAACCTCGTCGTCGGACGATTTATTTCAAGCTTAAAGTAACCGGTTCTGCGGTGCAACAGGGCACGGCGGCGGCGCGGGCCGAACGGAGCCCGGTCACCTCGCGAGCGAAGGCGTCCTCGCCCAGAGCTTTCCGATCACGGCGACGAGGCCGCCCATATTGGCGCGCATCAGCACGATTACGACGACAGCATAGATCACCATGTCCCATTCGCCGTATTTCGCCACATAGCTGTTGAGGATCTGGATCGGAGCCGCGCCGACCAAAGGGCCGGCGAAGGAGCCGAGGCCGCCGACCACGGTCATGATGACGAGCTTCGCCATCTCGCTGAAATCGGCGATCTGCGGGGAGAGCACCACGACGTAATGCGCGTAGACGGCGCCGGCGAGGCCGGCAAAGGCGCTCGACACCGTGAAGACGAAGGTCTTGACGCGCGTCGCATCGATGCCGAGGCTCTCGGCGCGCAGCTCGTCATCGCGGATGGCGCGCATGAAAATGCCGAGCGGCGAACGCAGGATCGCATACATCGCCAAGGTGCAGCCGAGCGTGAGCAGCACGAAGACGATATAGAAGCCGCGCGGCGACAGGCCCTCGAGGAGCGGTGGCACGGTGAGGCCGAGCTCGCCGCGCGTGATCGGATAGGCAGCGGTGAGCAGGATATGCACCGTCTCGGCGAAGGCCCAGGTGGCGATGGCGAGATAGATGGCGCGCATGCGCAGCACCAGCCTGCCGAGGCTGAAGCCGAGCAAGGCCGAGAGCGCGACGCCGCAGACGATGCCGGCCCAGGGCGGCGCCCCGTAGATGGTGGTGACGAGCCCCGACGCATAGGCGCCGATGGCGGCGAAGGCCTGCTGGGCCAGCGAGAACTGCCCGGTGAAGCCGGCGAGCAGGTTCCAGCTCGCGGCGAGGATCGTGTAGTAGAGGCTCGTGATCAACACATGCAGCACGTAATCCGAGGCGAAGGGCGCAACGGCGAGGAGCGCGACGGCGGCCCCTGCCGCGACCGCGGCGGGGACTAGCCATGCATGGCCGGCGGCGCCCCTTTCGATCATCCGACGAGGCACTCCTGGATCAGGTCGCGGGTCCGCTGCGGCGTGAATTCCCGAGCCGGCCCTTGCGCCTTGATGCGCCCGAGATTGAGCATGTAGACATAATCGGCCTGCGCGACCGCATCCTCGATGTTCTGGTCGACGAGGAGGATGGTCGCGCCGAGCGTCCGCCTCGCCTGCTGCAGCAGCTCATAGACCTGATCGACGAGCGCAGGAGCGAGCCCCGCGGTCGGCTCATCGACGAGCATCAGCGACGGCTCGGTCATCATCTCGCGCGCCACCGACAGCATGCGGCCCTGGCCGCCCGACAGATCGCCGGCTGCCGCGCTGCGCTTGTCGGCGAGCACCGGGAAGACCTCGTAGATGCGCGCCATGCGCGCCTTGAGACGAGCGGTGTCGCGCCGGAAGGTCCAACCGCCCATGCGCAGATTCTCCTCGACGGAGAGCAGCGGAAAGGTGTTGATCTCCTGCGGCATATAGCTCACGCCGAGGCTTTTGACCGTATGGGGCTCGCGCCCGGAGATCTCCTCGCCGCGCAAGCGCATCGCGCCGCGATGCGGCTTGAGGAAGCCGAAGATCGACTTCAGCAAGGTGGATTTGCCGGCCCCGTTCGGGCCGATGACGAGGGTGATGCTCTTCTCCACGACCGCGAGCGACAGGCCTTGCAGGATATCGACGCCGCTTTGATACCCGGCATGGAGGTCCTCGACGGCGAGGAGCGGGGCGTCAGTCACGGATCGGGCCGCCGAGCGCCGCGGGCCATGACGCTTCCGCCGCGCCAGCCATGATCATATGGCCGAGGTCATCGGCGCCGAGACCGCCGATGGGGCGATCGGCGATCTTGCTGCCGCTCTTGAGGATGGCGACGCGGTTCGCGACCTCGACCACATCGCGCATGTTGTGGCTGACGAGCACGATGGTGTGGCCCTGCGCCTTGAGATGGTGGACGAGGTCGAGCACTTGCGAGGTCTCCTTCACGCCGAGCGCCGCCGTCGGCTCGTCCATGATGATGAGGTCGGCGTTCCAGCGCAGAGCCCGCGAGATCGCGACAGCCTGACGCTGTCCCCCCGAAAGCCGCTCCACCGGGCGGTTCATATCGTCGATCTCGATCGATAGGCGGCCGAGATAGGTCCTGGCCTCCCGAGCCATCTTCGGTTTGTCGAGAATTTGGATGAACGGCAGTCCGACTGGTCGCGTAAGCTCCGCGCCCATGAAGACGTTGGCGACGATCGAGAGCCGCGGCGCCAGCGCGAGGTCCTGATAGATCGTCGCCACGCCCTGCGTCAGCGCATCATGAGGCGAGCGGAACCGCACCGGTCGGCCGCTCAACGCCAAGGTGCCCGAGCTCGGCTCTTCGGCCCCCGACATGATCTTGATGAGCGTCGACTTGCCTGCTCCGTTATCTCCGCAGATCGCCAGCACGTCGCCCTTGCCGACATCGAGATCGACGCCGCGCAACGCGGCGACGGCGCCGTATCGCTTGGTCACGCCCCGCAGCGAGAAAACCGGCTCCCGACTCGTCATGCCGCATGTATCCGAAAGAGCAGGAGCTGGCCGGCGGTCGCCGCATTCCTCATCCTATTTGAGGTACTGCTTGACGTTGCCGCCGTCGACCAGCACCGCATCCATGAACAGATACTGGCTGGGGGCGACCGAGGCGGGCGGCTGCTTTTGCACCACGATCCTGTCGATCGCGTCGACTGCCTTTGCGCCCATCTCCTCGAAAGGAATGGCCACGGTGGCGATGAAGGTCGAATCCGGATCGGCGATGCGCCTGAAGCTTTCCGGTCCGCCGTCCATCGAGACGAGCGGGATCTCGCCCTTCTTCACGCCCTGCGCCTTGAGGAGGTCGTCGATAATATAAGCTTGCCCGTCGAATGAAGCCCAGACGCCATTGACCTTGCCCTGATTGCGCAGCAGCAGGGCCTGCATTCCGGTGCGCACATCGTCCTGCCAACTGGCCGTGCGCGCCATGGCGTGCCTGCCGATTTCGTGGACGCCCTGGTTTTCCGAGAGCACATCGTCGAGCAGCTTGCCGCGGATGCGGGAGGCGATGTTGAGCTCGTAGCGCTCGGAGAGGATGTTGCCCTTGTAACCGAGCTTGCCGAGCAGATAGAGCGCGCCGTCGGTTCCGACCTTGTATTCGTTGGTCTCGATGTCGAAGAGCGCGTGTGGCCCTGCGCCCGACTGGACCGTGATGACGGGAATGCCCTTCTCCTGGGCCTCCTTGAATTGCGCATCCGCCTCGATCGGCTTGCCCATGGCGATGATGATGGCATCGACCTTCTTGGTGATCAGCGCCTCGAACTGCTCCGCGTGCTTCGGCAGCGAGCCTTCGGAGTTGAGGAGCGTCACGTTCCAGCCCTTGGCTTTCGCGGCGGCCGCCGCCGCATTGGCGACCCGCGCATGCGTCTCGGAGGAGAACTGAAAGCCGATGATGCCGAGCTCGAAGGCTCGTGCGGCCCCGGTCGCCAGAAATAGCGTGAGGCCCGCCATGGCCAGTCTCTTGAAGAACATCATGTGATTACCTCCCTGTCGATATGAGCATGGCATGCCATCGGCCTCGCCTTCAAACCTTGAATGCCACTTTTTTCACGACGCTCGCCGAAAAGGCGACCGAGCCGATGATGATGACGCCGAGCATCATGTCTTGCACATAATAGGCCGTGCCCAGAAGCACGAGGCCGTTGCCGAGGACCTTGAGCACGAGCGCCGCAAACACGGTTCCCGGAACATTGGGCCGTCCGGGCTCGAACATCGTCATGCCGAGCAGCACCGCGGCGATGGCATAGAGGAAGTAGTCGCCCGCCATGTTGGGCTGCGCCGAGGACAGGTTCGCCGTAAGCAGAAGCCCCGTGAGACCCGCGAACAGGCCCGAAAGCGCAAGACCGATTCGTTTCATGCGGGCGGTCGCGATGCCGGCGAGCCGGGCTGCTTCGTCCGCCTCGCCGGTCGCGATCATATGCGCACCGGCTCGGGTGCAATTCAGGAGGAAATAAGTCAGCGCGACCGTGGCAAAGAGTGCCCAGAGAAGATTGGGCACGCCGAGACTGGTGCCCCGCGCAAGCCCCGTGAACGAGACCGGCCAGCGTCCGACGAAGGAAATGCCCTGGGTGATCATGAAGGCAACTCCGCGGGCGATCGCTGCCGTGCCGAGCGTCACGATCAGCGAAGGAACCCGCAGAACCGTGACGCCGAAACCATTGAAGAGCCCGAGACCGAGACCGAGACCGAGCGCGGCGAGAACCGCGAGCGCCGGATTGAAGTTGACTTGAATCATCCAGCCCGCGACGACGGCCGCGAGGCTTGCGGTCTCCGCGATCGAGAGATCGAGTTCCGCGATCGTCAGCGCGAGCCCAAATCCACGCGACAGGATCGCCAGGAAGCTCGTATCCTTTAGGATATTGAGGAGATTGGCTGGGCTGGCGAAATTCGGCGCGAATACCAGAAAGAAGACAATGAGCGCGAGCCCCGCCAGCGCAGTCCCGTAGCGCTCGATGACGATCCGCAGCACCTAATCCTTCTCCCCCGTGGCCGGCTCGCAAGGGAAGGCCGAGAGCCTGCGGGAGATGGGAGCGAGCGCTTCGTCGGCCTCGCGATAAAGATCGTAGAGCTGCCTATAGTATTCGCGGAATGCAGGGCGCGGCGTGAAATGCCCGCGCACGCGCACCAGGGCTTCCTGTCCGGCGGCGATATCGCGAAAATGGCCGAGCGCCGCGAAGGCGACGATCGCCGCTCCGACAAGCCCGGGTTCTCCGCCCTCGACGACGGCGAGCGAGCGTTCGCAAATGTCCGATTTGACCTGGCACCAGACGGGGCTGGCGGCGCCGCCGCCGCCGAAGCGAATCTCCTTTGCGGGGCGGCCGACTGCGTCTTCCGCTCGATGCAGGACGAGCCGATTGAGGAAGGCGACGCCTTCGAGCGCCGCATGGGCGCAGTCGGCGGTCCCATGGTTGCGGTGAAGCCCGACGAAGGCGCCACGCAAGGCTTCGTCCCAATGCGGGGTTCGCTCGCCCTGGAGATAGGGCAGAAAGAGGAGGGGACGCTTCTCGCGAGGCTGAGCGAGAAGCGCGTCGAGCGCCGGCCCGACCGCGCGCGGATCGCCCTCGTCGTGCCCGAGCATCCGCAGAAGCCAGACGAGCGTGTCCGCCCCGCTTTGGCTCGGCCCGCCGATCTGGTGCAACCCCAGCCCCCAGTCGACGGTCAACAATCCTTCGGCTCTTGCGGGGGCGGCCGAGATCAAGCCGAGCACTTCCGTGGTGCCGGACAAATTGTAGGCATATCCTTCGCGCAAGGCGCCGAGGCCGATGCACGAAGCCCAGCTATCCGTTCCCATGGCCAAGACGGGCCGTCCGGCAAGGCGCCCGAGCGCGCCGGGCAAACCCGCCTGCACATGGCCGCAGACGGCGGTCGGCTCGAGCGGCGAGGCCGCAAGACCGGGCGAATAGCCCAAGGCCTCGAGCACCGAGGCGCCCGGCGTCCCAGTCGCGGAGGCGACAAGACGAGCCGAGCCGACACGGTCGATCCTGCATTCGCCGGTGAGCCGAAGGTTGAGATAATCCTTCGGCTCGATCACCGCCGCCAAGGCGCGAGCCGTCATCGGCTCTTCGAGCCGCAACCACCCAAGACGCGCCGCAGGATGAAAGGCGTTGACCTGAGGCGTCTCGGGATGATCCGGCGGGAGCGTTGAGCGAATCCGCCCCATGCAACGTTCTGCCCGACTATCTCGCCAGGTGATGGCGGGACGCAGCACACGGTTATCCGCTCCGAGGAAGACTTGGCTGCGGGTGACGCCCGATATCGCGATCGCCTCCACGGCATTGAACGATGCTTCCGCGTCGCGCGCGAGCTCATCGGTGGCTTGGCCCAAGACCTCCCACCATTGGCTCGGGTCGACTTCGGAGGCACCCGACCGATCGACGCCGGACAACTGCGCCTTGAATACCAAATGGAGACACTCGCCTCGCGCGTCGATCACAGCTGCGCGGAAGCTCGTGCTGCCGAGGTCGCAAGCGAGAACGACGCTCATGGCACAGCTCCACCAGGGCCGCAGCGCACGTCGAATCGGTGGAGATAGGCTCGAATAGGGTTGATGGAACGCCCCGCTGCCCTGACGTCGTCGGGCCAGCCCCTCCTGCCTGCAGAGACCCTGACCATGCGTGCCAGCGGAACATATGAATCAGCGGTAAGTCAACGCCGGGGCGGCCTCGAGATCATCGGGTCTTCACTGGCATGAGCGGCCAATCCCATTATGCCCTTCGAACGTATCGGTCGCCGGATCGTCGCTGCGAAAGCGGCTTTGGCGATAGGCCATCAGGCGGGAACCGCTGAGGGAAAGGGTTGGATCGCGGCGCTAGCTGCCGACGGCGTAGAATTGCCCCGAAAGCGAGGCGAGATCGCTCGCCTTGATCTCTGTATCGAGCGCCGGCGTGAAGCGGATCCCGACCTCCTGCTCACGGTGCCACATGACCTCGGCGGTCTTGATCGACATCTCGGCATCGTCGAACAGGCCGATGCGGTCCGGCATCTCGACCTTTCTGGCAAGCAGCAGCCGCGCCCCGTCCTCGGAGCGCTCGCGGATCAGGCATTCGACGATGAAGCTATGGTCGAGACCGACCACCTTCCCGGAATGAAGCCGGGTCCGGCGCCGCGCGTCCGAACGCCTGTCGTCGGACGCCAGCTCCGCGGGCGAGTGCTCGACAATGCTGTAGGTCACCGCGCCGGCCGCGCCCGCGCCCCACGGCATGAGGAGGCTTCTGAGGCGACGCGACAGCCGCCCCGGCAATGAACCAGGGTCGAGCTTCACGCCTTGGAGAATGGAACCCTGCATGAGGAGCAACGAAACCGTCCGCGATGCCAATCCCGCACGGCCCGCGGCTCGGCCCATGGCGAGGTTACCCATGCGAGTCCTTATCGCGAATCGGGCACGTAAGCACGAAACTCTTGCCGGCGTAGTGAACCACCACTTGCGTCTGGCTGTCGAAATCGAGGGAACAAGCCGATCCGGAGATATCTCGGTTAAGAGAAAGTTAACGATGGTGTCTCAAATTGACGCATCGACTTTGGTCCCTCCGAGACGCGACATGCCGAAGCCTTCCGCGCAGAAGCTCTTGGTCTCTTTTGGCGCGAACTCACCCAAGAGCTCGCCTCGCGCCAGAGGCCGCTTGTTCACGTCGGAACGCGGGCTCGGCCTCGCCGGCCTCGCCCTTGCGGTCGCCTCGGGCTCGTTTGCGGGCTACATGATCTCGGATACCGATCGGCAGCCTCGATTCTCCGGCGCGGAGTATTTGACGGTGTTCGCCAAACTCACTCCGACCGGTCGTGGCGCGGCGACATCGACACCTCAAGGGCGACCTTCGGATCGGGCCACGGAGGCTGACGACCTCGCCACGGCTTCGCTACCCCGCAACGTCTTGCCCGGCGCGGATGACGGCGCCCTCACCCCCGCGGCGACGCCTATCGGCCAGCCGGTCTCTGCTCCCGACGCGACCGCGGCGCTTAAAGGCTATGTGCTGCGTTCCGTGTTCCGAGGCGCGGCCCTGATCGAAAGCCGGGATGGGCTCAGGGAGGTCAAGCCCGGGGCCATTCTCCCCAATGTCGGCCTCGTGACCTCGATCGAGCAGCGTGACGGCGCATGGGTCGTCGTGACCTCGAAAGGCATCATCACAGAAGCGCGCCGCTGAGCCGCAACAGGGCTTCGGGCGCGGCACGACGAGGAGCTTGGACAGCCTCAGGCAAGATTCCTGACATACACCCGGCGGCGAGGGCCTGATGCCGGAGCATGCCTGTGGGACCGATCCATCTTTTCGATATCGCCTCGCAGCAGGCCCGTTGGCTTTCGGTCCGCCAGGCGACCATCGCCACCAATATCTCGAACGTCAACACGCCCGGATTCGCCGCGCTCGACACGCACCCGTTCCAGGACATCTTGGACAAGACGCAACTCGGCATGGCCACCACCAATCCGGGGCATATCGCACTCGGCTCCGTTGACCTGCCGGCAACGGCCGTCAAGGCGAGCGATGCCTGGGAGATCACCCGTTCCGGCAACTCGGTGAGCCTCGAGCAGGAATTGATGAAGGCGGGCGAAGTCAATCGCAGCTTTTCGTTGAACACCAACGTCATCAAGGCCTTCCACAACATGTTGCTCGCCAGCTTGAAGAGCTGACCGATGATCGATCCCTTACAAGCCTCATTGAGGATCGCCGGCTCCGGATTGGAGGCGCAATCGGAGCGGTTGCGCGTCGTCTCGGAGAACATGGCCAACGCTGAAGCGACCGGGGCGACGCCGGGCTCCGATCCCTATGCGCGCAAGACGATCACCTTCGAGGGCGAGATGAATCGGGCGCTCGGCGTGCAGCTGGTACACGTCAAGAATATCGGCTCCGACCGCGCGCCGTTCCGGGTCGAGCACGACCCCGGCAATCCTGCCGCCGACCAGAACGGCTTCGTCAAGCTCCCCAACGTCAATGTCCTGGTCGAGATGGCGGATATGCGCGAGGCCAATCGTTCCTATGAAGCCAATCTGCAGGTCATCAAGCAGACGCGCGATCTCGTTTCGATGACCATCGACCTGTTGAAGAGCTGATCATGATCCCCGCCATCGCACCGATCCTCTCCGCGCTCGCTCCGGCATCGCCGCTGGACGCCGTCGGCTCCGGCGGCCCCGTTGCGGCAGCGCCATCGGCGGCCGGCGCGCCGATGGATTTCGGCGAGATGCTGACCCAAGTCGCCGGCGACGCCGTCACGACGCTGAAGAAGGGGGAGGCGACCGCGATCTCGGGAATCGAAGGCAAGGCCTCGGTGCAGCAAGTGGTCGAGGCGGTGATGAACGCACAGCAGACATTGCAGACGGCGATCGCCATCCGCGACAAGGTCGTCTCCGCCTATCAAGAAATCAGCCGCATGGCCATTTGAGGAGAGTAGAGTGACAGCGCTGACCATCGCCGCGACCGGCATGAATGCTCAAAACCAGAACCTGGAAGTGATCGCCAACAATATCGCCAACATCAACACGACCGCCTTCAAGCGCGCCAGGGCCGAGTTCAGCGATCTCCTCTATCAGACGGAGCGCCTGCCGGGAGTGTCCAATCGCGGGCAGGACAACACCATTCCGGAAGGCGCACGGATCGGCCTCGGCGTGCGGACCGCCGCCATCCGCAACCTGCATATTCAAGGCGCGCTGACCAATACGGGAAATCAGCTCGACCTCGCCATCCAAGGCCGGGGCTGGTTCCAGGTGATCGGCGCCGATGGCGAGACGCTCTACACGCGCGCCGGCGCCTTCAATCAGAACGCCAGCGGCCAGCTCGTCACCGTCGACGGCTATCAGGTCACCCCGCCGATCATCATCCCGAACAATGCCGTCGCCGTGACCGTGAGCCAGTCCGGCATCGTGAACGTCACGCTCGACGGCCAGACTGCCCCGCAGCAGCTCGGGCAGCTGACCATCGCCAATTTCGCCAATGACGCCGGCCTCACCCCGCTCGGCGGCAATCTCTATCGGCAGACCGCGGCGTCGGGAGCGCCGATCGTCGACGTGCCGGGGAATCCCGGGTTCGGCACCATCAGCCAGGGTTATCTCGAGAGCTCGAATGTCGATCCCGTGAAGGAGATCACCGATCTGATCGCCGCTCAACGCGCCTATGAGATGAATTCCAAGGTCATTCAAGCGGCCGATCAGATGTCGAAGACCATCACGGACGTTCGCTGATCCCATAGGAGCGATCAGCATGACCACGGTCCGATATCTCCTCCAGGCCGCTCGCCTGACCGTTGCGCTCCCTCTCTTGCTGATCGCGCCTCGGCCGCTCTCGGCCGCCGACCTCACCTTGCCGGTCCCGACGATCGTCATCTACCCGGGCGACGTGATCCGCGACAGCCTTCTGGTCGATCGGGAATTCTCGCTCGACCCGCTCGTGAGCGGCGGCGTGATCGACAATCGAGCGGCGCTGATCGGCAAGCTCGCGCGGCGCACCTTGCTGCCCGGAAAGCCGATCCCGACCATCGGCGTGACCGAGCCCCGAGTCGTCGCCAACGGCGCCCAGGTCAAGGTGGTGTTCGAGGAGGGGGGCCTTACGATCACGACCTACGCCACGGCTCTGCAGGCCGGCAGCGTCGGCGATATCGTCAAGGTCCGCAACCCCGAAAGCGGGCTCATCGTTTCCGGCACGGTCCAGGGCGACGGATCGGTTCGCGTGAGCGATAGCTGATGCGCCTGGCTCACCTGCTGATCGGTCTCTGCCTCGTCGGCATGGGCGGCGGCACTTGCGCCTCGGCCGCGGATGTCGACGCGCGGCCAGGGCCGGCGCCGGCCAATCGCCCCGCGGTGAAAAGAAAAGTCGCCGATGCGAGGCTCGAGCAAGCGCTGGCGGAAATCGCGGAATTGCGCCGCCGGGCCGAGAGCGAGGTTCCACGTCCGCGCCTCAATGGATCGGTGCGCATCAAGGATATCTCCTCGTTGCAGGGGGTGCGCGATAATCAGTTGGTCGGCTACGGCCTGGTCGTCGGCTTGCAGAACACCGGGGACACGCTGCGCAACGCTCCCTTCACCGAGCAGGCGATCCAATCGATGCTCGACCGCATGGGGGTCAACGTCCGCACCGACGCCCTGCGCACGCGCAACGTCGCGGCAGTCATCGTGACGGCCGACCTGCCGCCCTTCGTCAGCAACGGCTCGCGGATCGACGTGACCGTCTCTTCGTTGGGCGATTCGAGCTCCCTCATGGGCGGCACGCTGATCCTCACCTCGCTTACCGGCGTCGACGGGCAGACCTATGCGGTCGCGCAGGGCGCCGTCTCGGTTTCGGGATTTTCCGCCGCCGGCCAGGCCGAAGTCCTCACCCAGGGCGTGCCGACGGCCGGCAGAATCCCGAACGGGGCCTTGATCGAACGCGAGATTCCCGGCCGCTTCCGGGATATCGGACCGATGCTGCTGCAACTCAGGAACCCGGACTTCAAGACCGCCGTCCGCGTCGCCGATGCCATCAACGACTACGCCTCGCGTTTCTACAAGCTGCGGGTGGCGAGCGAGCAGGATTATCGCACCATATCGCTGATCCGGCCGCCGGGCGTCTCCGCCCCTCGCTTCATGGCCGAGATCGGCGATTTGACCGTCGAGCCCGACACACCGGCGCGCGTCGTGGTCGATGAGCGGACCGGAACCGTCGTCATCGGACAGGATGTGCAAATCTCGACCGTTGCCGTGACCCATGGCAGCTTGACGGTGCGGGTCACCGAGACTCCGCAAGTCTCGCAACCGCAACCCTTCTCGCGGGGCAAGACCGTCGTTACACCATCGACCGTGGTCGACGCCGACCAGCAGGGCGGGCAGATCGCCATATTGCGTGGTACGAACCTGCGTACCTTGGTGCGCGGGCTCAACCAGATCGGCCTCAAACCGACCGGCATCATCGCAATTCTTCAAGCGATCAAATCAGCGGGCGCGCTTCAGGCCGACCTCGTCATTGAATGAGATGGGTCTCGCGCGACGCTCGCCAGCCCGACACAAGCTTCGATCGTCAAATTCGCCGCTAATCGCCGCAGGAACCGGCCGCGCCGCCATGAACTCCGCCTATTCCCGAACCAGGATCGGCCTTCTCATGGCCTTGTTCGCGCTGGCGAGCGCGTCCGCGTTTGCCCAGGGGGTCGACGGCAAGAGGCCGGAGGCCGGGACAAAGCCACTGAACCTGCATCCGACCGTCAAGAAGGTCGCGAAGAAGCATGGACCACCGCGGCAGGCACAGAGCGCGAGCACTCCGAATGCGCAGCTGCCGGATGGGAGACCCGCCGCCGTGCAAGGAGGCGAAGGGCAAACCGGGATCCAGACAGCCGCTGGGCACGCCGTCGCCGCCCAGGCGCCCGCCAATCCGACGGCCGTCGCGCCGAGCGCGGCCGCAGCGGCGCCTGGTGGGCCGGCGGCGGCCCAGCCGGCGCCCAAAGCTCCCGCGGCGCAGGCGTCGGCCCCGACCCCGGAGCAACCGAAGGCCGCCGCCGAGGCGAAGCCTTCCATCCCGCCGATCGTCAGCTTGCCGCCCGCGACCGTCGAGCCGAAGAAGGCCGAGCTCAAGCCGGCCGGTTTACCGGCTGCCACTACGCCGCCTCAGCCGACGCAAGCGCAGCTCTATTGCTCCAATATCGCGGCGACCGCGGCGGATGCTCGCTTCGCCTGGCAAGCCAAGCGCCTGACCGAGCTCGAGGCTCAACTCCAGCAACGCATCTCCGAGCTCGACGCGAAGCAGGCCGAATACAAGGATTGGCTGCAGAAGCGCGAGGAATTCCAGAAGAAAGCCGATGACAATGTGGTGGCGATCTATTCGCGCATGCGTCCGGAAGCCGCCGCATCCCAGCTCGCGGTGATGGAGGACGCGACCGCGGCCGCGATCTTGGCCAAGCTCAATGCGCGCTCCGCGGGAGCGATCCTCAACGAAATGGATGCGGGACGGGCGGCGCGCCTGACCGACGCCATGGCCGGCCTCCCGCCGGCCTCCCCCAAGGGAAAGAAATCATGATGGCACGGCCCCTCTTCGCGGCTTCTTGCCTCGTCCTGCTCGCGGCTTGCGGAACCGATATTCGCGACATCGGCCGCCAGCCGCATATGACGCCTGTCGGTTCCGGTCTCCAGGTCTATACGCCGCCCAACACTGGCAGCGTCTTCCCGGCCTCGATCCCGAGCGGGCGGCAGTCCCTGTTCGACAACAGCCGGGCCAATCTCTTCAGCGATCTGCGCGCCTCGAGGGTCGGGGATACGCTGACGGTCACGATCTCGATGGACGAAAAGGCGACGCTCGGCAACACCACCGACCGCACCCAGGACTCGAAGGTCTCGACCGGCTTCGATTTCCTGTTCGGCTGGAAGACCAAGTCGACCAAGGGAAGTGGGAATTTCGACGCCAATTCGACCTCGACATCCAACGGCCAGGGCTCGATCGACCGTTCGGAGAAGATCCAGCTGAAGGTCGCGGCCGTCGTCACCGATGTCCTTCCGAACGGCAATCTGATCATCAGCGGGTCGCAGGAAGTGCGCGTGAACTTCGAGCTGCGCTTGCTCAATGTCGCCGGCATCGTGCGCCCGGACGATGTCTCGCGCGCCAACACGATTCCTTACGAGAAGATCGCCGAGGCCAGGATCTCCTATGGCGGTCGCGGCCGTCTCACCGAAGTCCAGCAACCGGCCTGGGGGCAGCAGACTTACGACGCCTTCAGGCCGTTCTGAGGGGCTCTCGGATATGGCGAGGGGAGACGATCTGGCTGTAGCCGCTGTTCCGGTCGATACCGAGGCGCTGCTTGCCGCGCCGCCGCCTCCCAAGCTCGACGAGGCCCCCCAGTCGATGCCGAAGACGATCGGCGCGATTGCCTTCATGACGGTCCTCGCCCTGGTGGCCGGCGGGCTCTACGGCATCCAGGTTGTCTCGACAGTCAAGAATGCCATCGAGACCAAGGCCAAGGCGGACGAGCCCGTTTCGGCCTCGCGCTATGTCGGCGATACCAACCTCAAGGACCTGCCACCGATCATCACCAATCTCGCCGAGCCGCGCGACACCTGGATCAGGCTCGAAGTCTCCCTGGTGTGCGACACCAAGGCCGCGCCCATCCCGGACGTGCTGACGGGCGAGATCACCGGCGACATCCTGGCCTTCTTGAGAACCCTGACCTTGGCGCAGATCGAGGGGGCGGCCGGCTTGCGACAACTGCGCGAGGACCTCAATGAACGGGTGGCTATCAGAACCGAAGGGCGTGTACGCGAGCTGATCATCCAGACACTGGTGGTGCAATGAGGCGAGCCGCCATCGCCGTCGCGCTGCTGGCATTGTCGGTGACGGCGGCAGCCGCGCAAGCTCCCGATCTCGGCACGCTCATTCCGGCCGGCAACGGCACGGTCAGCGGACGCATCGTCCAGCTCGTCGCCCTCCTGACCGTGCTGTCGGTTGCTCCCGGCCTCCTGATCATGGTGACGAGCTTCACCCGCTTCGTGGTTGCCCTCTCGTTCCTGCGCTCGGGGCTCGGGCTGCAGAGCGCGCCCGCGAATCTCATCTTGATCAGCTTGTCCCTGTTCATGACCTTCTATGTCATGGCGCCGACCTTCGACCGCGCCTGGGATTCGGGGCTAAGACCCATGATGGACAACACCATCACCGAGCAGGAAGCCTATTCCAAGGTCACCGAGCCCTTCCGCGAATTCATGCTCTCCCAGGTTCGCGACAAGGACCTCAAGCTGTTCGATGATCTCGCCAAGGGGAGCTTCCAGACGCAAGACCGGTCGACGGTCGATCTGCGCCTCCTGGTCCCGGCCTTCATGGTCTCGGAGCTGAGACGCGGCTTCGAGATCGGCTTCCTGATCGCGCTGCCCTTCCTGGTCATCGACATGATCGTGGCGACGCTGACCATGTCGATGGGCATGATGATGCTGCCGCCTTCGGTGATCTCGCTGCCGATCAAAATCATGTTCTTCGTCCTGATCGACGGATGGAATTTACTGATCGGTAGTCTTATCAGGTCATACTCCTGAGGTTATTTCTCCGCTTAAGGATTGAGCAAGGCTGACGGGCTAGGTTGGCTCGCATGGCAGATTGGATCATCCTCACGGGGCGATCCAAGGGCATGACGCCGCTCTGCCTTACCGGCGCCAATCCGGAATGTCCCCCAATCGCGTTGAGTAACCCTAGGGACATAGGCAGATGAGCAGCATTTTAACCAACATGTCGGCGATGACCGCGCTCCAGGCGCTGGCGCTGACGCAGAAGAGCCTGCAGCAGACGCAAGGTCAGATTTCGACTGGCCTGCGCGTGTCGAACGCCTCCGACAACGCCGCCTACTGGTCGATCGCGACCACCATGCGGTCGGATAATGGCGCCCTCTCGGCCGTCAAGGATTCGTTGAACCTCGGCGCCTCCACGGTCGGCGTGGCCAATTCCGCCTTGACCAGCACCATCAGCGTGATGGACCAGATCAAGTCCGACTTGGTGACGGCGGCGGAGCCGGGTATCGACAAGTCCAAGATCCAGACCGACATCACCGCGCTGCAGGGCCAGCTCAGGAGCATCGCGGCCTCGGCCTCCTTCAACGGCGAGAACTGGCTGTCGGTGGATTCGAGCGTCGCCGGCTATAA